>NZ_BAABWF010000008.1:0-227132 GCF_040366405.1 Arenicella sp. 4NH20-0111
CGTATAACGCCCGCTTAACGGGGCGCGTTGAAAACGCGTCCCGCCCGACCAACGGGAGGGATATTTAAAGCGCTTGTTAAGTGTTTTTATAAAAAGAACAAGTAGCATAAAAAACTATAAACGCTATAAATTATCATTACAAAGACCCAGTCCAGCCAAAATGGACCTTCATCCTCGATATCACTCATCGAGAACATAGATAGCATGTGAAGACTAAAAAAGAAAAAAACCGTGCTCAGTAGAAAGGATTGGACCGTCTGTTTAAATTCAAACTTTATCAGGAAGTATGTAGGTAATAGCGCATAGCCAAATGCCATAAGGCTAAAGTATACATTCTCCTTAGTTTTCTCTTTCATACACTTAACAGCGTATTAGTGTGCATGCGCATTTACGCCCTTTTTGAATTCGTTCGAAAACGTTGTAAGCCTTTGATTTAATTTTAAATATCAAGAATCCCTCCTTTTTCGATGGGATGAAAACGAGCATGCTCATTTTTGTTCCTTTGAAGGCACATTAACATTCTCCGCATGTTTTATAAAGCGCTGTTTATAATGCTTTATTCGTTACATGAATGGATAAAAACGCGCACAGACTAGTGACAAAGTTGACTCTGAATCGCAGATTATTCGAAAGTACCGCATATCTGCACTCAGCTAAGGGCTAATTCTCAATGCTTTATGATTTTTGAAATACGGTATTATTGGGCTCGAATACGTTAACCCAATAGGAAAAAGCGGTTAACGCTAACCCAAACTGATGCGCTCAAAAGAATTGCTTGGATTAAAAAGACGGCTAGTGTTTACGCTGCGTACGTTTATGGTGTCGGGGCTTTGATTGTCTACTTTGCTGCTTATTTCGGTGGGTAAATTCCTCTGCCTTTACGTAGCGCCACTCTCCTTCGGCGAGCTTACCTAGCCGCAATTCGCCCACTCTAACCCGTTTTAAGCCAGATACGTGTAGGCCAACGGCTTCGCACATGCGTCTAATTTGGCGTTTTTTACCTTCACGAAGGATGATCTGCAGCTGGTCTGGATTAAGCTGTTTTACCTTAGCCCGCTTAAGTGGCTTGCCGTCTAACTCTAGGCCAAAGGATAACTGGTCAATTCGCGCATCGCTAATATCGCCTTTTACGCGCACTAAGTATTCCTTCTCAAGCTCGGTGTTTTCGCCAATGAGCTGCTTTGCAATTCGTCCATCTTGAGTAAGCACGAGCAGTCCTTGGGAGTCTATATCGAGTCGCCCGGCTGGCGCGAGCCCCTTGAAGTGCGAGGGTCTTAACCTTAAGTTGGTCTGGTCCGTATCTGAATGAGTTTCCGCCGTAACCAATCGCACGGCGGGAACATAATCATCTTCTGCTTGGCCTGACACGTAGCCAACCGGTTTATTAATCATGATGGTCACACGCTCGTTTTGAATCGCTTGAGCGCGCTCAGATAACTCGATCTTTACGTCTTCAGGGAATTTAACGCCCAGTGTATTAACGGTCTGACCGTTAACACGGACTAAACCCTGTTCGATTAATTTATCAGCCTCTCGGCGCGAACATAATCCGCGCTGTGACATTAACTTTGATAATCGAACCGGATCACTCATTTAAGATTTTGCCAACTTGTCAGCAACACCAATGTAGTTAGATGGGGTCAATTTCTTCAGTTCGACTTTGGTGGCTTCAGGCATATCGAGAGATTCAATGAATACTTCTAGCGCCTGCTTATCGATGCCGTCTTTGCCTCGAGTTAATGCTTTCAGTTTTTCATAAGGCTCGGGGATGTCATAGCGACGCATCACGGTTTGGATGGCTTCGCCTAACACTGCCCAGTTGTCGTCAAGATCAGCTTCCAGTGCTGGCTCATTCACTGCCAACTTACCGATTCCTTTTAACGTTGCTGCGCACGCTAGCATGGTGTAACCAAAGCCCACGCCTATGTTTCTCAATACTGTGGAATCCGTTAAATCGCGCTGCCAACGACTGACCGGCAGTTTTAATGCAAGGTGATCGAACATTGCGTTTGCCAGCCCTAAATTACCTTCAGAGTTTTCAAAGTCTATTGGGTTAACTTTGTGAGGCATCGTCGAAGAACCTACTTCGCCAGCCACGACTCTCTGTTTAAAGTAGCCAATGGCTATGTAGCTCCAGATGTCTCGGTCAAAGTCCAACAATATGGTGTTGAAACGGGACACAGCGTGAAACAATTCGGCCATGTAATCGTGAGGCTCGATTTGCGTGGTTAATGGGTTCCAGTCAAGATCCAAGGATTCCACAAAACTCTTAGAGAACCGTTCCCAATCAACTTCTGGGTAGGCGACCACGTGTGCGTTGTAATTACCGGTGGCACCATTGATCTTACCTAAAATAGTGACGGCTTTAATCTGTTCCAGTTGTCGCTCTAAACGTGCGACCACATTGCGCATTTCCTTACCCAGCGTTGTTGGCGATGCCGGTTGGCCATGAGTTCTGGCCAACATAGACAAGTTGGCATTGTCATTTGCTAACTTAGAGATTGCGGCTATGACGTTTTGGAACGTCGGCACAATGACGTCTTTACGAGCGTCCTTAAGCATCAACGCGTAAGACAAGTTGTTAATGTCTTCTGACGTGCACGCAAAGTGAAAAAATTCACTCACCGCGTGAACTTCCTCAATTGACTCGGCTTTCTGCTTTAAAAAGTACTCAACCGCCTTAACATCATGATTAGTCGTGGCTTCAATCTTTTTAACTGATTCGGCATCGTCAACAGAAAAACCATCAATAATGGCGTCCAGTTTAGAACTAGACTCAATAGAAAAAGCAGGTACTTCGTTGATATTGGGTTCATTGGCCAGCGCTTGCAACCATCGAACCTCAACTAAAGAGCGATACTTTATTAAGCCATATTCACTGAATATTGGGCGTAAGTCGCCTACCTTATTGGCGTAACGACCATCCAATGGAGTTAGTGCGGTGGTTTCTGTCAACGGAAAATCAATCATGGGGCGTTCATGTGGCCGATTTTGTCGGCTGTGAAAGTGTGACTAAATTCGGGGCGGAATGTTACCATAAACCTTATCGTAGCTCTTGGCTAAAAAGCCCTAAATATGACATTTAACTGGCAACAATACACCGTTGAGGACTTGAGGTCGCATGCCACTTTCACGTTTAGAGAAGGTGGTGGCTCGCGACCAGATGTACTACTGATTGAAATTGATGGCCATAAAGCCGTACTCAAAGATCAGGCAGGTGCTGACAAATGGTTTGGATTACTGATCGGCCCGCTGCTTAACTGGCGGGAATGTAAAGCGCTAAAAAAGCTTTCAGACGTAAGCTGTATTCCTGATTTACTGAGCACACCAAGCAAACGCTCATTCTTAATGAGTTACCACGAATCAGAACAGATCACGCGGCTTACCAACTTCGAGCCTGATTGGCCTTCTTTTTTTGAAAAACTGGCTGGCGCGATCGAAGAACTTCACCACACGGGCGTAGCTCACAACGATTTACGCAACCCCACCAATACATTGATAACGCCCGATGGAGAGCCCGTGCTGGTCGATTTGGTCGCGTGCTTTTGTCGAGGGCGAAGCTGGAATTGGCCGAACCTTTGGCTTTTTAATAAATTTAGCCAAGTAGATAAATCAGCAATCACTAAAATGAAAAGTCGTGTGGCTCCAGAACTGCTCACAGACGATGACGTCAATCCGGAGCAAATTGCTGGTAAGGCCGGGATGTATGCAAAAGGGCTAGGGCAACAAATACGACGACTTTCTCGTAAGCTCTTCACTGGATGAGTAGAGACCCATCACTGCGATAATATTGCTTATATGACGGACATTATCAGAAAACACCAACCAACCAACGTAAAGGCTGGGGTCATACTCAGCCTGATATACGCTTTGTCGCCCCATTCTTGCCTAGCGGTTGAAGCGTTTAACGAGCTTTCTGTGGATGTCTCGTACTTAGATAATGTCGGCCTATCAAGTGTCGAGAATGACAAAACCAAAAGTTCAATACTAGAAGTCAATGCTGCAAGATTCTATCGAAAGACACTGGGTGTCTCCGAGTCCGTCAACTACGGTGCCAATCTAAGAACACGCAGCTATTCTAATTACCCGTGTAATCAGGCCAGCGTTGGCATTGCTCTTGGTTACAGAAAAAAATTGGGGCTAGGCTTTGATAAGCCGATTTTTTCGGCCACCTGGAGCGGCACCAGACATGTTTACAACGTCTCTGCTCGAAACCGCTTAGACTCGGAAGTCAGTCTAAGCGTCTCCAGACCCTTTGGAGAGCATTGGGATGCAAGTATCAGCTTGAGTAAGCGCTGGGAAATACCTGACCGAATCAATCAGACAGTGGGATTACCTGACTCACTTCAAGACATTGCCTCTAACGCCCTCGATAAAGAGTCCATACAGGTAGCGATCGCGACTGAGTATTACGCGTCTTCAACCTGGAGCTTTCCAGCATCATTGTCTTTCAGCAATGGCGATATCACCTCGGGAGCTCGTTATCGTCCGGCTTTGTCAAACGATGCGCGCGCGATCAGCAATGACGTTGGTATGGGCAACAACTGGTATATCTATCGCTATGAGGGCAGCGCCTGGTCAGCGAGCTTAAACGCGAGCCGTCTGCTGTCCGACGGGTCGTCATTAAACTTTGGAATAAGCAGAGTAGATGCACGCTCAGACGGCAACATCAGGTATGATCGCAATTCACTCTCTATTTCGTGGATAAAAAACTGGTGACCAATTTGTTTAATCTCGCAAGCATGACGTTTGTAAGCGCGAAGACACTTTTTTTATTGAGCGCCATCGTCGGCTCTACTAACACGCTGGCGCAACGTGGCTCGGCAAGCTTATCACTGACCGATCAAAAAGGCGTCGCGTTAACGGATGCTGTTGTGACCTTTAGTGCAGTTGCTAAACACCCCACCGAACTACAAGAGAACAAGGCCGTGATTGATCAAATCAACAAGGAGTTCGAGCCTCAGGTGTCAGTAGTACAGGCGGGCACCGCTATCAGCTTTCCGAACAACGATAACATTTTGCACCACGTTTACTCGTTTTCTAAAACCAAGTCTTTTGACTTACCCCTTTATGCTGGTACTCCTTCAGAGCCCGTCGTTTTCGACACGCCGGGTTTGGTAACGCTTGGCTGCAATATTCATGATTGGATGAGGGCATACGTTGTGGTCGTTGACACTCCCTTTTATGAAATCAGCAACCACAATGGCTCAGTCGAAATCTCAGACATACCTTATGGTGAATACGTGCTGGAGGTATGGCACCCGAGGCAACGTCAGCCTTTCAAGGACACGGTTAATATCGATGAAGGTTATTCTCTAAACTTAGAAATCGCCACCAAACCTCAACTCAGATCGCGGCGACACTCTTCAGGGAAAGGCAGTCGCTACAAACCGTAAGTGAACTGGCTGCCTTCGTAATGCTACGAACACGCTTTAAAAAAAGCCTTCGCTGGCGTATTGCCATCCTTTTTAGCGGCTTGATCTTAGTGCTGCTCACCACGGCGCTACTCGTGGTGAATCAACAAAACATCAAGAATGCTGAATCGAACATAGAATCAGATTTAGCGGTCACCGCTGGCGTTTTCCAGAGATTAATTAGTAACCGAACTCAAAGTCTGCAAGATATCGCCAAACCTGCCACAAGTGATCATGCGTTTCGGCAGGTATTTGGCGAAGGCCATACGCCCACCATGGTCTCTGCGATGAATAATCTCGTATCTCGCATATCAAACGTGTCCACGGGAACCATGCTGTTGATTGACTTTGATGGTCAAGTCATCGCCTCCACAAACGAAAAATTTAATACTGGCGAGCCAAACCCTTGGCCTTGGATGGTGGAAAGGGCTGAGAACAATGACCTGCTGGAATCCTCTGGCACGGTACTTATCGACAATAGGCCGTACCAACTGACGGTTTCCCCTCTTCTGATCCCCGACCCTGAGGCATGGGTCATCCTTGGTTTTGCAATCGACGACGAATTTGCTAAAGAAATTTCTCAAATTGCACTGACGGATGTCTCTGTCTACTCATCGACTGACAACCAGCGTCCAATGCTGCATGCCAGCAGTTTGGATGAGCAAATCAGAGCTTCTTTGTTCAGCGACTTCACGACTAAGATTCGATCGCTGGGCCGCCTCATCAAACATGAAACCCGCGGCGAAAACTTTCTCAGTTTGAATTTCAGTTTAGATAAAACACCGTTAACCCAAATAGACGTTGCCATACACGGTTCTCTTGATAAAGAGCTGGTTCCTTATCAACAACTCAGCCTAGCTCTAGTTGTAATATTTACTCTTGGCTTGGTTTTTTCTGCCATTGGCACATTCACTATTAGTCAGTCAATTACAGAACCAATACAACAGCTGAACCAGAGCGTTAGCGCTATCGGCGATGGCGATTACGGAGTTCGTGTCGGCGAATCCAGAGAAGACGAAATTGGTTCATTAGCAAAAGCAGTCAACATAATGGCCGTCGGCCTGGAAGAAAAAGAACGGGTGAGAAATTTGCTTGGCAAGGTCGTGTCCAACCAAGTCGCCGATGAATTACTTAATAACGACATAGAGCTAGGAGGCGAAGAGCGCGAGGCCAGCATTATGTTTTCAGACATTCGTAATTTTACCGGCTTAAGCGAAACCATGCCGCCGGCTGACTTACTGAATCTGCTGAATCGCTATTTTAATCGGATAACCTCCGTGATCGAGGAAAACAACGGAATCGTTGATAAATACATTGGAGACGCCGTAATGGCGGTGTTTGGTGCGCCCATTCGCTCAGAAGACCATGCAAGTCACGCCGTCAAGTCCGCTTTGGGTATGGTGGTTGCGCTCAAAGAGTTTAATCAAGAGCTCAAAGAAGAGTTGGGCATCGAGCTTGAAATCGGCATTGGGATATCCAGTGGCAAGGCGGTCGCAGGCAATATGGGCTCTGAAAGTCGCATGAACTACACCCTAATTGGAGACACGGTAAACACCGCGTCGCGTCTCGAAGGTTTGACTAAGGAATACGACACTCCCATTATTGTAAGTGCGCACACGGCAACGGCGGCCAGTGAGTACGATTGGGCAGATTTAGGTTTAACGTCGGTAAAAGGAAAAGTGAAAAAAATTCAAATTTTCACACCGTCAGAAATGATTTAACCCAGCAACACTGACTATAAACACTTGTTATTAAGAAAGGTCACCGTAGTCTCAATAAGCTTGTCTCTGGAAGAAGAAAAGCTATGGTCATCGTCAATTAAGCGATACTCAGTCTGATGACCTTTGTCCGAGCTCAAAGCGGCCTGTAGCGGCAGTATGTGTAGCTTTTCAGGTATTACTTCGGTGTCGGCCGAGAGCAACAGTACGGGTCTGCCATTGACTCTGGAGGCTCTCTTTGTCAGATCTAGCTCTTTGCCATAAGTTGATATTTCAGCGACAGCTTTATTTCCACTCCAGCCACTTAACATAAATAAAGAATCGGAGTACTCCTTCCATAACGCTTCACTTGTCGCGTCGGCAAACAGGCCTCGGCCTTTCGCTCCTAGGTTCGCGCCATCATAGGCGACTGCACACTTCACCGTTAAGTTATCCAGTAGACCGGCGATGGCCATATGCCCTCCCATGCTGTGGCCCACTAACACGATGTTATCGGGGTCCACCCTTAGCCCTTTTGCATTTTTAGGCATTTGGAGAAACTTGATTACGGACTGCACGTCTTGCTCAGAATTTCGAAACGAGAACTCGCCTTCAGCACCCCACGCGCCTCGGTAATTAAAATACACCGCATTCCAGCCTTTTTTACGGACCTCTTGCGCCACGTCTAGATTTTTTTCGTTGCCAGGGTAACCATGCAATAGAATCATCGTGGGGTGCGGACCCACTCCGGCCGCCTGATAAATAAGTCCAGGCAAGCGCTGACCATGTGAATCAATGGTTAACTCCGAAATGCTCGCTGGCGACGCTAACGCGACCATTGGCGCAAGGAGGAGTACTAAAATGAGTCTTTTTAAAATCACGAACATACCTTCAATATTTTCAGAGAGTAAGGTTTATCAAACAAGCGAGCCGCTCGCCATGAATAGACAGAGCGGTCCCTTTGGTTACGTCAAGCCCCACCAAACAAGCCTTCTAAACCAGGTGTTTTAGGCATGTCTTTAGCAGGTCGTGTAATCTCGGTTTCTGCGCCACTGCCCCCATACTCGAGCAGTTCCGTCGTTTCGTTACTCGTTTTGCCGTTGGTAGTCGTGGTTCCCTCCATTTTGATCAAGCCGAAAGGAATATCATTCGAATACCAATGAACCATGTCACTCTTAACCCTAATCTTTTTGATTATTGCGTTAATCTCTGTAGAACCTACACCTCTGGCTTTCGTAGCGTTGAACTCGCCAGCCGCCACGGTGACTGTTTCCGTACCCATTGGCTCAAAATCAAACTCGATATCCACGTTTGCCAATTGCATTGCACCAGAAAACATACCACCGGAATCCGTGATTCTCATCGGCTCTTGCTTGCCGTTTTGTACGATGGTTTCAATCGAAAAATTACGCAAATTTGACAGTACATTTTCAGGGTCGGCTTTAAGCTGTGATTCAGGCATAAGAGACTTCATGACAACTCGCTTACCCTTGTTTTTACGCTTACCTTTTTTACTAATTTTAAAACTCTGCATGGCCATTTCAACCCAGTAATGAGTTTCACCGTCGCGGTCTTCCTTGCCCACCATCGACGTGCGGATCGTGCTTCCTGTTTTCTTGCCTTTATGGTTTGTGGATATTTGCTCTCTGAGCTGCCAACTTCCCACAGGCGATGAAGCCACAAAATCGAGTATTGACACCTCGGCTTTACTGACGGATGGAAATACACACATTACAACGAGCACAACGCTCATTAAGACCCGAATCATCATTGCTTAATCTCCTTAATATTTAAGCTAAAAATCACCTCTTGTGATGATGAAACATACTCAATAAAAGAACTTCATCAACAAGAGGTCCCAAAAATAGTGATCAACCAGCATAACCGCAAACAAATACATCAGATACATGATCGAATAATAAAATGTCTTACGAGAAAGCTCGTCACTGTAGTTACGATACAACTTCACAACATAATACATAAACCGCGCGTTTAGATACAACGCACCCACTAAGTAAATACCACCGAACATATGAATGGTAAATGGCAATAGCGTGACAGCCACCAAAATATAGGTATACAGCAATATTTGTAGCTTAGTAAATTCCTCACCATGAGTAACTGGCAACATCGGCACGCCCGCTTCGGCGTACTCTTCTCGGCGATAAAGCGCCAATGCCCAGAAATGTGGCGGAGTCCACGCGAAAATAATCAGGAACAGCAAGCACCCTTCTGGCGTAATCGCATTGGTCATAGCGGTCCAGCCTAGTAACGGCGGAGCCGCTCCTGCAGCACCTCCGA
Source organism: Arenicella sp. 4NH20-0111 (assembly GCF_040366405.1). NCBI lineage: Bacteria > Pseudomonadati > Pseudomonadota > Gammaproteobacteria > Arenicellales > Arenicellaceae > Arenicella > Arenicella sp. 4NH20-0111. The sequence goes on from NZ_BAABWF010000008.1 coordinate 9,413, forward strand.
TCACGATATTTTGTGGGGTGGCCGGTTTTAAAAAGACGGTGTATATAACTCCGTAGCCAACCATTGACACGAACGTCAATATTGCCGTCAGTGTGTTTACCCACACCACCAAAATGACCATTCCGGAAATACAAAGTAATGCGGCAAATACCACAGCCTGCCACACATTAAGCCCACCTGTCGCAAGCGGTCTATCCTGCGTCCGCGCCATGATTGCATCCGCTCTCATGTCGATAATTTGATTCATCGCAGCCCCAGAAGAAGCCGCCAGTCCAATTCCCAGTGAAGCCAGAACAATGGTGACAAAATCTGGCCAACCTGGTACCGCCAAAAACATCCCTACAATGGCAGTAAACACAATCAACATCACCACTCTGGGCTTAGTTAAATCGTAATACTGTTGGATCGAGTGACTCAGTGATTCTTGATTTGCCATGATAGTTGCTATGCCAGCTTAGTTCGGTAGACTGTTAATTTAACGGCGTGACTTAAGCAGACGACTAAGGTCTTTCTTAACTCGGTTTGGCTCAGCATCGCTGGGGTAACTGATCATCAGAAGCCCCTTGGAGTCGACCACGTAAAACCGATCATCCAGCTCATTCGCCGGCACTCCTTCAGGCACTAACTGCTCTGCCCAGACCTTAAGTTGTTCAGGGTCTGCTTCATACACGTCGACGGGCTGGTATTTTTTGGCCAAATCTTGTGCTACTGAAGCGGGTAAATCGGAATAGATCAAGACCGAACGCAAACGTTCCAAGTGCTTGCCTTGCATCGCTCGCAGTTGGCGACTATTCAAAATGCTTTTCTCACAATTCTCCCCGCACGCGCCTTGAGCAACCACTAAAAACGCCCAAAGGTCTTGCTCTTTATATTGAGCAAATTCAGTCTCCCCATTCACGCCGGTCAGCGCTAACGGCGCCAATGTCGGAGCGGGAGTATACAAGTCGCCATAGTTATTAAACTTTGTGGGTTTGTATAAGAAAGCACCGGCTATCGGAGCCAAAAAGACAGCGAAAACCGCTAGCAGTTGAACACGATTCCAAAATAGGGTTTTGGCATCGGGCTTATAATCTGTCGTTTGCTCAGTCATATTACTAACGTTATATATCGGTCATCGCCGAGAGAGGTTAAGCGGGGCGAACGAAATTGCGAAACAGCAAAATCAAACACGCTATAAAAAAAGCCACCGCCATTGAGAACCATTGAAATGCATAGGCTTTGTGTTTTGCCACCCATTCATCGTTTATCGATTGCCATTGAACTTTTAAGCCCTCAGACCCGGTACTTTCGGGTGCCAATTCTATCATCAAAGGCAGTACGCTTGCCTGTATTTGAGATGCATACTGTTCAATCGGAAGGTATTGCCAAACCTGCCCCTCATTCACAGGGTAACCCTCTTTCCATAGAGGTGGCTGAGCGAACGGCTTGTTTAAACGCCCTTGTATAGTGACTCTTCCTTCAGGCGTTTCGAATTCGGGTAGGTCTTGACGCGTTGCTCCAGATGGCAACCAACCTCGAGACACCAACACTAACGATTTCATTCCTGCGACTCTGAATGGTGTCACAAGTTGATACCCGCCTTGGTGCCCAACGACTTGATTATCTATCAAAATAGACTGTTCGGAGATGTATTCACCAATCGCCTTGATGGGAGAAAATCGAAGATCGGTTTTCCCATCCGTGGTCAACAAATGGGGCTCTAAACCGGCTAACTCAGCGGGCATTGATTGCGACCTTTTTTGCACTTGAGTAAGCAATACTTGCTTTTCTTCAGCCCTATCCAATTGCCAAACACCCAATCGCAACATGCATAAAATCATCAAAACTGCGGCGATCAATAAGATCGGCAAAATAAATGCTCTTTTTGGTGACTTTTGAGACGGCATTCGCAATTCATAGACAGGATTAGGATAAACTCCGCGAACATATCACAGAGTGAAATGAGTTTCGCTTTGTTAAATGCCTATATTTAAATTAAGTTTACTGAAGCGAGAAGTATCATGACCAAGTTTGTCATCATCGTATTAATGATAGCCATGGTAGTCAGCCTAGGGATTGGCCTATACCATCTTCTAAAATCACCTGACGAGCGAGACAGCGGAGATAAGGTGGTTAAAGCGCTCACGTGGAGAATTGGCATTTGGATTGTTTTATTCGGCTTTATATTTTTATCTATAAAAATGGGCTGGATCACACCCAGTAATTCAGTAAACCCAGCTAAATTTAATGAAGAGCAACAACAACGAATCGACGACTCAAATGGTCGATACGAACAGCCTGAAAACTAGGGCCTTTTTGAGCCCTGGACCTGCTTGGTTACCCAGAGCTATTTAGGAAATGCCGTAGAGATAGAGAAGGCAAAAAAACGTCACAAGACATGATACATCTGGTAGCTAACGCCTCCGTCTATTTTTCTTCCCTTGCCCACACTAACAATGTGATTCAGCCATTGATAGTTTGACGCCGAAGTCTCAAAACGAGCCTGGGTTCTCAAATAGTACTCGTCCTCAGAGATAGACGCACCACTGTAGTAGCGCTCTAACACGTCTGCTTCAGCGTAAAACAGACCGTCATATTGCATATAGATAGACTGTGAATCATCGGTTTCTAAAGTCAATCGCACATCAATACGAAAGCTACCGTCGGGCTCAACTAATACCCAATCTGCGCCACCGGGCAGCACACGACCGTTCAATCTATCACCCGAAAAGCGCCCTCCTGAAATCGGCACTATTCGCCTTCCTCCATGAGGCAATGCTCCGATATTGATCATTTTCTCGGTAGACACCTGCAGTGTCATTTCAAACAGTTCTTTAGCTTCTAACATAAAATATGTATTGATCGATTGATTGATGCACCGAAACGGAAACACAGTATAACGGAATTAAATAACACTAAGCGTTCATTCCCGCAACGTAGCCCGACGACCATGCCCACTGAAAATTGTAGCCTCCAAGGTGGCCTGTTACATCTAAAACTTCACCTATAAAATACAGATTGTCTACTCTCTTATGTTGCATTGTCTTTGATGAAATTTGATCCACGCATACTCCGCCCTTAGTTACTTCAGCAGTTCGATAGCCCTCGGTGCCAGAGGGTGTTAGTCGCCACTGATTCAATTGAGCCCCTATTTGGTCCAACTGCGAATTCTTACACTCATGTATTGGCTTATCAATGAACTCAGAAAACCAACTGAGCATCATGGCCGTGACTAACGAGTTAGGGAGCAGCTTTGACAATATCGTCTCCAATTTCAGGTTCGGAGACTGAGTTTTGACGTGTTTTAGCTCATCGCTAACAACCATATTTGGCAGCAAGTCCAACAGTATGCCTTCACCCAATTTCCAGTAGTTCGAGAGTTGCAATATAGCCGGTCCACTCAGTCCTCGATGTGTAAACAAAAGGCTTTCGTAGAATCCCTTATTGGGGACGCTTGCGTAAACCGGCAAAGACACCCCCGAGAGAGCTGAAGAAAATTCCTGCCAGTGGCCACTCAGCGTAAAAGGAACAAGGGATGCAGATCGAGGCGTCACGTTGAGGCCAAATTGCTCAGCCAACCTATACCCTAACCCCGTCGCGCCACCTAACGAAGGAATTGATAGCCCCCCTGTGGCTACAATCAAACTGCTTGCGTTTACACTAATCCCCTCGCCTTCAACACTAAATCGATTTGCCACGCACTGCTCTACGGTCGATACCTCAGAGCCAATGATAAACTCTACATTATTAGTCTCGCATTCGTCGATGAGCATCGCCAGAATATCTTTGGAGGAATGGTCGCAAAACAATTGCCCGAGGTCTTTCTCGTGATAATCAATTCCGTGGGCAGCGACCATGCCGATGAAATCCCAATTTCCAAATTGGCTCAAGGCCGATTTTACAAAATGAGGGTTGTCACACAGAAAATGCTCGGCTTTTACTTCTAAATTTGTAAAGTTGCACCGCCCTCCGCCTGACATCAAAATTTTCTTGCCAAGTTTGTTGCTCACCTCTACGACGATTACTTTTCGTCCTCGTTTGGCGGCCGTTGCCGCAGCCATCAGTCCCGCGGCGCCGCCGCCCAGAACAATAACGTCATAGCTGTTTCTTTGGTCACCCGATGTTTGTGTCATACCTACAATACTGTTAATCAATGCATCGCCTAATTACAGTGCCTCCGTTAAAGGAAACTAAAACTTCTTAAAAGCGATTAAAGGACAAATTTGGCCCGAAATTATATAGGGAGACTGCCTTACATTCACCTCTCTAAAACCGGTAAAAATTCTATCGAATATCTATTGTACGGGTGTACACTTAAACTAACTTCACCTGAGTTTTTCTCTTAAGCCAACCTGTGAGAACTTTCCCCAAAGTTTACACTTTTATTCACCACTCGAAGACACTCAAAGTGAAACACTACCCCGAAGCGACTAGAAACCAGCACAGGAAAACGTGATCAGCGGCATGGACAACATAATTTCAATTCAGAATGTCTCCAAGACATACGACAATGGGTTTGTAGCCCTAAAGAACGTTAATTTAGATATCAAACGCGGGGAAATTCTCGCTCTACTTGGCCCCAATGGCGCAGGTAAGACCACACTTATTTCGGCAATAACCGGCATCGTAACCACGTCCGGCGGCTCAATTTCAGTTGATGGCAATGATACCGTCAAAGAGTTCAGAGAAGCCCGCAAACGCATAGGATTAGTCCCGCAAGAGCTAACCATCGGTGCGTTTGAAACCGTGTGGAATACCGTGCGCTTTTCTAGAGGTCTTTTTGGTAAACCTTACGAGCCTGAGCAAATCGAATCATTGCTGGCTGAATTATCTCTTGCAGATAAGAAGGATAATCAACTTAGAATGCTCTCAGGCGGAATGAAGCGGCGGGTGCTGATTGCCAAGGCGCTGTCTCATGAGCCTGAAATTTTGTTTCTTGACGAACCCACCGCTGGGGTTGATGTGGAATTACGAAAGGACATGTGGCAAACCATTTCAAAGCTTCGCGATCGTGGCGTCACCATTATTCTGACCACCCACTATATAGAAGAAGCTGAAGAAATAGCCGACCGCATCGCTGTAATCAACGCTGGTGAGATCCTGCTCATTGAAGAAAAAGCGAAGCTCATGCAACAACTTGGCAAAAAACAATTGATTATTGAATTGAAAGAGCAAGCTGACCAACTGCCTACAAAGCTAAAAAAACTGCCATTAGAATTAAGCTCAGATGGATTGTCCCTCACTTACACCTACGATATTAATGCCGATGCAAGTGGCATTACCTCCTTATTACAAGACCTGAAAGAAGAAGGTCTACAAATGAAAGATTTACAAACAACACAGAGTTCACTCGAGGAAATATTCGTTGACCTAGTGAGCCGAAAAGGCGGAGCGCAATCATGAACACAAGAGCCATTGCTGTGATATACCGCGCCGAGATGATGCGCGCCATTAATACTTTGTTTCAAACAATCGCTTCCCCGGTGATCTCAACCTCACTGTATTTCGTTGTGTTTGGTTCGGCAATTGGATCAAGAATAGACAGTATAGATGGCGTCGAATACGGACTATTCATTGTGCCTGGCTTAACGATGCTCACTCTACTCACTCAAAGCATTTCTAACGCATCTTTTGGCATCTACTTTCCCAAATTCACTGGTTCGATCTACGAAATACTCTCGGCACCGTTAAGCTTCTATGAAGCGTTAATCGGCTATGTGGGCGCGGCAGCGACGAAGTCTTTCGTTGTTGGAATTATAATTTTAGCAACCGCAAGCATGTTCGTTGATATGCGAATCGAGCACCCAATTTGGATGCTCAGTTTCCTCGTTCTTACCTGCATCACTTTCAGCCTTTTTGGTTTTATCATAGGCCTGTGGGCAGACAGCTTTGAAAAGCTCCAAATTGTGCCAATCTTAGTAATAACACCTTTGGTGTTTTTAGGTGGAAGTTTTTATTCTATAGAAATGCTTCCCCCTTTTTGGCAAACCGTGTCCCTATTTAACCCCGTTGTATATCTGGTCAGCGGCTTTAGATGGGCGTTTTTTGAAGTATCCGATGTAAATGTAATGACGAGCTTAAGCGTCATTTTAATTTTTCTGATCGCGTGTTTAGTTATCGTGTCATGGATGTTTAAAACGGGATACAAACTTAAGGAGTAGTCAGGTAACGACCCTCATTGGCGGTCCAAGTAACCCAGAACTTATGACCGCCATATTTGCTGCTCTAAATTCGGATAATCCTGAGGCACAAACGACACATAACCGAATTGAGTTAGAATCTTTCGGTTTTGAGGGTCTCCGATAGGATTACGGCCATGCATAAAGCGGGTGTTGTCCAACATGATGAGGTCTTTCTCACGCCACTTAATTTCGACCGACACCTTACGCGTTGCCGATTCAATTTCATCCACCCACTTATCTTCAATTTTCGCACCTGATAAATACGTCGGGAAGTTACTTATCCCTAGGTTTCTTCGAGCAAACACCAAAAAACTACCGTAGGCCCAGCGATCGTCAAACATCGGTTTATGCAACATAGGGCGCTCATAGGTACGAATAAGTTGGCCATTAACAATACTGAATTTAAAGCCAGACAAATAGCCGCTCTCCAAAAGCTTCGATAAGGTTAAGGTTGGGTCCTGTAAAAACTGAGAAGCCCAACCTAAATCGGTGGGCAATGCGTGCGACAAACCATTGTTCTGCATTAGCTCTATCAGCTCTGTCGAGAATTGTTCTACCGCCGCCACGCCGTCACACACTATCGTCTCCCCACCGACGTTGGAGGGAGACTGACAGGCAAACCAGGCTATGTCAGGCTGCCAAGGTTCACGGGCAATTTCAGGGTGTAATGAAAAGTGTTTTTCGCCCAGATTCACGGTCTGAACCCGTCCATCATCTGATAGTAGATCGCGCCCCGGGCTTCTATTACTGACGTAATTGCTGCAAAATTGATCGGTGAATAACTTGAATTCGTCAATTGTATAATCAAAACCACGAAAGAGTAGCGCTCCAAACTGCTTGTACTGCTCTGTAATTTCAAGGACATCAAGAGAGCCCAATGAACAGCCTCCATTGCTGGGTTTAACCACCAATAGTCCTTGTTCTATTTCACAGGTTTGAGTGTTCACTAACATTTTCACTGGTCTACATTCGAGCAGCAGATTATAGTCCATGTGGCCTCTCAGACTTAACCTTTAAATCGCGAAATGCAACTCCACATAGACTCCATCTTAGAATCGCCTGAGTTTTACCCACTAAAATTTGAGGGCCCTAACTTAGTCTTTGTTCGTATGTCTCAGGAAACCTACAAGGACTCTTCTTTTACGCTGCCCCGCCGCATCATTTCCAAAGGCAAAGAAACCTGGTCAATACCGTTCTCTGCGATCAATGCATTGGTCTCAGAAGACACTAGCCAGAGCCAAACACCCGCATTTTTGTTTCAAATTGCGCATTGTGGATCGACTTTATTATCAAAGGCGCTTGATCACGATGACGCCACTCTTGTAATCAGAGAGCCTTATGCGCTTCGACAGTTTGCGGCGGCCCCAAAAGGCTTAGATGAAGCCACGATCATGGCGCGCCAACAAGCTCTCAGTGTGCTAATGCGGCTTTACAGTAGAAAATTCACGAATGGCCAACGAGTCATAATAAAAGGCAATGTCCCGGTCAATTTCATCTTTGATGAGCTGTTAAAATACCAAGCTTCGCTCAACGCGATCTGCCTCCATTCTGACCTTGATAGCTATATAATCGCGGCCTTAAAATCCCCCGAAAGACAACAATGGGCTGCCCACGTTGTTCGAGAACTCGAGCTGAAAATTAGGGCAAGCCTTGATAATCAGCGCCTAAACACAATGAACTTCAGCCTGCTTAATCCGGCTCAGTCAGCCGCTTTACTTTGGTTCAGCCAAGTTGGAAATTTCACCAAGCTGGCCTCCACTAACGAGCAAATTGAACTGCTTGAGAGCGAACATTTTTTCACTACGCCATTCGATACACTGGTGCATTGCAGTCGCCTATTAGGCTTAACAGAAAACTCGCGCGCCCTAAAACTGACCACTGAGAGCACTTTGTTTTCTCGCCATGCAAAGGAGCCCAGTCAAGCTTACGACAATACCCAGCGCGCCTCTGATCAAGACAAAGCACTGCAACGTTATGCGGATGATCTCTACGCCGTTAGAAAGTGGTGTCTTGATATGTCTCTAACCAAACAAGGCGCCTTAGAAATCAAGGTATAATAAGCATTCAGTCATTTTCGCAGCCCGTTTTCGGCCTAGCAAAGTCGACGAGTCGGCCCATGCCCTGCTTGATATCACCCCATCGTTGACAGTCGAACTCCAGCATTGCAATCGCGGCCGTTGGAAAATTTGATACCTTATCTTCGCGACCAAAATTGGATAGTTGGTTCAGCACCTCCGTGACGGCTGGGTTATGGCCGATGACAGCAACGTGATTAAGATAGTCCGGAAGTTCCAAAACAACCTTTACAAGTCTCGAAGAGTCAAACGTATAGAGTGAGTCATGGATCTGTAATTGAGCACCATGGTGGCGATGAATGAACGCCGCTAGGTCTAACGCTCTGGTCGCAGAGCTCGAGTACACGATTTGGATTTCGGGAAAATTCGACTTGGCGAATTTAGCCATTACCATCTTCTCTCGCTCACCTCGTTGACTTAAGGGGCGATCATGATCATCTGTATCTGGGCCTGTCCAATTCGATTCAGCGTGACGGATTAAGTAAAGTGCTTTCATGGATTACAACCATAATGCGCCACCCTACCGAATCAGTCCATCGAATTTATGCCATACATTGAACTTTAGAGATTAACTGACAAATCAACTTCCTATTTCACAAACAAAGGCTGGTTGGCTTAATGAGCCAACGTTTACATCAATAGTCTGAGGTTCCCCTGAGCGTATTATCTCCATCTTAAGTAGGTCACCGGTCTTCATGTTTTTAACGATGTCCCAGTATCCATGGTCCTTCTTACTTCCATCTTTTCCCGTCATTGAAATGCCGTTAATCGCCACAACGAGATCACCTGTTTTCAGGCCATTTTTGTCAGCTTGTGATTCCGGGGTGATGCAGGTCAGTTTTACGCCTTGTTCATCAACCGAATTGCACACTCCAATAAATGGTTTGACCACGGAAGAAGATCTGATAGTCAATGACTTTTCTCCCTTCATGTCCAACAACTTTTTAGCCCAGAAACTGATTTCGCGTTTAATATCTTCTTCCGTATACTCTTTTTTCTTACCGTCTTCACCAGCGTGTACGCTCCAGAAACCAGAAATCAGAAAACAAACAATCGTTGTGAACAGGAGCTTTTTACGAAGCACTGCTTTCATCAAATTCATCATAATAAAACCTAAATCTGGCCGTTATTGGCCGCTACTTGGTTGTTGTAATACAGCTTATTCAGTTCATTCAAGGCATCAACTCGGTCCGCCCATAGTCCCTTTATTTGCTCATAGTTGATGTCATCAGAAGATTCACTTTCGTGAATTTTTTGATCCACCATCATCAATCTCCACTGTAACCTCTCTTCCATCGACTGTTGTGAAACCGTCAGAGGACTGGTTCGGGTCGCGACTTGTTGAAGCACACTTTCTAGACCCCGAGAATTGTCCATTAAGTTTTGCACACTGGCTTGTAGTGCTTGCGTTTCAAGTCGAGCTTGCTGATCTCCTTGAAACGTATAAAGGCTGACCGCACCTGTAAATACCACGGCCGCCGTTAAACTGTAAATGGCCGTACTAATTGAAGACCAAAAAGCGGTGTTAGTAGTTGTAGTCATCGCCTGGTGAGTGGCAACAGGAGGCACAGAAGCATGATCCTCTATACCCTTTGAGCGAAGCTCAGATTCTATTTTCAGCCACGCCGCATTCGGGACCGGTAATTCGGCTTCGAAAAGCAGTACGTCTTGTATCGATTTAGCAGCAGAATACACTTCTTCTAAGCGCGCCTGACAAAACACACATTCGTCTATGTGTTGAGTATGAGGTGATGCGTCACCGTCTCGCATACTGATCAAGTCACCAATGGAGGCGTGCTTGTTGTCAGTGTCTTCGATGTTGCTGTCAAAAGTATCCGTCATATTTATTAACCGTATGTCAGTGGGAATAATTAACCCACTTCTACTGTGCTTGTGGCGGCATTAGTACTTAATGCTACCTTCTTAGCCAAGGCCTTAAACGCCCGATGAGTTATTGATTTAGAATAACTTGGAGATTTATTCACCATCAGTGCTATTTCGTCATGTGTATAACCTTCAACTTCTTTCAACCAAAGTACGGTTCTCACGTCTAGTGGCAAGTTACTCAGCAGTTTTGCTAAATCGTGTTGATCCCCAAAGAGTTCAGCCATATTCGATTTTCGATTACTCAATGATTGCGTTTCTTGGTAATTCGTAAACTCATATTCATCAGTCGACAAGGTTTCCGAATATTTTTTATGCTTACGTAAGTACATCAAACATTCGTTCACGGCGATTTGACGTAACCACATACCAAATGGCGCCCTAAAGCCAAACGAACCAACTTTGTCGAAAAGCTTCAAAAATATGCTCTGCAATAAATCCTCAGCGCAGTGGGGGTCACGACAAATCCCGTTAGCCAGAGTATAGATTGCTTGTGAGAACATTTTGTAAAGCTCACTGTGCGCAGCCATATCTCCATTCTGAGCGCGACGAACCACTTCATCAGGCACGGCCTGCTGAAAACGCTGATATTGAATCGTCGTATTTTTGCTCTGCATGACCCAATGATGCACTCAATTTAAGTTTGGTCGCAAACATATTTAAAATAAGTTGCGATATTTTTGGCTTTTTAGAACATTACCATCCTTACTCAGTCAGTTTTTGAAACGATTAAGAAGACAGTAAATCAATTTATGAAACTTTCTTACAAAAGCTCGGCGCGCTATAATCAACTCGATTGAAACTCTTACACTATAGAAATTCTGTGAATCCACCTATTAGCGCCCTCGGCGACAATGCCAAACTGCTTCCTGATTTACTCGGCGAAGTTATTCTCGAACAAGAAGGTCAAGCCGTCTTCGATGCGGTTGAACTGCTTCGTAAAGGCTTTATTCAACAGCGTCAACAGCCAAACACACTGACACACGAGGAGCTAATAACGGCGATTGAAACAATGGACGTGGACTCTGTAGATCGCGTCATTCACGCATTCAGCACGTTTTTCCATCTCGCTAATATTAACGAGGAACAAGCCAGTCAAAAGATCCGTGCCCAGCTTGAAGAAGCAGGAGAAACATGGAACAACTCTTTTCTGGACACCATCAGTGGGTTTAAGGAGCAAGGAAAAAGCCTGGACGAAGTCCTTGAGCTAATCGGCAATTTAAATTATTACCCGACCTTTACCGCACACCCAACGGAGGCTAAACGCCCGATCGTCTTAGAGGCACTTCAAAGAATTCACAAGGAGTACAAAACCCTAACGAGTGGTCATATCCCCGAAGCTGAAGAAGCGGAATTTAGACATCGCCTAAAAGCGATGATCCAAATATTTTGGAAAACTGAAGCTGTACGACCCGCAAAACCAACCGTTTATGATGAAATTGAAAACTCTCTGTATTACTTTCGAGAGAGCATATTTTGCTGCTTGCCTGATATTTACAGAGACCTAGAAAACGCAATTAAAAGCGTTTATCCGGAAGCTCGAGGAGATTCACTAAATTTGCCCAAGATTGTTCAGTTTGGCACGTGGGTCGGTGGTGATCGCGATGGTAACCCGTTTGTCACGCCTGAAATTACCCGTAACGCGTTGCGCATGCAACAACTCGAGGTGTTGCAGGAATACGTTCGTCGTGTTGACCACCTAAGTAAAGTGTTCACACACAGCGCGGATCAGGTCGAGCTTTCGCCTGAGTTTGAAGCGTCAATGCAACGAGATGAACTTCGCTTAAACAAATACTTAGGGGCAAAACACGCTACCGAGCCATATCGAAGAAAGTTGAGTTTCGTAAAGCTTCGGCTAGAAAAAACAATCCATCAAGTGGAAGCACGTTTGGGCGATGCCACCCCATTCTTCGATCCATTGGCGTTCAAGCATGAAGATGAATTCCGTGAAGAGCTATTATTGGTTCGGAGCTCTTTGAGGCACCACAATGAGGGAAATATCACTCGAGGAAGCCTTAAGGCTCTATTACGATTGCTCGACACTTGTGGTTTTTATCTATCGAAAATGGACGTACGACAGGAATCAACCCTCCATTCTCAAGCCATTCATGAAATCGGCCTTACATTAGAAGATCCGATTGATTATTTTTCGATGGACGAAGCCCAGCGCCAACAATGGCTAACTGAGCAACTGCTTAAAACCTCGAAACTCAATTACGATCGCCGCCAAATTACCATTCAGAGCGCAGACATAATTGAAGTGTTTGAGTTGATGAGCGAGATGCGCTCCGAAGTATCCAAAGACTGCTTCGGAAGCTACATCATTTCCATGACGCACGAGGCGAGCCATTTATTAGAAGTTGCTCTGCTGGCCAAGATGTCTGGTTTGATCGAAACTGATGAGCAAGGAACCGTAACCAGTCAAATTCACATTGCTCCTCTGTTCGAAACAGTCAAAGATTTGGAGCACGCAGAGCCAACTCTTGAAAGTTTATTTCAGAATCCGGTGTATCGACAACTTCTTTCCTTCACCAATGACACTCAGGAAATAATGCTGGGTTACTCCGATTCGTGTAAAGACGGCGGGATCTTAGCGTCGAGCTGGAATTTATACAAAGCTCAACAGAACATCGTGTCGGTCAGCACAAAGCACGATATCCGTTGCCTGCTGTTCCACGGTCGTGGAGGCACAATCGGTCGCGGCGGTGGCCCAACTCACGAAGCAATTTTGAGCCAACCCAAGGGTACGGTTCAGGGCGGCATAAAGTTTACTGAACAAGGCGAAGTATTGTCGTTTAAGTACAACTTCAAAAACACAGCCCGATACGAGCTTACCGTTGGCATCACCGGTTTAATGAAAGCCAGTGCGTCTGATAGCGTCATAGACAAGCCTGAATACGTCGCAATGATGGAACAACTCACCAAAGACGGAGAATCTGCTTTTCGTGAGTTGACCGACGATAACGTCGCGACCATGCAGTACTTCTATGAAACCACCCCATCTAATGAAATCGGTTTATTGAACATAGGCTCCAGACCCTCACATCGTAAAAAAGCCGATTATTCAAAGAAATCCATTCGTGCGATTGGGTGGGTGTTTGGTTGGTCACAGTCAAGACAAAATATTCCAGGCTGGTATGGTCTTGGAAGTGCCCTCAAGCAAGCGATTGACGGCGGCGGCCTTGAAACATTGAAAGACATGCATAAAAACTGGCGCTATTTCCGCACACTCTTAAGTAACTCCCAAATGGTGATACTCAAGACGGATCAAAAGGTCGCTGAGGAGTATGCTCAACTATGCTCGGATAAAGACATAGCAAAGCTTACGTTTGATACGATATCAAGCGAATTTGACCTCGCAGTTTCAAACATATGCACGGTTGCCTCGATCGATGAAATGATGGCTGACTTCCCAGAAATCGGTCAATCGGTTCGTTGGCGGAATGCTTACCTTGATCCACTCAATCACATTCAAATATTGATGCTCAAGCGATTGGCTAAGGAAGACGACAGAATGCAGTCGCCTTGGCTGAAACCAGCGTTAGACAGCATAAACGGGATTGCGACAGGGTTACGAAACACTGGGTAATGAGTAAGCATAGCCGGTTTAGAGATCTATCGACCTCTGACTAAAGGCCAGCGAACTCCTTATTACGTTTGATCCTTAATAACACTAAGCCAGTTTGGGAAAGTAAACTGGCTTAGTGGATCCAACCAGCGCGTTAACACAGGCTGTTTAACATTGATCCCAATTCTCGACCCAGGCCGAGCCTAGTTAGTTGGGGTTAGAAAGCTCCGCGCGCAGCTCTTTTACTTCAGCATGCAGCTTACTGATCATGGTTTCAATGTCATCATGATCCGCGTGCAACTCTTTAGTCTCTGTTTCCTTTACCGTCGCCATGGCGTCGACGACGATGCCGATAAACAAATTGAGAACAGTAAAGGTAGTCACCGTTATAAACGGAATGAAAAAAGCCCAAGCATAGGGCTGTACGTCCATGATCGGCCTTACAATCCCCATGGACCAAGACTCTAGCGTCATTATTTGAAATAGCGAATACATCGACTTACCGAGTGTTCCAAACCACTGAGGAAAATTTTCGCCAAATAACATGGTACTTAATACACCAGAGATGTAGAAAACCAGCAACAACAGGCCAGCCACTGAACCAACACCAGGTATAGCCAACAGCATTCCTGACACCACGCGTCGAAAAGAATCTACGGCTGTGACCAAACGAAGCACACGTAATATTCTAAATGCTCGTAAAATTGACAGCCCACCAGAGGAAGGAATCAAGGCTACGATGACGATTGCGAGGTCAAATATATTCCACCCTTGTCGGAAGAACCCAAATCGATAAACCACGAACTTCATTAGAATTTCAATGCAAAACACGGCCAAACACATCGCATCCACAAGATCTAATAACTGCACCGTCTGAAGACTAAACTCAGACGAAGTTTGAAGACCAAGGACAATGCCGTTCAGAATAATCACAGCAATGATAAACGTTTGGAACCACTTGGATTCAACGGTGTTTTTAAGAAAAGTCATATCTGCTAGTAACCTTGGTTTGACTAATTTATTCACATTTTGGATTCAGCCCTAATGTAATGCCTTTTCGAGAAACTAAAAGGGCCTCTTCGCACCAAATTCATTCACTGAATAAAGCGACTATGACGGCAATTTACACTAAATCGCCACTTCTTTTACTTTCATTAAATGTGAAAATTTGTCATATTATGTCAAGAGTAATGAATGTTCGATACCAGAACTATAATTTCTATAAAAGGAGTATTAACTATGTTTGAAAACATCCAATTTATTTCGATTGCTATCATTCTATGTTCAATCGTCATACTAGTTGCCGGCAAACAAAATTCCACGTTAGGAGCGTTTAGAGGGCTAGCTAAAACGATCATTGCCCCAGCCGCCATTGTCTTTGTGGCCCTGTTCTGCGTACAACAAGTTCCCGCAGGCCACGTCAAAGTAGCCGCATTATTTGGTAAGGTACAGGATCAAGTCTATGAAGAGGGACTGCACTTCCCGGTAAATCCACTCTACGCCTGGAACCAATACGACGTGCGCCAAAAAACCATCAAGTTCGATAAAATGGGAGTGCCATCACAAGACCAGCTAATTTCACACTTCGATGTATCGTTGCAATACCGAATAATAGGCAGTAAGGCGCCTGAAATTAAAAAGAACACAGGTACATCCAATGACGTGGTGAAAATACACGTTGTGCCGTATTTCCGCTCATTGGTAAGAGAGCAAGGCAAAACCGTTGCAAATGCAGAGGAGTTTTACTCTGAGTCCGTTCAAAATCGTATGCAGGTGGAAATGATGGCCTCACTCACGCAAAAGCTTCAACCTATTGGCATAGAGATGCAAGGAATACTGATTCGTAACGTGATCTTACCGCCTTTTATCGCCACGGCCGTTGAAGATAAGAAAAGACGCGAGCAGGAAGCTGAAAAGCAAAAAGCCGAACTAAAACGATTTACGACAGAGCAAGAACAAAAGATAGCGACAGCCAATGCGGAATTCGAAGCAGCAAAACTCGAAGAACAAAAAATTCGCCTTTTAGCGGACGCTGAGGCCTATAAAATTGACAAAATTAATAAAGCTGCGCAACAGAGCCCAGCTTACATTCAGTTGAAACAAATTGAAGCGTGGGATGGCATCTTACCCAAATACGTGGGTGGCGAAAATATGCCGATTCTCGACTTAAGAGCCAACGAGCCTCAATAGGTGTATGTCTGGATTAATACGCTGGGTTCCTCTTGGAGTCACAAATCATGTCTTCAGGTGCGCATTGTCAAATCCGACATAGGAAAATACACTCCAATTGAATGATCGCTAACACATTGATAAGTATAGGTTGTCATGCGACAGTCGGGTGTTTGGCAGGGGACTGTCATGGTTTTAGAGTATAGTTCGCTATATCGTCATTTCATCACAACGCTGAGGAAAAATAGCTACATGATTGTTCGTAAACTACGATTGCAAAAAGGTTGGTCTCAGGAGCAGCTGGCGGAAATGGCAGATCTGAGCGTTCGCACCGTACAACGTGCAGAACGCGGCCAAAGTATCGGAATGGAGTCATTGAAATCCTTAGCCGCTGTGTTTGAAGTTGACCTTTCTCAGCTTCATCAACCATTCACAGAAGAGGATGACACTATGAACGAAGAAAACATGACCTGGGAAGAACAACGAGCGCTTGAATACGTAAGAGACATAAAAGGCTTTTATTCACATTTAGGCAGCTTTGCGTGCGTAATCCCCTTTTTATTTGCCATTAACTATTTCATCACTCCCGGTTACATGTGGGCGTGGTGGCCTTTGTTAGGCTGGGGAATAGGTCTTGCATCACATGCGCTATCCGTGTTCGAAGTATTTCCATTTTTCGGACCTGACTGGGAGAAAAAGCAAGTCGAAAAGAAATTGGGCAGAAAACTCTAATTTGACCAAGGGTTTGTCACTCAGCGTAGAAACTGAGTGACGATTACCCGTTGTCAAATAGTTGACGCCAATTCCAGCTAACTCATTTTTGTTAGATAACTTAACGGGGCGAATTTCATAAGGCGAACCATAATTTCCCAAGGCCAACTTGGCACATAATAGTTTGCTCCTTCTTTATCGATGGCCTTTAAAATGGCGCGGCAACCCGTCTCGGTGTCAACCATGAACGGGACAGCCTTAACCTTTTCATTAATTTCACTACGAATAAATCCAGGATGTATCGTTGTCGCCTTGATCGGCGAACCAAGAAGGTCCACGCGAATACCTTCCGTCAACGAAGAAACGGCGGCTTTGGTTGCCGCATACACCGTCATTGCTCGACGAAAGCCTCTGACCGCACTCACCGACGATATCATCACCAAGTGACCATGGTTTTGTTCACGAAAATGTTCTAGAGCCGCCTCACACTGGGCTATCGCCGATACAAAATTGGTGATCGCTGTTTGCTTATTGGCATGAAAATATCCGGTACCGAGTGAAGCGCCCTTCCCCATACCGGCATTAACAATGACACGGTCTATGTGGCCGAGGTCGTCAACGAACGCTTTAAAAACCTCGAACACTTTGTCGTGATCATTGACATCGAGCTCTCGAATAAAGACCTTAACATCAGGATTCAACGCGGCAATTTCCGTTTTCAGTTCTTCTAAACGCTCTGTTCTTCTGGCGCACAACGCTAAATTTTTACCTTGCTGTGCGTACATTTTTGCCATTGTATAGCCCAGCCCTGAACTAGCGCCGGTAATTAATATGTTCTTTCTACTCATGCTCTACTCTCTCGTCGATGATGCTTAAGTGTATGTAATCAGGTGTTTATTGTCCGCACCCT
Source organism: Arenicella sp. 4NH20-0111 (assembly GCF_040366405.1). Taxonomy (NCBI): domain Bacteria; kingdom Pseudomonadati; phylum Pseudomonadota; class Gammaproteobacteria; order Arenicellales; family Arenicellaceae; genus Arenicella; species Arenicella sp. 4NH20-0111. The sequence goes on from NZ_BAABWF010000008.1 coordinate 26,891, forward strand.
CAAAATGTGTGTGCTCATTCAATGAGGCTAGAAAGCGCCTCGAACCGGTTGTCACTACCTTGGTTACGCCGCAGTTCATCAAGGTCCAATTCATGTGCATAATTCGATGCGCATCGACTCCAAGTAGCGACTGACTAATTAACGAGATGGGACCACCAGAGGTAAACACCGCAATGGATTTCGCACCCATATTATTTTCTATTACCGAATCCAATGCACCATGAACTCGATTGTTAAAGTCCTGCCATGACTCACTGTATTGATCGTCAAATTTGCCGGAAATCCAACGATTCATTGCGGCATTAAATTCTTGTTCAAAAAATGCCTTGGGGTCGTCTTGTTGATGAATAAAGACCATCATATCTCTAGCCGTGGAATACTCTGGTCGGTACACGCGCATGATTTCCTGGTGATTGTATTCGTTGAATCCTGGGTTCACCTGAGGATTGGATTCAGCGTATCCGGCATCATAGGCCTTTAAAAAGTTCGTGGCTGTCTCTTCATGCCGATACATACTGCCTAATGATATTGCGTCAAATTTATCCAGTCGCCGGCTTAGCACTTCCCCCAAACGAGTCGCTTGCGTGTGCCCGAGATCTGAAAGACGATCGTAATTGTCTTGACCAAATGACGCTTGGCCATGTCGAATCAAATAGATTATTGCCATACTAAGCGCCTCTCTTAATCACTTTGTTACACCGATAAAGAAGATAATGAACGAAAACCCATAAATTCTTAAACGACTTATTACGGGTCTGCTTATGGTGGTAGCGGTAATAGATTTGCTGAACGATGCCAGCCAATCTAAACAACCCATAAACCTCGTAAAAACGAAAGTCACGTACCTCAAATCCAGTCTTCTCTAAGTAATAATCGATAACCTCTTGTCTGGTCATCATGCCCTTTAGGTGCGTGGGTTGACGACGCGTGCTCTGTGCAAAGCGGTCGTCTCCCGACTCAACCCAATAGGCAAGCGAATTACCCAAGTCCATCAATGGGTCTCCTAATGTTGCTAATTCCCAATCAAGCACCCCAATGATCTTAGTTGGATCTTGAGTGTCCAACACCAAATTATCCAATCTGAAATCATTGTGTGTCAAACAAATAGCCTCAGTGCCAGGCATATTGTCTGACAACCAAGACATAATCTTCTTACCACCTGGCACGTTCCAAGTTTTCGCTTTGGTATAGCGATGGTTCCAACCGTCAATTTGGCGTTTGGTATAACCTTCACCCTTGGCTATATGGCTTAAGTCAGCCGCTTGATAGTCGACTTGATGTAGATTAATCAAACTGTCAATTGCATTAGTACAAAGCTGTCTGACTTGCGTCTCGTCCAGTTGCAGCCCTTTGGGCATATTAGTCCGAGGTATGAGACCATTGATTTTTTCCATCACGTAGAACTCAGTGCCGATTATTGAATCGTCGTCACTGTGCGCCAACATCGATGGGACGTAAGGGTAAACAGGCTTAAGGGCATCTTGAAGGCGATGCTCACGGCCCATGTCGTGCGCCCCTTTCGCTTTAGTACCCGCGGGAGCTCTGCGAAGCACAACTTCTTTTTCTGGGTAACTTAAACAATAAGTCCAATTTGACGCACCACCCGAATATTGGGTTACCTCAGGATCTCCTGAAATTCCGGCGACTCTTTCCTTTAACCAAGGATTTAACACGGACAGCTCTAACTCTTCACCAGGTCTGACCTTACCCGCTTTGTCTAAAGTGGCATCATTCATAGCTTGCTCAACTCTTCTTCAGTTACGTAGTGGGTTTAACGAATTTGGCGGTCCGCTTCTTAATCATTGCCAAGTATCGCTCGATCGGAAGAAAGCGCTTCATTCGATACGCCTTTATTCCTTGCTTATGAGTCAGGATCATAAATTTCCGTGCATTCACGCCCGCATACACTTTATCGGCAATTGAATCAGCCGATATCCCTGACTTTTTAATCATTTTATCAACCACACTTTTCATTTTTTCGTCGCCAGTACGAAGTGACTTATTTAGATTAGTGTCGAAAAACGCTGGGCACACCGCGCTTACGTGAATGCCTTCGGGTGCTAATTCTAAATGTGAGGTCTCAGACAGGCTCACCATTGCAGCCTTTGATACGCAGTAGCTGCCCATGCCCGGCGCCGCCGTAATGCCTGCTTGAGAAGCGATGTTTACAATGTCTTTCTGTGCGCTTTGACTTTTGCGCAACAATGGCAACATCGCCTTGGTCATTCGCACGTGACCTAGTAAGTTGATCTCCAAGACCCACTGCCATTGCTCCATACTCTCGTACTCGAGCTGACCTGCGGTAGCCACGCCAGCATTATTGATGAGCATATCCAACGCTCCCCATCGTTCTGCTAGCGCAATGGACAATTTATCAACATCCCATTGCTTGGTGATATCACAATCAAGAAAAAACGCTGAGCCACCAAGGTTGTTGATTAGCTGCACGGTTTCATCACCACCTTCTTTGTTCACGTCGCAAACACAGATCTCGCCACCTGCTTTTGCATACCTAAGAGCTAAGGCTCGGCCTAAACCCGACCCAGCACCCGTAATCAATATCTTCTTCATAATTTATTATCTTTCTCGGTAATCCATTCGTTGCGCATCTCGTCGACATCTATTGTGAGCGCAAATACGTAAAGCAGTATTTTGGACCAGTTTACGTTCTGGGTGCCATATATTTTTTCAATTCTAAGCGACTAACCATCGCCATATGAACTTCGTCTGGCCCATCAGCAAGGCGAAGCGAACGCACCCCAGCTGCAAAATGAGCCAATGGGAAGTCATTACTCATGCCGGCACCGCCATGCACTTGTATCGCCATATCCACTACCTCCTGAGCCATCTTAGGCACCACTACTTTGATAGCGGAGATTTCCGTCATGGCGTTTTTCACCCCAACATTATCGATTTTCCAAGCCGCGTTTAGCGTCAATAAGCGTGCTTGATCAATTGCCATTCTTGCATGAGCGATTCGCTCTTGGTTTCCGCCCAATTTGATAATGGGTTTCCCGAAAGCGACTCTCTCCATGCCTCTTTTTATCGCGAGCTCCAAGGCCTTTTCAGCAAGGCCAATGGTTCGCATACAATGATGTATGCGTCCAGGGCCTAATCGCCCTTGAGCAATTGCGAACCCCTTCCCCATCCCCATGACTATATTTTCTTTCGGCACGCGCACATTGGTAAAATGCATTTCCCCATGACCATACGGAGCATCATAGTCCCCGTACGCCGTCAACATTCTCTTGATCTCCACACCATCGGTATCAAGTGGAATAATAACCATCGCGTGACGATTATGACGATCGTTACCCGGGTTTGACACCCCCATAAGAATGGTAAACTTAGCATTCGGATGCCCTAAGCCCGTGCTCCACCACTTCTGCCCATTGATCACAACCTCATCGCCGTCCTCCACAATCGAGGCTGCCATATTGGTCGCGTCAGATGACGCAACATTAGGCTCCGTCATGCCAAACACTGAGCGGATCTGACCCGCCAACAAAGGCTTAAGCCACTGCTCTTTTTGTGATTCACTACCAAAGTGATACAACACCTCCATGTTTCCAGTATCAGGGGCATTGCAGTTAAATATTTCAGGGGCGAACAACATCCGCCCCGTCTCCTCTGCAAGCGGAGCGTATTCTAACGTAGTTAAACCTTGAGCCAGCTTGGAGTCAGGCAAAAAGAGATTCCACAGACCTTGTTCACGCGCCATTACTTTGAGTTTTTCAAGCATTGGATGCAGCTTCCAATTCTCCCAATCGCCACCGGGATTGAGTTCATGCATTTCACTGTAAATTTGCGCTTCAACCGGCTCCACATGCTCGGACATAAATGATTTAATGCGAGCAACGTAGTCTTGAGTTTTTGAACTGTGTTCGAAATGCATAGGTCATTCCTCGAAGGTAAATCTGATAAAACGAGAGGGTCACACCGTGAGTTCTGATGCGGTATTTTTATTAGAATAACGCAAAGATATATGAATGTAATGAAAAGTGGTATATTTGAACTATGATTTAAATTCACATGAAATTTGTTTTTTAGATGAATGACAGTAAGCGCATTAACCAACTAGACCTAAATCTTTTGAAGGTATTCAAGACCCTATACGCTGAGCAAAATATGACTCGCGCTGCCGACCTTCTTCACCTCACTCCGTCGGCGGTTAGTCATGCCGTCAAGAGACTGCGCTTTGCACTTGGGGATGATTTATTTGTTCGAAGCCAGAATAAGATGGTTCCTACTCCCGCTTGCCAAAGAATGGCCCCAACCATCATTAACAACCTGACGCGTTTACAACAGGCTCTACAACAATGGGGAGAATTTGACCCCAGCACGTCAGACCATCACTTTCATATAGGCATGCACGACGCCTTAGAACCATCGGTTGTACCTCGTCTGGCAAAAGTGCTGGCTCGATGCGCTCCTAAAGTTGGTTTTTCGAGTATAAAAGTAGATCGAGCGAACATCGGTCGTGAGCTTGCTTCATCAAAAATTGACTTGGCAATAGACGTTGCCGTGCCCTTTAAGGCCCCCGTTAAGCGCCTTGATATGATCGCAACAGACTTCATGGTGCTGATGCGAGAGGATCACCCTGACTGCAATGACATCAGTAAAGAAAAATATCTCGAAGCGACTCATATTACGGTATCCAATCGGCCCAGTGGAATGACGGCGGAGGATGCGCTATTTCAGGAACGTGGCGTCGAACGTAAATCGCTTATTCGTTGCCAAAATTACTTTGCTGCCAGGGAAATAGTAAGAGAATCAGATCAAATCCTCACGCTACCACGGCTACTGGCATTACGCCTACTCGAAAAGGGGCTCGCCATTAAGCCCGTTCCGTTCAACCTAACCCCATTTCCAACCAGCCTTTATTGGCATGAGCACACAGAAAATGATGCCGCCTTAAGCTGGTTGAGAAACTTAATAATCAAAGAAATAAAACTGGACTAAACGAGCTTCTACTGCCAGGTCACGGATGTTTCTTGCCAATCTTCCAGTTCTTCGTCAGTCAGGTCTAAAGACTGAGCGAAGAACTGGGTCATGCCTTCTACGACATAGTCTGCGTAACGCTTTTTCTTTGCCAGCAATTCATCCATGCTGGTGCAACTGGAGTGTTCCAGAAGGCGCGCAAAATAACTATCACGCAAACTACTAAGCGCTTGATCGGTTTTGCCTAGCAGGCGCTCCCAGAGCTGCTGAACACGCCAAAACTGAATGATTTCAGGCAGCTCTTCCAGTCCATAGTGCGGAAGACATTCATTCAAAAGGTCATCGAGTTGCGTGCTCTTAGTTGTAAATTTAGCGCCATAATCGATGACCAAACAGGCCACCAAATATTCGGCTTGCATCAACCCTCCGACCCTGAGTTTACTGTTCATCATGGTGAGTGGAGCATCACCAACTCTATGCTCAATGACTCTCTCCCACATCTTTCGTGCGTCTTTCTTGAACTGATCAACGTCTCTGTTGCGCACGATCAACTCATGTTTAATTTCCCTAAATTTAGTTTCTATTTGACGACGCCCAGCAACAATTTGACTTGGCATAAGTGCAATGTGCTCCCACGTATGAGCGCGGGTGGAATGGTGATTTGCAAAACTGTCCACACTTACCGTAGGCGCTCCCGAGCGACCTGACGGTCGAAGGCGGGTATCCAATTCGTAAAGTATTCCTTCGCGCATAGGGCTTGCTATCGCTGTCTGCAGTCGGCTTACAAACCGTGAGGCCAAATCTAAGGTTGTATGCTCCGGATCATAAATAAATATAAGATCCAGATCAGACATGGGAGACATTCGTTTAAGCGCAATCTTACCCATCCCAATGACGGTGATTGGTACTTCTTCTAAGTTCATACCCGTGGCCACGACTTCCAGAGCCAGCTCTAGAGTATGTTCAGCAAGGTCAGACAGCGCCGCTTGAAAAACGACCACGTCGAGTTGCCCTCGTAAAAACTGCTGATAGAGCTGATATAGATGCTCATTTACAAAACGGCGGAGGCGCTCTAAGCGCTCACCGTAGTCTTCGGCCTGACGAATGTATTGTGAATCAAATGCATCGGGATAACGCCACTCACCGTGTACATAACAGTCAATAATATGAGGAGACTGATTCAATAAGACAGTCATTGGTGGCGAATACAGTAAAGGGGGCACCAAACTGTGAAGCAAGCCAGGGGATTCCGCCAACAGTCTGAAATATTGTTCACCCTGTGGCAAAGACTTAAAATAGTCGTGCAGTCGAATAATTACTTCACTGACATCGGGACCACTATGATCAGCGCCTTCATCAAGGTATTCGGCAAGCGCATACGCCAAAGGCTTTAACTTATGACGAACTGAATTAGAGACACCGTAATTCTGAAACCCGTTTTCCCACCCTTCCACTACTTCGTCTGCACTGAGGCTAAGGCCATCAGGCCACACTAGAGGCCCTAATTGAGTTCGCTCCTGTTCGGCAAACAAGGTGCTAAAAAGCTGATTAACAAACCCTCTGTACACATTCAGTTGTTCAACCAATCGACTCCAATCCTCAATAGCGAGCAGCGTCAACACGTCACTTTTATTGGTATCGGAAACCGGCAATAGATGGGTTTGCTGATTCGAATGAATTTGAACCGCATTCTCGAGTTTACGCAGAAATACATACGCACCTTTCAGTTTTTTCAGATCTTCCCGGTTAAGCCTACCTAGCTCGCAAAGTTGATCCAACGCTAACAAAGTGTTGGGGACTCTCAGGCTATGATGGCGGCCACCCAACAACAGTTGTTGCGCATTAACGAAAAACTCGATTTCTCGGATGCCACCACTGCCAAGCTTAACGTTAAAGCCTTCGATATCGTCGCCAATAGGTTCGCTCCATGTGCGTTGAGCTCGCAAGCCAGGGTGTTCGAGATTAATCCTTTGCTTTATTTCGGCCAATTCATCGAGTGCTCGAAAATCCAAGTTTTGCCGCCAAATAAATGAGCCTAACGTGCTTATAAACGCCTGTCCTAAGGACATATCTCCAGCAATTACTCGCGCCTTCATTAAAGCGAGCCTATGCCAAGGTGACGCGTGATAATAATAATAATCTTCGGCGGCGGCAGTGGACATGGCAAGACTGGTCGCCGACGCATTAGGTCGCAAACGCCAATCTACTCTCCAAATAAAATCCGACGCACCACCGCGACTCAATATACGCGTAAATTCTTGCAGTGCTTGGTGACATACATAACTCTTACCAATCACGTCAGGGATCGGCAGTACTTCAGGGTCAAAGTAAGCCACTAAATCAACGTCACTCGAAAAATTTAAGTCATTACCTCCTAACTTGCCCATGCCAAAGATAAATAAGCCAGGAACTGAGTACGCATTACTTTCTAATATAGGACCAAGCAGTTTCTGTTTATTGGCAAGCCTCTGCCAAGCTAGACCTAGGGCAAACTGTATGGAAACCTCAGCAAACCGGGTTTGTAAGCCCCCGCGCTGATGTTGCGAACCAACACCTTGCAGTTCGGTTAAACACCATAGATACGAGAACTCTTGATTGATGTCGACTAGCCGCTGTTCGGTTGCATCCAAGTCCGAAAAATGATCAACAACAAGCCCTGAGATTAGTTTTTCCAACTGACCAAGTAAGCTATCAGGCGATGTATCTACCCGTCCCTGTACTTGCTCAGCCAATCTAGTTAGATATGGCGAGCAAGCAATTTGCTGTTGAATTACTGTCATTTACGCTTCTTTATCGGCCAGTATTTTCGCCGCGTACCAACAAGACGTGTCTATGTGAAATCCTTGTGCTTTCGCCCAAGCGAAACCATGCTCCACTAACTTGGATGCTAGCCCAGTACCTCTGTGCGATTCAGGTACAAATGTACTCCAAAAGTCGACGGCTGATTGTGCCGCACGGTTCCCTAAGCGACGATACTTCAAAAAGGCTCTTTGACCGTCTTCAATGTTCACAAAAAACAACTGCTCTTCTGGTTGGTGCTCAATCTCGTAAGTCGACATGCGGTGGGTTTCTCATGAATGTTTTTATATTAATCGTTAAATTATAGACAAATGCCAATAAAACATTAAGCAATTAGTCCGTCGCCACCAAAATCAATGGCATTGCTTCGCTCAACAGACCACGCAGGGTATTTTTTCATGACGTGACTGAACATCGGCAAGTCAAGGCAATGCCGCAACCAGCGTTGTAACTCAGGTAACTCTAATGCACTAAATTTTGCCATGTCTGAGTGCGCAAATTGCCGGATAAACGGAAAAATGGCAGCATCAACCGCCGTAAAAGCCGCGCCCTCTAGGAACCCATTGTGAGTCGCAATCAGTTTATTCAGCGACCTTAAGAAAGGCAATGCTTGCTCAAGATAGACCGCTTGAGTAAATTCAGGGTAACGTTCAAAATATTTGTAACGATCAAGTATGGGCTTAAAGTGGAAATCATTCTCTTGTATCAACGCATTTTCCGACAATGGGGTTTCAGAAGCACCAAAGAGCCGAGTTGAAACAAGATTATCCATCGCCCACTGCATAATCTCTATACTTTCATCTATCACGGTTTCTGGCAGAATCAACACTGGCACTGTTCCCTTCGCGGACGCCGTCAACATTTGTTCAGGCTTATTTTTTAGAACCACTTCTCGCAGTTCTACTCGATGGCCCAAACAATACAATGCCACTCTGGCTCTGATTGCGTAAGGGCATCGTCGAAAGGAATACAATATAGGATGCATTTTTATCACCCTATCAAGCTTCTCCCGGATAACCGAAAAGCTTTCGCTCTATAATTTTTTCGGCCGTTTTACTTGGTAATGCTTTTTCCCAATCACCGCGACCATTAGGAATTTGTTTCGCCACCTCTCGGGCCGAAATTTGCAAGTTTGCCACATCCTTAATATCCGCTGATACCATCGCTTTGTTATGAACTAAGTGTTGCAATAAGTAGCGAAGATCATCACCAACAGCCGCATTCTCTAAGGTGATCAATTTACCATCACGAATTGTCGGGTAAACATAGACATTCGTGTTATCAGAAAACAATTTACCAAAAGCTTCTAAGATGCCTCCTTCGAGCCCGTCGTAATAATCCTTAGCGAATAGATAATCAAAATCCAAAACGCTTAATACAATACCAATACGATTTTGCGTGTAACGTCTTATCCATGAACGTAATCTAAAAAACCTCAGATAATCAGAAATGAGCACCGAAAAGCCCAATTCGTTTAACAAGTCCACACGAGCTAAAAAGTCTGAATCAGCGTCATCTCCTTGCCCAGTCAACTCATTCATGGTTATCTCAGCTACGGCCAAAATATTATCCGCATCAACGCCATCTTCCTTCGCAAAATGGTCTATTGCAACGTCCTTCATGTCCATATGAACTTTCGTTGGTGGCTTAAACGAACCACGAATGACGACGGTGTCTTTTTTACGTAGCGCAGACGCCGGCACTATTGACCCCCCTTTTGCATCAAACATCACGGCCCGGCAAGACCAGCTGTGAATTAAATGCAGGTTCATCAAGCGATTTTCTACCTCGGCAAACTCAGGCCCTGAGAAGTGAATCATATCGATCTCTATTCTCTTGTCATGCCCCATACCGTCCTGCAAGTTATCTATGATCGTTTTCGGAGTATCAGCATGATAGTAGGCGCCGTGAACCAAGTTCACGCCCAATATACCAAGCGCCTCTGATTGCTCTTTATTAGTATCATCGAGCATTCTGACATGCAGAATAATTTCACTTGGCTCGGCTCCAGGGCTTAATTGACGTCGTACTCCAATCCACCCATGACACTCATTTTTTTGAGAGTAGCTGCGCGCTGTTACCGTCGCCGCATAAGCAAAAAAATGACTTTCATCGCCTCTTGATTCATTCAAACGATTTAACATCAAATCATATTCGTGCCGCAACATTTGCTCACAGCGTTCCTTGCTAACGTAACGTCCGGCCTTACCATACACATCATCACTGACCTGCATGTCATACGCTGACATGGTCTTGGCTACGGTTCCCGCTGCCGCACCTGCCGAAAAGAACTGACGAGCGGTTTCCTGACCAGCGCCGATTTCCACAATCGCGCCGTAAATTTTACTGTCTAGATTTACTTGCAGCGCCTTCTTTTGAGTAAGGTTTTTGTTCTTTCGGTTTTCTAAATTAATTTCACTCATGCGTCTTTATGTGTTTGAAGTAATACTACTGCGTGAGCTTCAATACCTTGCTCACGCCCAGCAAAGCCCAACTTTTCTGTCGTTGTTGCCTTTATATTAATTTGCGATTCTCGACATCCCAAGTCACGCGAAATATTGGATTTCATGTGTTTGATGTGTGGTGCAAGTTTCGGAGCTTGAGCAATAATAGTCGCATCCAAATTGCCAATTTGATATTCGTCCAGCATGGTCGCGACCTCACGTAATAATACTCGACTGTCGACCCCTTTAAACTTGGCGTCAGTGTCTGGAAAATGATGACCAATGTCACCCAGCCCAAGGGCTCCTAAAATGGCATCGCAAATAGCGTGAATCACCACATCAGCGTCTGAATGACCCAGCAGCCCTAATGTGTGTTCAATTTCAACACCACCGAGAATTAACTTTCTACCTTCAACAAGACGGTGAACATCGTAACCGTGACCTACTCTCATCGTACTGAGCCTTCTAACTATTTAGTGGATGCCTTCAGATTCGCCGTGTAAAACTAACGAGCTCTCATTAACATCAAAATCGGATTTTTGTTCTTGTTGACTAAGGTCGTCCCCGGTCACTACATCAACCGCCGCCCCAACGACTTTAAATGGTATTTTCACAACTTCGATAGTTGTGTCAACCGCTGCGCCAACAACCGTACCCAAACACCCACTCAATGTGAGACATAGACAAGCTACCACCACCAATTTGACTGTCATCTGCATAAGAATTCTCAGTTAGTTAAATTAAATCATTGGGGCCACAACAAGTAAGAGCAAGATGCAGCCTAAACCCGCTATCGCCAATAGCCCAATTGTAGTCGAATCAACCAGCCTGAGGAGAATAAGTTAGTCTGTAGACAACAAGAATTGCACAAGTTTGCGATCTTCAGGGGTCGTCACCTTAATATTTTGCGAAGACCCTCGGATCAATTTGACACTGTGACCAGCTTGTTCAACGGCGGAGGCTTCATCCGTGACCGTCATCTTTCTTGATTTACAGAATTCAAGAGACTCTAGCAGTAAGCCATAGCGAAACATTTGCGGCGTCTGAGCCATCCAAATTCTTGATCGATCCAAGGTACAATCCACGTGATGTGGCTCAGATGTTTGTGCGGACATTTTTATTGTGTCTTTTGCAGGCAAAGCCAAAATTCCACCCACAGGGTCAGCCTCGATAGAACTCACTAAACGATTAAGTTCATCCAATTGCAAACATGGCCTAGCCGCATCATGGACTAACACCCAATCGCTTTTATCGGCTTTACCTCGTAGTGCGTGGAGTCCATTTAAAACACTTTCCGCGCGAGACTTCCCCCCCAACGTGCTAATGACTTTCGTTCGGTCAAACGACAATTTTGTAAAATAGTCGTCGTTATCAGACACGCAGACCAGAACAGATTCGAGTTTTGGCATTCTAAGAATGGCATCGATACTGTGTTCAATAATTGTTTTACCTGCCACCTGCAAATACTGTTTGGGCTTATCGGCGGCCATTCGCGATCCCACTCCGGCGGCAGGCATGACGGCCCAGTACTTTGATTGTGACGTCATCGCGCGCTTAATTTCGTTCACAATCAAACAGCGCGATCAATTGCCCTGCTCTGATAGCCGACAATGGCGCGTCATTATCGAAGGTGATATCCGCGAAATCTGGATACAGATTCTCCCTCTCGTGAAAGAGGCGAAGCAATGAATGAGAGGGCAATTTATAAAGCCCTCGAACAGCACTGTTATCCACTCGACGAATCAGACTATTACGGGTAATGCGCAAATACAGACGAGGGCCTAATGTGGCCAAGTGATTCATCGCAGACAGACTATAAACGGCGCTACCGCCGGTTGAAATAATTGTATTTTCGACATCTATCTCACACAAAACCTGCTGTTCAAGCTCTCTGAATCGGTTCAATCCCATTCGATCGACAACGTTCTGAATACCCATATTCGCAGCACGTTCAATCAACCTATCGCTATCAATAAACTCCATATCAAAGTGGTGAGCGAGTATTCTTCCTACCGTGCTTTTTCCAGACCCAGGCATGCCTATGAGGGTAATATTTGAACCTAAAGACATCACTTTTTAGCCATCTTGGTCATCAAATGAATTAGTCGGAATTCGTGAATCAGTAACCCAATCCAAGTGCATTTTATTGCTTTCGAAGCTCTTGCCATCTTTATCGACAAAAAACCGTCCAAAGGCGACGGAATTTTTAACGATGCTAGCCGACCCTATACGAGTGTATTCAAAGATAATGCTCTTTGAAATACCTGCATTTTGGCGAATATGACAACCATGCCCAATCCACGTAGGGCCTACGATCATCGCTCCGGCTTCAATTTTTGTCCCACTGCCTATGTACACCGGGCCTTGGATCTCACACTCATCCCAATCAATACTAACGTTTAAACCTACCCAAACACCTGGGCGCACTTCTTTGCCTGGCATTGGGATTGTGCGTAAGTCACCATTCATGATCTTTTGGTTAGCTTCCCAATAGTCCGAAATTCTACCTATATCAATCCAATTAAACGGAATATTGATGGCATTAAAGCCCAACCCTCTTTCAACCAACAACGGAAAGAGGTCGCTGCCAATATCAAACGTTGTGTTCTCAGGAATCATGTCTATCACTTCGGGCTCAAAAATGTAGATGCCCGTGTTCACCTGATTGGACAACGCTTCATCGACGGTGGGTTTTTCTTGGAAAGACGTAATTTGGCCATTTTCATCCGAAACGACCACGCCGTAGTCTGAAACCGACTCGACCGGAACCTCGAGTGTGCAAATGCTGGCAACAGCGCCACTTTTCCAATGCTCTCTAACGGCTTTGGTCAAATCTAGATCGATAAGAGCGTCACCACAGACGACCAAAAACGTATCGTCGAAAAATCCACCAAACTCCTGAATTCGCTTGATTCCACCGGCTGAGCCTAGGGCTTCAGATTGAATCTTACCGTCCTCGATATAACCTTCAAAAGAATAGCCTATATCAACGCCTAAGCGCTCTCCGTTGCCAAAATAGCTTTCGATTTTTTCGGGCAGATGACTCACATTGATCATAATTTCATCAAAGCCGTGCCTTTGCAGCTCTTCAATTAGATACTCCATCACCGGCTTACCAATAATTGGAATCATCGGCTTTGGCATTTCATTCGTAAGGGGTCTAACACGAGTTCCCTTACCCGCGGCAAGAATCATTGCTTTCATAGATAGTCTTTAAGTTCCGTGTTGATAAAGGCAAAACAACATCGATTAACCTTTATTAAACTAGCACCAGTGTGGCAGCGCGATTAAATGTAATTCAACCCAGAAAAAGCGTATGTATACACCATCTAGGCCGAGAGTTTCAAACAACCATACTATAACTCGCATCGGTACTCGTGGTCGAGTCAGTCCTCGACCACGAGTACAAGCAAACGCAGGATTCAGTCAAAACTCAATGCGCTTTGGCCTTCTGAAACGTAAGCGCATTATCAACGACGCTTACCACAACCACATCACCACCTTCAAATTCAGCGGCTAAAATACGACGAGCCAAAGGATTCTCAATTAAGTCTTGTATGCTGCGCTTGAGAGGTCTCGCGCCATAGACTGGGTCGAAACCAGCTTCACCGACAAGATCCAATGCCTCAGTACTGATATCCAATTGAATCTCCAATTGAGTCAGTCGTTTACGCAGAATATCTACTTGAATATTAGCAATTGATCTGACGTGTTCCTTACCCAGGGCATGAAACACAACAATATCATCGACACGATTAATAAATTCAGGACGAAAATGTTGTGTCACATTCTCCATCACTAACGCTTTCATGGTTTCATAGTCAGCACCATTACCATGTACGTGTTGAGAACCTAAATTCGAGGTCATAATAATGACGCAATTCTTGAAATCAACCGTTCGACCTTGACCATCAGTCAACCGGCCATCATCCAATACTTGCAATAGAATATTGAATACATCCGGATGAGCTTTCTCAACTTCGTCCAGCAAGATTACGGAATAGGGTTTTCGTCTCACCGCTTCCGTTAAATAGCCTCCTTCCTCATAGCCAACGTACCCTGGAGGCGCCCCAATCAGTCTCGCAACTGAGTGCTTTTCCATGAATTCGGACATGTCAATTCGAACCATGGCATCATCCGTATCAAACATAAATTCAGCCAACGCTTTGGTCAGTTCGGTCTTACCCACCCCGGTGGGCCCTAGAAACAGGAACGACCCAGAAGGGCGGTTCGGGTCCGACAAGCCGGCTCTTGAACGCCTTATCGCGTCTGACACTGCGACAATGGCTTCATTCTGACCAATGACACGTTGGTGCAGCCGATCCTCCATGGTTAACAGTTTTTCGCGCTCGCCCTCGAGCATTTTGTTAACCGGGATGCCAGTCCAATTTGCGACTACTTCCGCAATTTCCTCTTCGGTCACATTGGTCCTGAGAAGTTGGTTCTCCACGCCATTAAGTTCATTATGTTGCGCTTGTTGCAACTGAGACTCTAACTCGGGAATGATTGAATACTGCAACTCGGACATCTTAGCCAAGTTCCCTGCCCGTTTAGCCACCTCCATCTCCAAACGAGCCGCTTCCAACTCTTCTTTAACGTGTTGTGCCCCATGAACCGCCGACTTTTCAGCCATCCATATTTCGTTAAGTTCACCATACTGCTGCTCAAGCTCACTTATCTCAGCTTCAAGGTTCGCTAGGCGCTTCTTCGAGGCATCATCATTCTCTTTCTGTAGTGCCTCTCGTTCAATCTTTCGGCGAATAATTTGGCGATCCAATTTATCCATTGATTCTGGCTTAGAATCAATTTCCATCCTAATTAAACTGGCTGCTTCATCGATCAAATCGATCGCTTTGTCGGGTAAATTTCGGTCAGTGATGTACCTATGAGACAAAGTTGCAGCAGAAATGATCGCAGGGTCGGTAATATCCACTCCGTGATGCACTTCATATTTTTCCTTTAAACCCCGAAGTATCGCAATGGTGTCTTCAACCGTCGGTTCGTCAACCACAATTTTTTGGAAGCGTCGCTCTAACGCGGCGTCTTTCTCAAGGTATTGGCGATACTCATCTAAGGTGGTAGCTCCAACACAATGTAACTCGCCTCTGGCGAGCGCAGGCTTAAGCATATTCCCCGCATCCATCGCACCCTCGGCCTTGCCAGCACCTACCATGGTGTGCAATTCATCGATGAATAGTATCACCTGCCCCTCATGCTTAGAGAGGTCCCTAAGCACTGCCTTCAACCTTTCCTCAAACTCACCTCGAAACTTAGCTCCGGCTATGAGGGCACCAAGATCTAAAGACAACAACCGCTTGTTTTTGATTCCTTCAGGTACCTCTCCATTGACTATTCGTTGTGCCAATCCTTCCACGATCGCCGTTTTACCAACGCCTGGCTCACCGATCAACACTGGATTATTTTTTGTTCTCCGCTGCAAAACCTGAACCGTACGACGAATTTCATCATCGCGACCTATCACAGGGTCTAGCTTCCCTTGCTCAGCTCGCTCGGTCACGTCAATGGTGTATTTCTCTAACGCCTGCATTTGATCCTCGGCATTAGCATCATTGACGTTTGACCCACCTCTCACATCCTCAACCGCTTTCGTTAATGCCTCTTTCGTTGCACCGACCTCACGCAATAATACGCCCGCTCGGTCCTTATCGTTTATCAACGCCAACAAAAAGACATCACTGGAAATAAAAGAGTCGCCACGCTGTTGAGCCAACTTGTCGGCTACGTTTAGAATTCGAGCGGTCTGCTGAGACAGGTGAATTTCACCCGCTTGTCCTTGAACTTGAGGTAATTCCGACAGGGCTATGTCGAGTTTATCTGATAGGTTTTTCTCAGCAACCCCCACCCGCGCTAGCAATGGCCTAACGCTACCTCCCTCTTGACGAAACATGGCATTTAAAACATGCAGAGGTTCTATAAATTGATGATCTTTACCAACCGCGATGCTTTGCGCGTCAGACAAAGCGAGCTGGAATTTTGAAGTTAGTTTATCCATTCTCATGGGACACCTCACAAAAATAATTAGTTTCTGAGACATATGTAAGAACAGCTTTGGATAAAACAAGGGCACCGTATTGTCGCTGACAGCCGAAATTCTGTTATTCTGTTAGCAACGATTTATTGAACCATGAGGACGTTATGGAGCACCCCTTACCCGCAAAAAAAATCATAAAAAGACTGGTTAAAAATTGCCTACGAGAAGATATAGGCTCTGGTGACGTGACCGCAAGACTGACGCCAAGAGACAGCATCATTGACGGCAAAATTATCAGTCGAGAGCGTGGCGTAATCTGCGGTACAGCGTGGGTCAACGAAGTCTTTCGTCAAGTTGGCAAGCGACACAAAACGAAGCTGGACGTCGATTGGCATGTTAAGGACGGAGACATCGTAAAAGCCGGCGCCACCTTATGTCGGTTCGAAGGATTAGCTCACCCAATCCTATCAGGCGAGCGCACTGCGCTGAATATCATGCAAACTCTTTCAGGCACGGCAACCGTGACACGCCTATACGCCGATGCAATTGCTCACACAAAAGCTCGATTGCTGGACACGAGAAAGACGTTGCCCACCATGCGAGAAGCTCAAAAATACGCGGTCTTATGCGGTGGTGGCGTAAATCATCGAATGGGCCTATACGATGGCATTATAATTAAAGAAAACCACTTAAGAAGCGGCAAGAGCCTCGAGCGCATTGTCGCTGATGCAATTGCGTCGATGCCGGCGGACGCGCTTGTTGAACTTGAAGTCGAATCTCTTGAGGAACTCGAACGGGGGTTACACGCGGGAGCAAAGCGCATCATGCTTGATGATTTTAGTCTGGAAGACATGCGTGAGGCTGTTGAGCTCACTGGAGATCAAGCCGACCTTGAAGCCTCTGGCGGTATCAACATGAAAACAATCGCCGCTGTCGCCGAAACTGGAGTCGACTTTATATCCTCGGGCTCGATCACAAAGCACGTTAAGGCACTTGATCTGTCAATGTTGTTTGACTATAAGTAAAACCTCAACGGATCAGGGTTACTTGATACTCTGATCCGTTATTCAAACTACCGCTTAACGCCGAAATGTAAATCAAAGAAGTTTCTGATCATATTCAAGCGGTGCATTTGCGTTTTCTTACCCTTAATGCTGTGTTTCTTACCTGGGTAATCCATGCTGTAAAACGGAAGATTTTTATCCTGAAGCAATTTATATAACTTGGTACTATTTTTAAACAAAACATTGTCGTCTGCCATTCCGTGATAGATAAGCAATGGCCCCGCCAAGTTCTTTGCATAGGGAAACACCGACGCTCTTTCATAAACACCGCCGTCGTTAATAGGGCTTCCCATATAACGTTCGGTGTAGTGAGTATCGTACAAACCCCACTCAGTAACCGGCGCACCTGACACGCCAGCGCTGAAATATTCAGGCGCTTTAAACATCGCCATTAAAGTCATGTACCCGCCGTAGCTGTGCCCATGAACACCAATACGCTCTTTATCGACCCAAGGCTGCGTGTGTAAGTATTTAACGCCCTCTATTTGATCATCCACCTCTGTACTTCCCATCGCACGGTAAAGCGTGTCTTCAAAGGCCTTTCCTCTCGCCGCTGCCCCACGGTTATCTAGAGTGAATACCACATAACCTTGTTGCGCCATGTACTGAGGCAAATACCTCCCCCAAGCGTTCTTAACCATTTGTGCATGCGGCCCGCCATAAAGATACACTAACGCGGGGTATTTCTTAGTAGCATCGAAGCCTTTAGGCTTGAACAACTGAAAATACAGCATTACGTTGTCTTGATTTTTGATAGAGCCGAACTCTGGAGTCACCCACTCCGATTGGTAAGGGTACAGAGGATGACGTTCATCTATTGTATTTTCCAGCAGCCAAGCTATGTGCGTTCCCTTTGAGTCATGCAGGCTCACTTGAGGTGGTTGAGTTGTTGATGAAAACTTATCAACGTAGGCTGCGCCATTATCCGCCAAACTAATATTATGATAACCAGCTCGCTCAGTGAGCTTTTCGATGTTAAGACTGTCTAATGAAACTGAATACAAGTGCTTTTCTAAGGGCGACTCTTTCCGACCTGTGAAATAGACTTCCTTACCGCTGTCGCTGATGCCTTCCAGTCGATCGAGAGCCCATTCCCCCTTCGTTAATTGGCCTACCAACTCACCGTCCATTTTATAGAGGTATAGGTGCTTAAAACCGTCTCGTTCGGATGACCAAATAAAACCACTACCGCCATCGAGGAATAGTAAATCTTTATGGAGATTGATCCACGTATCACTCTTCTCACGTATTACGACTCGAGTGTCATCGGTTCCCCAGTCATAAAACGTAAGTCGAAGTTCTTTTTGATCTCTGGACTGCCACTGAAACGACAGCAATTCGCTATTTTTAGTCCATTTAACCCGAGGCAGATAGATGTCTTTATCAGCCCCCAGATCTACCCAACGAACGCTGCTCTTATTACTCATCGCGATGACGCCGAGCTGAACATGAACGTTGTTTTTCCCAGCAAAGGGGTAACGCTGAGTGATGGTCTTAATCTCTTCCGCGTAGATCTCTGTGCGACTAACTTCCTCCACTGGAGACTCATCAACGCGCGTAAACGCTATCTTTGATTCATCTTCTGACCACCAGTAGCCGGTCAATCGAGACATTTCTTCTTGAGCGACAAACTCAGCCATGCCGTTTTTAATGGCGCCACCACCATCGCTGGTCAATTGATGTTCTTGACCAAGCTTGATGTCAAAAACGTATAAATTTTGCTCACGGATGAACGATATAAAATTACCACGAGGCGACAATTTTACGTCCGTTTCAAATTCAGGCGTATCAATTAATTTGATGCTTTCCTTGTCACCGAGTCGGTAAAAGTAAACGTCTCCAGCGAGGGGAAACAACAATGCCGAACCATCTTCGGACCATTGATAACTCACAATACCAGACCCTGTCAATCGTAAGCGCTCGCGCCTGGCCTTCTCTTCATCGGATAAGACCTCTTTACCAGAATGTAATTTGTCAGAGTCAAAAAGAATGCGAGTTTCTTTAGAGCCAATATGATACTCCCACAGATCCAGCCGTTCATAATCGGACTCTTTGCCTCTTAAAAAGGTAACTCGTTCCCCATCTGGAGATATCTTGAGCCCCTTAATCGAAGGACCATTTAACGAAGGGGACGAAAAAATACGTTCTACTGTCAGTTCTTTAGCGTTCGCCGGGTGTAGGGAAAGCAAAAAGGCTATAAAACCAATAAAAATATAAGGCATGTTAATCTCTCAGTGCGAGCAATAACGCTGGAGCATAAAGCGCCAGTCGTACAAAATAAGGGCGAAAAATCGATGCCCAGCACTATAGAGCACTCGCTTAAAGTTAAGCAAGCAACATTGAGACTGACCGCATTTTTAGCAACGTCTTTCTCCAAAACGCCGCACGCCGTACTCTCCAAAGAGCAATATGTAGAATAGGCGTCTGAGCACTGGTCATTTCATGACCAACTAATTTCTATTCAACAAAGTCCTCAACGTGATGTCGGTTTCCGAGTAAAAATGCATCGGCCACTAACTTAAGAGGCGTGAGATCTACGGCGCTCTCCTTATTGGCTATTGCTCGGGCAAACTTGTCATAAATAGCTTCATACTCTCCGTATGGCGAATGAACGGGAACCTCAATTGGCTGACCATCAAGTGATAATTGAGCACCTCCCGATGACAGACAAAGCGTACCTTTATTGGTCATCAATTCAATATCCCATTGCTCATCGCCGTCAATACGCCAATCAAATTCCGCAGAAACTTTACACTTTGAAGCAGTGCGAAAGCTAACGTTGGCAGCAATAGGGGCAGCCTTATTAAGTGGAAAATGTAATTGCGCTGATTCCACGAATATTCTCTGCGGCAATAGGTAAGTCAATATAGACAGGCCATTGATTCCAGGATCAAATACGCCTAGACCACCAGCCTGCCAGATCCACTCCTGCCCCGGATGCCACTTTCTAACATCCTCTTTCCAATGAACCTCTGCCGACTGAATCTCAACATCCGCCCGCCTTAAAAACTCTCTGGCCACATCAACTGCCGCGCCATGTCGAGAATGCCACGTTGTGTAAAGACAACAATCATTTGTTCGAGCAAGTTCTGCCAACTGTTCTACTTCACAAACCGTGGCCCCAGGTGGCTTTTCAAGCAACACATCAAGTCCTTCACTCAATGCATAATGCGCGGCCGAATATCGGTATTGCGGAGGCATGCACAGCGAGACAGCTTCGATGTCTGGACGATCGCCTAGCATAGCCTGTATATCTTTATAGGCATCAACTCCATCGATTGTTTCATTGCGGCTCGCTGTCGCCACCAAGTCATAGCATCCAGAGCGCTCGATTGAAGGTAAATGTTGATCTCGGACTATTTTGCCAACACCGACTATTGCAAGTTGCACTTTTGAATTTTCCATACCGTTTAAACACCGTTCAGCTTAATGCCCAAAAATTAAATATATCACATATATCTTACAATTAAATCAAAGCCAGTCAGACTTGATGCATACATCGTATTATTGTCGCATAATCAGCGTCTGAAAAATAACCGCTAGCAGCCCCCAATGTCCAACCCAACTTTAGTTCTAGGCTCATCCTCTCCGTTCCGAAAAAAAGTACTCTCCAGTTTATTGGTGCCATTTGAAACCAGCAGCCCAGATATAGACGAGACGCCACTCGAAGGAGAATCTCCAGTACAGTTGGTTGAACGGCTAGCCGTTGAGAAGGCCAAAGAAATAGCCAGATCGTATCCCAATGCTCTTATTATTGGCTCCGATCAAGTCGCCATGCACGGTGAAAAAATCGTGGGTAAGCCACACACCCACGAACGAGCCGTTGAGCAATTAAACGAAGCATCAGGCAAAAAGATCGAGTTATTCACTGGGCTAGCATTAATTAATTCGCGCTCAGGCACTATTCAATCCACCGTAGAGCCTTTTTCAGTGCACTTTAAAGATCTCAGTGATGACACAATACAGAACTACCTACTTAAAGAGAAACCCTACAACTGCGCAGGGAGTGTAAAATCTGAGGGCCTAGGCGTATCGTTGTTTAAACGTTTTGATGGCGAGGATCCCAACGCGTTGATAGGACTGCCTTTGATTCGTTTAGTCGAAATGTTGGAACGTGAAGGGTTCGACCTATATACCTAAGTAGTCAACTTAGCCACCGCTTCAATGACCATTCTGTATCACAAAAGACACTAATTTTATACCTCGGAAATGCTCGATAATATTACTCCCGTCATACTGACCTATAACGAAGCCCCCAATATTGAGCGCACGTTGTCTGAACTGACCTGGGCTAAGAGGATTGTGGTTATGGACAGTTTCAGCGACGATGAAACACAATCCATATGTCAGCGGCATGCAAATGTGGACTTTTACCAACGGAAATTTGATGTTCTCGCTGAGCAATGGAAGGCCGCAATTGCTCAGGACATAAAAACCGACTGGATCCTAGCGCTTGATGCCGATTATGTTCTCACAATGGACCTGCATGAAGAACTTAAAACATTAGAACCAACAAACGAAATCCAGGGTTATAAAACGTCCTTTATTTATAAAATCGACGGCAAACCTCTGCGCGGAACACTCTATCCTCCCGTAGTAACCCTGTATCGAAGGGAAGGGGCCACTTACCGTCAAGATGGGCATGCCCAGCGTGTCATTGTCGATGGAAAAATTTCGGTGTTACAGGGAAAATTTTTTCATGATGATCGTAAGCCGATGAGTCGATGGCACAACTCGCAACGAAACTACGCTGCCCAGGAAGCCAAGAAGTTTCAATCTCTACCTTTTAAAGCCATGAATTTAAACGACAAAATTAGATACCTTGGGTTGGGCCCGCTGTCCGTAATTCCGTACACACTTATCATAAGAGGCGTCATTTTTGATGGACTGGCGGGCTTAAAATACACTTGGCAGCGAGTGATTGCCGAATTCTATTTACTGCGAGCTAGGTTCAAGTAAATCTACTCAAACCTTCAATTAGTAGTCGCCACCCCAATTGTTAGAATGTTAAATCCCAGGGTCTTCACGCGTCTCCTTGCTCTGCTATTCAAGCGTCATTGAGCTCGTAAAAAGCGCACCTAATGTAGTCGCAATAGACACACCCAAATCCTTAGAAAACTGCTCGAAAAAGTCAGGACGATACGTGTAGTCAACAATCCTATCCTCCCCAATCACATTCGCAGCAACGTGATTTAAGCCTCCAAAGTCATCAATTAGACCTAGATCTTTTGCTTGACGTCCACTCCAAAACAAGCCGCTAAATAGGTCCGGATTATCGGTCAAGCGATCTCCTCTGCCGTCTTTAACCACATTGATAAATTCTTGGTGAACCACGCCCAACATCTCCCGCGCATGAGCTTCCTGACTCGGCTTAGTTGGCAAAAACGGATCCAAAATCGATTTATTTTCTCCAGCCGTCAATGAGCGCCGCTCTACGCCAAGCTTCTGCATGGCATCGACAAACCCGAAACTGTCCATGCGGACCCCAATAGACCCGACAATTGAAGATGGATTAGCGTAAATATTGTCCGCCGCGGCGGCGATGTAATAACCGCCTGAAGCACAAACATCAGACACCACCACATGTACGGGTTTTGAAGGATATAGTTGCTTTAAACGAGATATCTCCGAGTTAATCTCATCAGACTGTACTGGCGAGCCGCCCGGGCTATTAATACGCAACACAACGCCTTTCGAGTTTCTCGCCTCAAAGGCTTTGCGAATGCTCTGATTTGCTTGGTCAGCGGCAATGCCACCACCAATTCCAATCACCCCATTGAGCTCAACCAAAGCGGTATGAGGCGCTGATGCGCCAGCAAAACCAGCTTCCTTACTGGCCATTTTCGCGACACTGATAAAATAAATAATGATCAACCCCAGTACCGCAAATTTGAAAATACGGCGCCACTTTCGATCCTTCATATAATCAATGGCGAGCTGCTGCATCACCTCATTGGAAGTAACCGGTACTCGATTGCTTCCAGGCAATGCGCCGTTGTCTTTTTTCTTACCAAACATAAAGGCGTTCCTCTACTTATTTAACTTAATCATTACACACTATAGGCTCTGCCTATCCCCAATCTTTTTCCTGAAAGCAGCCACCTTACGCAACGGTGTAACCACTTTGTTCTAAGACTATTTCGCCCTCATGAATCACAATTGACAGAGGTTCAAGACCAACGCCAAAGCACGGCCCTCCTAAACATGCGCCACTATCCGGTGCGTATTCAGCACCGTGTGTCGCACAAATCAAAGAGCGCCCATCATCACTAAAAAACTCCCCAGGCATATAATCCAATTGCACCGCAATGTGTCCACAACGATTTAGGTATGCAAAGTACTGATAATCAAAATGAATCACAAATGCGGGTATTTTTTCACCGTCACTATTTAGAACGTCAAATCTAAGCCCTTTTCCGCCCTCTTCCAGACCCGCGGTGGAGCCAATAATATTTTTCATAGAATCATTCATATGCTTTTTCAATCCGGCCATCTAGTAACCACTCTATCATTGTATTTACAGAGTGCTGCACGCTCAGCGCATTGCTCTCTAACAAGGTTGCCTCAGTGTGAGCGCCGTATGACACTCCGAGTCCAGCCATCGCAGCATTAGACGCCATATCCATATCATAGGAGGTGTCACCAACCATGATAGCCTTACTGACATCAATCGCTGTGAAATCCAAGATTTCATGCAACATCTGAGGGTTTGGCTTTGTCCGAGTCTCGTCAGCACACCTCGTTACAGTAAATCGCGTGTCTAGGCCAGCCACACCAAAAGCCCTATCCAAACCAACACGGGATTTACCCGTTGCGACGGCCAACAATGCACCTCTTTCTTCTAATTTCTGAAGCCCTTGGTTAACACCTTCAAATAAGCTTTGCTCGGTTTTATCTTCAGTGACAAAGTGATACTTATAGCGATCAACCATTTGGTCGCGAGCCGTTGTAGACGCTTCTGGGAACAGCACCATCATGCATTCGTGAAGGCCTAAGCCAATGATGTTCTTAGCTTGCGCGACGGTTGGCTCCATCAGCCCAACATCTCGAGCTGCGGCTCTGATGCAATTAGCGATCTTTTGCGTGGAATCCATTAAGGTTCCATCCCAATCAAAAATTATCAGTTGATACATAAATCAAGGGCATCCAAAACCCGCTTTAAGTCCGTAGGAAGGGGAGCATTGACGGTCATCATCTCGGCGGTCAGCGGATGAGTGAACGACAACTTGCAGGCATGCAAGAACAGGCGAGACAGCCCTGCTTGCTTCATAGTCGAATTAAATTGCTTGTCCCCATACCTTGAATCCCCACCAATGGGATGACCTTCGGACAAGACATGAACTCGCACCTGATGAGTGCGCCCGGTGAGCAACTTAACCTCTAATAACGAGGCCACGCTAGACGTATCTATAGGCGTGGCTATTGAACTCGCGTAGCTGCCGTTCTCATCCACGACCACATGACGCTCACCATGGCGACGCGCATCCGTGTTAAGCGACTTAGTAATCCTACGCTGCCCATACTTCCAGCCACCCTTCACTAGGGCCAAATAACGCTTATCTAAACGATTATTTTTGAGAGAATTATTTTTAAAATCTTCCTGAAGTAACTTCAAGGCACTGCTTTTTTTCGCTAACACCAAACAGCCTGAAGTTTCTCGGTCCAGACGGTGAACCAGTTCCAAATATTTAATGTCAGTCCTCAACGCTCTTAACGCTTCGATAATTCCAACCTTAATACCACTGCCCGCATGCACCGCCATTCCCGACGGCTTATTAATAATAAGCAGAGCACCATCCTCAAACAGCACTGATTTACGTAAAAATTCATAACGTGCACCATCGACGACAGTATTGCTAGCATCAGACAACCTAATTGGAGGAATTCGTATCGAGTCCCCCTCGACTAGGCGAGTAGTTTGTTTCACTCGCCCCTTATTAACCCTTACTTCGCCTTTGCGAATTATTCTGTAGATATGAGTTTTGGGGACACCTTTCAGGTAGGCTATTAAGTAGTTATCCACTCGCTGGCCATTATGCTCTTCATCGATCTCAATGAAAACGGGGCTATCGTGCAGCTTAGGTTTATTAGCACCAGACGATTCACTGGCAGGCTTAACCGTCACTGCGGCAGACTTCGTCAAAGATCCTTGCGAATTTCTAACCTTATTGGCTGGGGCGTTACGGCTCGACTTAGCTTCCGTTTGAGAATTATTCCGACCCGAACGCCTAGAATTCTTATTGGGGGCCTTGCCGACGCGCTCTGACTTTTTAGAGCGAGCAGCCGAACCACGTTTTGGTCTCTTATTTGATTTATTCTTCGACAAGATTTTGCCCCTAATTTCAAGCATCGGAATTATAAGGCAAGCTTTCTCTACAAGTCAGCCCTTTTAGGCCTTTAGCGCTAATTATCATTAAAATCCAAACAATTGCGTTAGTCATTCATCACTGTTATTATTCGCCAGTCTGAAAAGACGAGTAATTGCAAATGATGCAAACTCTTTTTTCCGACTTAAGTTTTTCCAACTTAGGGTTGTGGTTTCAAGTTACACCGATACTTGCTAACACTGCTCTGGAAACAAAAAATTCAAAGAGTGAATGGGCAGGCGTTTATAGAGTATTCACATCGAAACATCGATGTAATCTCCTCAATTCGAAAGTTTTGAGCCTTCGTACCACCCAAGCATTCAATCTTAATAGGTGCGCGTTCGAACCCCGGTTGTCTCACACTGCAACAAAAGGCAGCGACAATGGGTTGGGCAACAAATGGCCTCTGTTTTTTAGACAGACTTTGAACCGCACTAACGGGGTATGCCCTCCACCCTGACCTTTGGAGGCAATGGGCTTTACAGCCTAACTGGTAAAAACGTTGTTTTGAGAAATGTGTCTCTAACAGGCGCCATACTCAAACAACCGAACGCTAGTCTATTGCTGAGCATGTTTTAAGCTGAGCGCTGAGACGGGAATATTTGCGGCAAAGGTGGATTCACACTACGGCACACAGTGCACAAAGTGTCACTAACTTTGCTTCAGGTGCGATGACATTTTTAACGCCAAATCATTGACATTATGATTGCAAGTCAAAGAGCACCAATAATTAGAATGAATTTAAGAATTACGTTGTTTAGGAGTTAGGTCTCGGCCTACTAAAATACAATAAAAAATGACCTCAGGCTTAATTAACACGAAACAGTTTCGGTTTTAGGCTTCAAAGTCATAATTTTTGCTTTAGAACATTAAAAAATAGCCAACGTTAGCATTGCTAAGTTTTTTGGCTGAGGTTAGTTTCTTTAAAACTGACTCGTGGTTTCCCTCATAAGGAAACTCATGACTTAAATTAGATGTTTATCGACTTGTTTTCGGTACGGGTTTAGTCTATTTAGTCAAATGTTCATTTGCATTCTTTCTGCCCTCTCTGTGCATCACCGCACCGCTAATAGTAATGGCCTCGCACTAATTTACCGCACAGGTGTTCTTTGGAACACGCGAGAATATAAAATGAAAAGAATGTTGTTTAACGCCACTCACCCAGAAGAGTTACGCGTAGCAATTGTTGATGGTCAAAAGCTGGTTGATTTGGACATAGAATCATCTGGAAACGCCCTCAAAAAAGGAAACATCTACAAGGGCAAAATCACTCGAATTGAGCCCAGCTTAGAAGCGGCTTTTGTTGAGTATGGTGGCAATCGACAGGGCTTCTTGCCGATGAAGGAAGTGTCACGCACTTACTTTCAAAACTACAACTCTGAAGTCCCTATTTCTCAAGTAAAGATTGCTGATGTCTTAAAAACAGGCCAAGAGCTTCTAATACAAGTAGAGAAAGATGAGCGCGGCAATAAAGGTGCGGCACTGACAACCTTCATTAGCCTAGCCG
The DNA here is from genome assembly GCF_040366405.1 of Arenicella sp. 4NH20-0111. NCBI lineage: Bacteria > Pseudomonadati > Pseudomonadota > Gammaproteobacteria > Arenicellales > Arenicellaceae > Arenicella > Arenicella sp. 4NH20-0111. The sequence goes on from NZ_BAABWF010000008.1 coordinate 54,004, forward strand.
GTAGGTATTTGGTATTCATGCCGAACAACCCTAAGGGCGGCGGCATTTCAAGAAGAATCGAAGGCAAAGAGCGCCAAGAACTGCGCGAAGCAATGTCTGAACTTGACATTCCCAGAGAACACGCCCTCATTGCTCGAACAGCTGGTATTGGCAAGTCTGCCGAAGAATTGCAATGGGACTTAGATTACCTTCAACGCTTGTCCGATGCGATTGCGCAAGCTGCCGAGTCTCAGCCAGCGCCGTTCCTTGTATATCAAGAAACCAACCTTGTGGTTCGCTCAATCCGAGATTATTTCCGCAGCGACATCAATGAAATCATCATTGATGACAAAGACGTTTTCGAAAGAGCGTCTCGCTTCATGAAGCAAGTCATGCCACACAACGTCATTAAACTTAAGTTGTACGATGACACGGTTCCACTTTTTTCACGGTATCAAGTTGAACACCAAATCGAGTCTGCCTACGCACGTGAAGTTACTCTGCAGTCAGGTGGCGCGTTGGTCATTGACCCAACAGAAGCATTGACTTCGATTGACGTCAACTCTGCGCGCGCCACTAAAGGCGGAGACATTGAGGAAACGGCGCTTCAGACAAATCTAGAAGCAGCCGAAGAAATCGCACGCCAGTTACGCATTAGAGACTTGGGTGGCTTAGTGGTTATCGACTTTATCGACATGCTCGCAACAAAGAACCAACGCGCCGTAGAGCAACGTCTCCAAGACGCATTGAAAGCAGATCGAGCTAGAGTTCAGGTTGGTCGCATCTCACGCTTCGGCCTATTGGAAATGTCGCGTCAGCGTTTGCGTTCATCAATTTCAGATTCAAATTACCACATTTGCCCTCGCTGCGAAGGCAATGGACACATAAGAAGTGTTGGTTCATCCTCATTAAGCGTTCTACGCATCATTGAAGAAGAAGCCTTAAAAGAGAATACTGAGGCTGTCATTGCTCACCTTCCGATAAAAACGGCCACCTTCTTGTTGAACGAGAAACGCCACGAAGTGAGCTTGCTGGAAAACCGATTAGGCACGAACATAACCATCGTGCCAACCCTTGAATTGGAAACTCCGCACTTTAAGATCCAAAGATTGCGTAGTGAAGATTTGGATGAAATGCCAGATCTACCCAGTTATAAAACTGAAATACAAGAGCCCAAAGAAGACCCTCGCAAAGCCCGCTACCAAAAAAAGCCGCAGGCAAATAACGTGGTAATCGCGCCCAATACAGCGCCTGCCGTAGGTATCGAGTCAATTGAAATGGGCGATAAGCCACCAGCCCCAGAGCCCAAGCCTGAGCCGGTAATCGAAAAACCTGGTCTTTTCGTGCGCATTTGGCGTTCATTGTTTGGAACGGGCGAAGAATCGCAGCCAAAAGAAGAGAAGCCTAAACCTAACAACCGCAACAACAATCGTGGCGGACGTAATCAAGGTGGCAACCGAGGTAACAACCGCCCTCAAAATCGAGGCAACAACCGCGGTAACAACCGAAACCAAAATAGAGGTGGACGCGGAAACCCAAATAACAGAAACCGCAACCAAAACAAGCAAGGGCAAGCTAATACTGCTCAAGCTGACAATGGCGGCAATGCTAATAAAGGGCAAAATGAAAAGCCTCAAAATTCAGGCAATCAAGACAAGCCTGCAGGCAATAACCGAAATCGAAACCGAAATCGAAACCGCAACAGAAACAGAAATAAAAAGCCTCAAGGGCAAGGTAACCCAAACAGTCAACCGAACTCAGAAAAAGCCCCTCAGAATAAGTCTGAGGACTAACTCTGGCTGACCCATAGCATGTTATAGTTGGCCTCTGTTTGATCAGAGGCCAACAAAAAATTTATGTGCGGAATTGCCGGAATTCTCTCCACTGATAACGATCTCGACTCTGCCCTCTTTCGTAAACGTATCGAAGTAATGCAACGCGCATTGCTGCACCGCGGTCCAGATGGACACGGAACGTTTATTGCGCCTTCCGGACACGCAGCCTTATGCCACACACGGCTTGCAATCATTGACCTTAGCGAGGCTGGCAAACAGCCAATGCAGAGTTCCTGTGGACGCTACGCTATTAGTTTTAATGGCGAGATTTATAACTATAAGGCACTACGCACGGAGCTTAAGCGCCAAGGAGAGACCTTCAACAGCACTACGGACACAGAGGTGTTACTAAAGCTTTATCAGCGTGAGGGAGCAAAATGCGTTGACAAACTTAGAGGAATGTTCGCGTTTCTAATCTGGGACGAAGTGGAACATACTGCATTTGCAGCGAGAGACCCTTTGGGTATAAAACCGCTCTACTATACTCACGAATCTAAGGGGAAATTCGGCTTTTCATCCGAATTAAGAAGCCTAGTCAAGGCTGAATTGGCCCCCTCTAGTATTTGCCCTGAAGGCCTTAGTAGCTATTTTCTAAGAGGAACCGTGGCTGAACCAAACACCTTACTAAAACAGATAAGGTTATTGCCCGCCGGTCATCATCTTGCCTGGAGCAAGGGCAAGGTTAAAGTACATCGGTATTGGCAACCTACCTTTAGAAGCACTCCCAAAACTCGCGACGAGTCTGTTAAGCAAACACGCTCAGCCTTAGAGAGTTCAGTTAGAGCGCACCTAGTCAGCGACGTGCCGGTTGGTGTATTTTTGAGTGGAGGTATTGATTCCAGCGTATTGGTTGCCTTAGCATCGGCACAAAAAAACACTCAAATAAACACCTACTCGATTGCCTTCGAATCTCCAGAGTGGAACGAAGGAGAGATAGCAAAGCGGGTCGCAAATCACTTCGGAACAAATCACACGGAATTCTTAATTACACCAGAGATTGCCCAGCCGCTCTTTGATGAATTTCTTTCGGTGATAGACCAACCAACCATAGATGGCTTCAACACCTTTTGCGTTGCAAAATTTGCACGCAAACACGGAGAAAAAGTGGTTCTCTCAGGCGTTGGAAGTGATGAGCTATTTGCGGGCTATAAATCATTTTGCACTCTGCCAACAATGCTTAAATGGAGCAATTACTTAAGGTATTTTGCTCCATTTTCGAACTGGATTAACGCCACCTTAGGAAAATGGCTTCCAAGCAAACTGCAGCGCGCGCTCGATTTTCTCAGCAAACCTGGTGACATGAAGGCTGCACATCAATCTTTAAGAGGAATCTACTCTGAAATTGAATCCCAGCACCTTTGCGAACTGTATAACGTAACTCGTACCCAAAAAGAGACAACGCCGCTAAATGTTCACTCTGACAGCGACGCGATTAGCCTGCTCGAACTTACACATTACATGCGCAACCAGCTATTGCGTGACAGCGACGTTATGAGTATGGCGTGCGGATTAGAATTGCGCGTGCCGTTCGTTGATAGGGAACTCGTGGAAACATTAACGGACATCCCAGCGGCACATCGCCTTGAATATGGTAAGCGGCTTTTAATCGATGCTGTTCCAGAATTACCCGACTGGGTTGTCAATCGCCCCAAACAAGGATTTAGATTTCCGTTTGATGAATGGTTCTCAAACGATTGGCAGAAGCTCACACAACGCACGCAAACTCCGCCATGGATTAAACTAACTCCGTGGTACAAACGGTGGAGTTTACTTGTATTAGATCACTGGACAGACAGCCATTTAAAAGCAAAATCATAGAATGAAAGTACTTCATGTTATTCCATCGATATCTCCATTAAGAGGTGGGCCCAGCAAGGCCGTGATAGAGATGGTCTTGGCGCTTAATGATATCGGTGTAACAACCGAGATTGCCACAACAAATGACAACGGCCGCGATGAGCTCAATGTGCCGTTGGAACAGTTGTCTGAATTCAATGGTGTGCCAGTGAGGTTTTTTAAGCGATTTTCGCCAGCAATCCATTCTATAAGAGAATTCGCGTACTCTGGCCAGTACCGAAATTGGATTAATAAGAACATACACAACTACGACATCATTCACGTACACGCTATCTTTTCATTCGTTTCGAGTTACACCATGTACCTGGCTCGAAAACGAGATGTAAAATACGTGGTCAGACCCATAGGGCAGCTGGAAGAATGGTCACTGAAGCAGTCCAAATTGAGAAAATCCGTTTTCTTATCGCTCTTTGAGAAAGAAAACGTAGAAAACGCAGCGGCCATTCATTTTACCGCAGACTCCGAGCTCAAGCAGGCAACCAAGGCACTTCCTAAGTTAACCAGTCAGGCTGCTATTGGGCAACACGCATTGGTCATCCCGCTTGGCATAAAACTGCCAACTCCGGAGGCAAATGCTCGCTCAGCGATCGTTAAACGATACGGATTGGCATCAGATAAGCGAATATTGCTCTATCTATCGAGGATCCACCCCAAGAAAGGGCTGGAGCTTCTCTTTAGCGCACTGGCAAATCTCAAGCAAGAGAAATACCAACTCCTAATCGCTGGCGATGGCGAAGATTCCTATTTGGAAAAATTACAGCGGCTGACAATGGATCTCGGCATCGGCCAGTGTTGCCAGTTCATCGGTTTTAAGACCAATGAGCTAAAGCAAGAATTACTACAGGGTGCGGACCTCTATGTCCTCACATCGCATTCGGAAAACTTCGGTATCGCTGTTTTAGAATCATTAGCCGCAGGAACACCGACCTTGGTTAGCAAGGGCGTAGCTCTTTCCACACTCATTTCCGAACAAGATCTGGGCTACGTCTGTGACCTAACCGTTGAAGATGTTCAGCACCAGTTAGAATATTGTCTGTCGGAAAAAAACAACGCTGAGTTGATCGCCCTAGGTGCCAAGAGTCGACAATATGTAGAACAACACTACCGCTGGGGTGCGATCGCAAGGGAGTTGAGCATCACCTACCAAAATATTATCAGAATTTGAAGTCCATTTTGTGCCTGAGCCTAGCCAATAAGCCACCGTTAGCTCTGGATTGCATCTCTGCTTTCTGGTCTAAACACAACTTCCGGGCTCGAACCTTGTGGCGTGTTAGTAGCATTAGAAAACGCTAAAATTAAGAAAAATAGAAACTAATAAACAGTCCATGACCTCTATACAATAAAAGTGATGCATCGTCTCAAAGTCAATCAATTAGCTTGCTCTGGGTTTAATCCTCTAAAGCAAACTACGCTAATGTCATTCAAACCAGAGCGCTACACCAGAGAGAGAGCCTGGATGTAAGAAACATCGATCAGCTCAGAATTCTCACCGATTAACGTCGACTCGACCATTTTATCCGAGACTTCAACATGAGGCATACCAATGATAGCAAACACGCCTAAGCCACCCTATTACGCCGTTATCTTCACATCAATAAGAACTGACCACGACAATGGCTACAATAAAATGGCCGACCGCATGATCGAACTCGCCAAACAACAAAGCGGCTTCTTGGGGATAGAGTCTGCGCGAGAAAACACGGGGATCACGGTCTCATATTGGACAAATCTAGCGTCTATTCATGCTTGGAAAGCAAATGCCGAACATCAACGAGCACAAAGAAAGGGACGTGAGGAATGGTATTCGAACTTTCGTGTTCGAATATCCAAAGTTGAGCACGAATATGGGATGCAACACCATACCTGAATTCTCAACTAAACAACCAACCCAGAGGCCGTTCAATGGTTTCCAAGACTAAGCTGTACAACAAACTAGATTTGCTAGAGGCTCAACTACAAAAAGACTTGATCGATCAACTAACCCAAGCAATAAAGCATGAGGATGAATTCATTTTTTGCGTATCAACCTTCAGCTCGCGTCGCTGGCTGAAAAGACACTCAAATAAGAAAATGGAGCAATCAGTCACTATCGGCGCTCATATTCTTACTTTGAAAGAAAAGTTGAATGAAACTGTGACAGGGTCAATTGCAGAGCGCGTCTGTTGGTATTGCAGAGAATGGAATAGAACCCACGACGAAAACACACCGACAGGGGTCTTTCTTGCAAAGCGGTTTTTGACTGAAATTGAAGGTCTTTAGTGAGCCTCTAAAGCCATCTCTACGGTAAATGATGCTCTACAGAGTCATCCAAAATTTCCACCAATTCAGCGTCCATGAACCCATAATCATCGGGTATATCAAGAATAACGATTCTTTTGTGCACCAAAGCTCTGGAGAATTTGGCCTGTATTCTCTGTCGGTGCTTCTTTTCCATCACAAATATATGCGTAGCCCAATGAATGTCATTCACCGAAACGGACCGCTTGGCATTAGGGCTTGTACCGGCAGAGCGAGCGTTGTAGCCTTTTCCTATGTAAATTTTTTCAGCCGTTGGACTACGCCATTGGTTACGACTACAAATAAAAAGTAAATTCCAGTTTGTCATTCATTTAAGCGGCTCAAATTCTAAAGAAGCATTATATCGCCCACTGGCGCTATGGGTTAACCCAGTTGAAGCCAGGTCCTCACCGTTGTTTGAATTAGAAATGACCAGTCTACAACCAAAGCGCTCACAAAGACGACTTGTGATCGACTCACCGATACCAAATCCAGGTTGACCGTTTTCCTCTATTGAATAATCATTGGAAACAATGACACGCTGTTCCGCACAGGTAACGCGAATTGATGCTTTATCACCATGCTCAATAGCGTTGGTGAGAAGTGAACGCATGATCACCATCATTGGCGCGAAAGGTATTGGATAGTAATGGTCCTGCGCCAATTGAGCTTCGAACTCAATTTTTAATGAAGGCCACGCTGTTTCACATAAGCTTTGTATTTGCTCCGGCGAGGTTCTCTCGCCTGAGGTCAATTTATCACTGGACAGCCACAAAAAGGCCTCTGCGACCTCTTCCATCTGTTGGACAGCTCGCTTAAGTCTCGGCAATTCAGAGCCTCTAGAATCACCTGGTGTGTCTTTCTTTTGTCGAAACTCCAGCAGTTCAGCGGCCGATTTAGCGACTTGTATCGGGGACCTAAGCTCATGACTAACCCCTTGATTAAACTCGAACTCTCGCTGTGCTGAATCATGCTCCTGTTCAACGGACTTCGCCAGTTCCTTTGCCAAAACCCCGACCTCATCCCCTGAAAAATTATCCGCAATAACCCTGATTTTCTCCCAACTTTGCCCCTCCTCTAGCGCACCCGTGAGTAGCTGAATCGGCGTAAGTGTGTGAGTAGCCAATTTGCGAGAAAGCACGATTGCCAATATGGTGATTAGTAGACTGAGAATGCCCAGGAGAATTAAAATAGAATTCTTACTCGCACGCACGACAAGCAGCGAGCTGACATCATACTGCAAGAATAGCGGACGCTCAGTAAGAGGATGAACCAAATGGCTTATAAAGCCAGCTGACTGTTCGTTGAAATACTCATGAATGCCCTGACTGGTCGATATTACTGTCGCTTCGCTAGCGCTAAGTGCCCCCTCGAACGTAGTTAATGATTCGGACAACGTCAATCCCGGCAGAGATGCGTGCCAGCCCGTCAACTCACCCCCTTGATCTAAATAGATCAACAAGTCTTTTTGCTGGACCTTAAGTTGATTTACAAAAACCTGATCCTCAATCACAAAAGCAATCATGAAAATCACGGCACTAAACCCCACGCACAACAATAACGACATACCCACCAATGCGTTTCGAATGCGAGACTTGATGCTAATCGTCATACAATACCTTCATCAGATTCGGATAACTCAGACAAAACAAACCCCACGCCACGAACCGTCCTTAACATCTTACCCGTACGACCTTTATCTATCTCTTTCCTGAGTTCATACATGTGCGACCTAAGAGGATCACTGCTAGGCGGGTGGTCAGCCCAAAGAAGATATTCAAGATCTTGCCTTGTCACCACATTGGGCGCTGACCTCATCAACTTCTCTAATATTTTGAGGCTTGCTAAATGAAGTTTCATCTCGGCTCCGGCTCTTTCCGCGTGATACTGCTTTAAATTCAACGTGATGTCACCCACGGTTAACACGTTGGACGCTTGTGCGTCTGAACGAGTAGCCAGCACTCGCAACCTGATTTCAAGCTCTTTTAACTCAAACGGCTTCACCAAATAATCTAACGCGCCTACTTCAAACCCCTCTACTTTATCGGCTAAAGAGTCCCTTGCCGTTAACATTAAGATTGGCGTCCAAACCTGATGTTCTTCCTTTAGCTTACGACACACATCAAACCCTTGTAAACGAGGCAGGTTAATATCCAGAACGATTGCATCATAATCATTCGCTACTGCCAAATTTAGCCCCATCACTCCATCGCTAGCGTAGTCAGCGCTGTGCCCTAAAAGCTCCAAGTAATCGCCAACATTGGCAGCGATGTCTAGATTGTCTTCAATAATTAGAACTCGCATTAATACTCTCCTAAACGTGGTGGCTTTCTTAACCCCCTAAGGGTGATTAGATAACCTGACAGTGCAAAACACCCACAGAACACGAACGTTAACAAGAACACCTTTACCCAGTCCAAGGTATAGGGCAGTCCAAATACATTTTCAAACATCGCAGATCCGATGACTTGTACACTAATCATACCCACCAAGCACCCGACAAGGGAGACTGTGATTTGTTCGGCTAGCCCCATCTTGATACAACTATTTTTGTCTGCGCCGACAACACGCATTAACCCAATGAGTTTATCTCTGCCGCGAGTATTCACTAACGCAGACGCCAGTATTACAGTCGCTCCGGCACCAAGTAACGTGAACATAATAATGTTCATTAACCTCGTTAACGCAGTCATCACTCGCCTTATTCCTGAAATTTGTGACTCCAAATCCGTTACCTTTATTTGCGGAAACGCCCTTAACAAAGGCTTAATCACCTCACCCGCTGCGCGATTCTCAGGAATCAGTAATCCCCCCATTGCAAAAACTTGATAGCGCTCCAACACCTCTTCAGGAAAAACAAACCAAAACATCATTCGAGATCCGCCCGCTTTGTACTTTCTGACACTTGTTATTCTGGCCGTTAATTTTGAGTAAGAGGTTGATCGCGAATCCGCGGTCGGCGAAGACAATCTGAATGTAATGGTGTCTCCCAATTTTAATCCAAGATCCTCCATTACTTCGGCTTCGACTGAAACTTCTTTTTCGCCTGGTTTCGGCCATGCCCCGGAAATCAACTGATTGTTACCGGGCAAGACTGATGACCAAGTTAAGCGAACACGAGATCGCGCCTCCTCCCGAGTTTCGCTTTCGTGTGACAGGGCCTCATCCACAGGCACTTCATTGATCTCTGATAGTTGAGCACTGACAACAGGATGCACCACCTTCAGTTCAACACCAGAATCATTGAGAGTATCTTTGAGTTGTTTTAATTGGGTGTAAGGCAGTCGACTGAAAATATAATTCCCATCGACCTCCAGCATTTGCACCTGCAGAGTATCCAAAAAACCGCCTCGTAATGTCGTTGTCAATAACAGCGCTAGCATCACCAACGCAGTACTAATCAATTGTACAGAATAGCGACTCGGTGTCCGCCCAATAAACCTGACAGCCACTTTCATCGACCCTTTCAGCAACCGGTGAAACTGGGACGCAAATTTGCTTAAGGCCCAGGCGAGAAAAAGCGACAAAGAAACAATGACGACGACTGAAATCAACAACAGCAAAGTTAATCGAGGGTTGTCGCTGCTCGCCCAAAGCATCCCTATCACAACCAAGGTTGCCAATAAAATGGACCAACGGTTTGAGATCAAATTATGCGAGCCACCTCTTAATATTACGCTAACCGGCAGCGCTCCTAACGCTATAAATTTAGGAAGCACAAAACAGCAGACGGCTAAAGCGCTTATGATGAGAGGCTTCGCAATAAAACTATGGTCCAGTGGGATATGAGCCAAGGTTAGATGCGGGGTAAGCGCCATCCCAAAAAATGGTTGCATCAACCAACCACCCAGCCCCCCAATAAAGCTTGCAAAAACGGTCAGAACAATCATTTGAATACACACCGATGCAATCACCACACGCTGCCTAACCCCCATACTGCGTAACACAGCAATTGATATAGAATATCGTCGAACTACGTCACTTGCTAAAATTGCAGCCGCCCCTCCGCACAAAAGAAGAGTTAGAACAACCACCATACCCATTAGTTTTTCGGCTCTTTTAGCAATGCGAGAAAAAGGATGGCTGCCTGCTTTGGCCGTTAATACCTCCATCGAATCAATTTTGTTTGCCCTACTTGCTACGCGCTCCAGAGCCACCTTGTCGCCTGCTATTAACAGTCTATGTTCTCCACGCACATTACCCGCTGACACTCCAGAAGCACGCAACCCCACAAGCGACACCATGACTCGCGGGATCGCATGTTGAAGCTGAGTAAGCCGATCCGGCTCAAAGGATAACTCACCAGCAACCTGATATTCCGCTTGACCAACACTAATAACATCACCGTGGCCAACATCAAGCTCATTCATGGCCTGGTTCGACAACCATGCCTCGCTAGCCCCTAAATTCGACGCATCGACCGATATAGGATCCGCGCCAAAAGAAACCATCAATTTCCCCTGTAGAGGGTAGTCTTTACTAACCCCTTTTATCGTTACACTCTGATAATTCGATCCGCTAACGGCCCCTGAAGTGAATGAACTCGTCGACGCGGCCTTGAAGTTTTCCCCAGTCAGCTCCTCAGACCCAATAAGCTGGCTGGATTCAATCGGGTTACTTGAGCGCACCACTAACGGAGCCCCCAGATAATTGGAGATATCATGATCGAGCGCGGTTTGAACGCTTTGAGAGAACACAGCAATTGACGATGCGATGAATGAACAGACGAGAATACAGGCGCAAAGAGCTTGATTCGTGCGTTGTCGTAAGGAACGCTTGAGCAATGACCTAGCTAAAACACAGGCCTGATGAAAACTCGATTGAACATCTGGAGCGGCCCCGTTCACGTCATCTCTCCTTTTATTATGTCCTGAGTTGCCTCTTCCCTTCGAAGCACCGAGCTATCAACAATTTCACCCTGGGAGAGCAAAACCACCTCGTCACAACGGTTAGCCAGAGACTCATCATGCGTCGCAATCACCATGGAGGTATTTCGTTCAGCTTGCAACCTAAACAGAAAATCAAGTACGCGTTCTGCGTTATCTGCGTCTAAGTTGGCTGTAGGCTCATCCGCAATGACTAATTCAGGGTCAATCGCAAACGCGCGTGCTAACGCAACGCGTTGTTGCTCCCCACCGGACAACTGCTTTGGAAAGTGATGAAGACGACGTTGAAGTCCCAAACCGGCCAAGGTCTCTGCGGCCTTTTCCGTCGCGTTTTCCCAGCCGAACAATTCCATCGGCAACGTCACATTCTCTATTGCCGTCAACTCATCGATAAGGTTGAATGCCTGAAATACAAACCCTATCTTGTTTGCACGTAGCATCGCACGTTGATCTTCGTTTAACGCAGAAAGACATTGCCCTTTAAGCTCGACGCTACCGGTTTGTGGGACGTCCAAGCCTGCTAACAGCGTTAAGAGCGTTGACTTTCCGCTGCCTGACGCCCCCTTTACGGCAACAGACTTTCCGATCTTGACGGACATAGAAACATCGTTCAAAATTTCCAGCTCACCAAACTCAGTATCCACCACTCGTCCTACATTCTGGGCCACTAAATAATTTTTCGAAATCATAGCTTACTCCTGATCACTATCGCGAAACATCGTCTACAAATTGATTTACCGACTCTAGATAATCAAGCGGTAATCGATGGTTACTGTCAAACCACACAATGTCCTTATCCACTGAGTTCAAGCCATCAAAAGTATCCTGTGTTTGCTTGCGTGTGGAGTATTGATCTTGCTTAGCCGCTAACCACAGTACGCTCTTACTGCGAATTGAACCCACTCTGTGGCGTGGCGCAACCGGTAAGCTATCATTGGCGACGTAAGGTGGAACCATAATCAAGGCATGATCAACCGACGGTTCGTAACTCGCGAGCAAAATGGACATCTGCGCCCCCATACTGTAGCCAGCCACCATGATTGACTCTGGTTGCAAATGTTCCTCTACCCAAGAAAGCAGCTGTCGGTAATCGCGCACAGACCCAATGATACTTTCCAGATAGTATCTCGGCGTGCTGCTGCGCGCACTGCCAATAAGAGCTGTAGCCACCTCTCTAGAGCTCAGACCGTTTTTAGACCTGTTACCATGCTCGCGTGCATCAAGTGAAATCACCGTATATCCCTTGCTGCGAAGCTTTGACGTGATCGATGATGCCTTCATAGGGTGCGCTTGGTCCCACCAAAACGATTGATTTAATCCCATTGGATGTAAAAGCAGAGCGACTTTGCTTGGACCTGAAATACCATTTTTAGGATTAGCCAATGTGCCATTCACTAATCGTTCATCATCGCTTGTAAAGACAAACTCACGACGATTACTGAGTTCATCATTAATGGTATCCGCAAAGATCGGCGCAATCGTTTCATTCTTAGCAACACTAAACCAATGCTCAGCATATTGTGCATTGAGGTTGGCAATTGGAATGACGGTGGACGTCGACTCTTTAGATATACCTAATGCGCAATTGAGTAGCGCTAGATACAGAAAGATCAAAAAGTTGCTTAAGGTTGGCATGAGAACCCGTTTCATTATTTGTTTGAGATGCGTGTACAGTACGCTCTGAAACATCAAATGAACCTCAAATAGCCTATCCTGAACCGAATTTCAGTTACTTAGCGTTCACAAAAAAGGCGCCCTCAGGCGCCTTAATATAATCTGTAAATCAATAACTTAGATCTCGGAGGTGGCCGCCCAAGATAATTCAGCGCGATTACCGAACACAAATCTATTTATCGCAAGCGCGCTCCCAATCGACAGCCAAAGCGTTACAAACATATGATGAATGTAATGCCAGTGCTCTGGTTGTGCTTCTCTGAACTGAGTAAACCCATAATAAGAGCAACCGATTAACACCGCACAAATCGCCGCGCGATAATCAACGTTTTTAAACAGTAAGCCGACCGCAAAACACGAGAGTATGGGCATGCTAATTAGTCCGTACAGTTTTTGCACCAAGTTAATCAAACTCTCAGACTGAGCCCAAATAGGAACTAAGCACAAGGCTATGATAATAAATGCCGCCGTCACCAGAAGGTTAAGAAGAGGAACATTCGTTTTCTTTTCACTGGCAAAGTATTTTTCATGGATATCACAAATATAGAGTGCTGAAGAAGAATTCAAAATACTATTGAAACTCGTCAACACAGCCGCTGCCAGCGCAGCCGCAAACATTCCAGACATCCAAAGCGGGAGTACGTCACCCACAATTCTCCCATATGCCGCGTCGCCTATATCTCCATAAAGCTTATAAGAGACAATACCAGGCAAAACAATAATTGGCGGAATAATCAATAGGCGAATAGCCGCCGCGGTTAAAACGCCCTTTTGCGCTTCTTTCACATTTGGCGAAGCCATCGCACGCTGTGTAATTGTTTGATTCGTACTCCAATAATAGACTTGAATGAATATCATGCCAGTCAACAACGTATGCCATGGAATCGGGGAATCACTGCCTCCAATTAAGGTGAGTCTCTCGGCCGGAATCCCTGTAAAGTCAAAATTAATAGCACTCAAACAAAGCCACACGACAACCAACGCAAGACTCAACAGCAAAAATCCACTGTAGGTATCAGAAATAGCGACAGCACGTAAACCGCCAATAACCGCATACGCGGCGCCAGCGATGGCGAAAGCCACCGCAAGAGCCATTAACGGGACGGTTTCGAGCCCAAACATTTCCTTCATAAACAATGAACCACCGTACAAAATAGACGGCAAGAATATGAAAATATTTCCGAGCAAGAACATGACGCTAATCAGAGCGCGAATATGGTGGTTGTTGTAGCGCTTCTCTAATAATTCCGTGGTGGTGGTGCAGTTATAGCGATAGTAAATTGGTAGAAATACCTTCGCCAACACGATCAAACCAAACACCGCGGCAAATTCCCACCAGGCCAGCAACGCCATTTGGTTTCCATTCATGCCCACCAATTGATCGGTACTCAAATTTGTCAGCGTGATTGAACCAGCCACGAAAACCCATGTTAAGCCACCTCCAGCCAAGAAGACTTCTTTGTTTTCTTGCTCTTGATTTCGTTCGTGGGCATTGGCTCGTTCGGCCAAAATAGCCTGTCGACATTTTCGATACGTCAGGTAACCAATCAACCCCGTCACAAAAACGAAAATTGCTATTTGTTCAAACTGCAATTCCATGGTGTTCTCCAAAAGTGAGTTCAACGGCCTCTTTCGGGCCTTAAATAATCATATAAATCATACCAATAAGAACTGACATACGCCAGCCCTTATTAATAGATGTTGCTAGGTCACTTGTTGATCTAGAGAATTTTTTAACTCGTCAGCTAGCCCTAATGCCTGAACAAGATCTTGTAAATACCCTTGCTCTTGAGCTGAAGAATCCTTGCCAATTATTAGCCGTGACGCTAAATAAACCTCAGACGCTATCTGCTGCGTTGTAACCAGGGAAGCCAATTGCCGAGCAGAATTCGGAGAATCTAAGATAGATTCAACTTCCTCTGCCAATGATTGAGGCAAATGCATCTCTATCAATTCGTGTCGAATAGTTTGAATTTCTTGATTATCTACATGCCCATCAGCGTGCGCTGCAGCAACCATAGCCTTGAGTATCAACATGCTTCGAGTATTAGCCCTTGAGTCAGATAGCTGATGAACGGGCTCCCCTCCATCATCGGTTCCCAACGGACTGCCTGTTTCCTGCCAATTTCGATACCCTTTAAACGCCGCCGTTCCCAAAGCCGCAAGACCACCTATTTTTAGCGCGGTTCCAGTGAGACTACGTCCAGTTTTAGTGCCTAACAACCCAACAAGGACTGCGGAAGCTAATGCTCCTTTTTTTAACCCACTGACCATCGCGTCTCGTTCGACGCCGTCTTCGGGGATGTCCAGTTGATCTTCGGCTAGATCCTGCCCTTTTGCGGCATATTCCTTCCCCGCTGCCAGCAATCGGTCCAGCAATCCGCTCAGTCCTCTCAAATCATCAGTCATATATTCGCTCCAGATGTATCAATTGATACTGCAAGAGTAAATCACAAGCCACGCTCGCACAAACCACGTTTAACGAAAATAGGACACGCGCGTAAAACGGAAAAAATACACGAATTCAAATCCAATCAATTAAAGCCTAACGGTCAAGTTAACGACTTAAAGACACCTGCTTAATCTAAATTCGGAATCAGTTTTTCAATGACATCATACTCACGGACTTGGAGGTCCGTCGGTCGTAAGCCCTCCTATCGGCAATTCGCTGCAATAAAAGAGATTCATTGGCGGACACCCATTCACCAAGCAAATCAAAGCTTCTATTTTCGCGCTGATAGGGATGAGCTTGAAAAACCAACTCACAAGAGAATCTTTTATAGGGGCTTGTAAAACCTATATTGCTAAGCGTTGACCTCTTAATCCTATCTCGTTGAGCGGATCGTATTAATTGACATGAACTCAGTTCTCTCTCATCCAGCTGATACGCAACGATGCTTGTCGGCGGTGTCGAATGCCCTTCAGACAGACCAACGCCTAACGCTATTTGATAGCTGGCGCCCGCAACAAGATCAAGCTCCAATACCCCTGCATGCCCCATAACTTCATCATTACTATTTCCCTGCATGGCGTAAGCTACTAACGAGATATCTTCAATATCAACGTCGATGAAAGAGTTTCCATGTGGGAATCCACTACGATTATTCTTGACCTTCAAAAGTGGAGTGAGCCCCCCTGCTTTGCTTTGCACAATGTTAAAGGAAAAGGTGTTCACATACCCGTAGTTAGCGACCAAGCGAGAGGCAAAGCTTTTGAACCCTAATTCTTGTCCCACGACTGGCTGCAGGCCTGGCACACCAAAGAATAATCGAGCACTTCCCTTAGCAATAGGTGGCAATTCAAATTGAGCAACACGAATGAACTGAGCTTGTAAAGGCGATGAATGCACAGTTTGCCCCCCTCCAATACAAACCCCAATTAAAGCTAAACAGCTTAGGTACGATAAGTATCTCATGATGGCCTCATAGTTCGTAAACAGGTGAATTTAAGCGACTCAATTGAAGAGTAATGGACATGACGGCGTCGATCAAGTTAAGCAAAACCAATCTCTCATTACCTAAGCGATAAATGCCTAGCGATTAAACTTAACAAATTGTCTCCCAATGAAAACAGCATCAACTGACCTTCACCTTTTACTAGCACAGGTAACCATTGAGCAGAAACCGCCCAGCTTTCAAACTTATCATTAGCAAACAATGCATTATCGGCGCCCAAAATTGTGAGCGCCTTAACATCACCCAGCTCCGTCGCGTCCTCCGACCAGTCCGTTACCCAGTGCGTAACGTTATAGACCAGTTGCTCTGGCTCCGACAATGAGTAAGAGATAAGCTGCCGAAGGTCTTCCGATAACGCGGTACTTGCGGCTAAGCGCGCCGCGTCATTTGGCTGGCCCTTAAAAAAGAACTCCATCACTCGTTGTTCACCCTCTTTGGATGAAAAAAAATCATTCGCCACAATCTTATGCGGTGTCAACAATAATCTGTGAGCATACCTCGCCGGAATAAAGGTTCTTCGAGTGTCGGTAGGCAAGGATAGAAAGTCCCTGATGTGTGTCCGCGGATAACCGGTATCGACGCACACCAAAGACGATACGTCCTGTCGATGCTTAACTGCCAATTGAGTTGCGTAAACCCCTCCTGATGCCACCCCTAAGACAGTGGCGTCGGCATCCAAATTTTGAGAACGAAACAGAGCTGACAATTGCTTTATGTAGCTCTTAGCGTGGTCTGAATAATTTTGCGCCGACGCTCTACTTCTGTGTGCAACAACTAATTTAATGCCATACCCAACAAGGGATTGCTGCCATCTTGAAAAGTACGTTGAAGGAAGAGTCGGGCAGACTACGAACATGAGCCTACCGTCAGGAGCACCAAAAACATCAAACCCCAAAACACCTCCGTCCTCAGATATAGGTACATTCGGCGTCGTATCCGCCTCTTTATGATCAACTCGGTCAACCATCATCAAGATGGAGGCCAAGAGTTGCACTAATTGACGCTGAGAACTAACCGACGCCTTTTCCAATATAGACTTTACTTGCTTACGAATCGTGTAAACAGACCGATGCCTTAACTCGGCAATATGCGCACTTTCATGCCCTGCGTATACCAGCTTGGTAACCTCAAGCTCGGTATCCGAAAGGCCCAATAACTTCTTTACAAAAGTGCTGTGCTTTTCCCTCCAAAATCGCTCGGAGAGCTCAATTAAAAAACGTTTCGGGTAGACGTTTTTATCGCTGACTGGCACCAACGCTAACAATCTCGCGCCTTGATTAGAAGGCGACATGATCATATGGACTCTATTCAAACTTAAATCAAGCTCACTCAATTGATGTTCGAAATGCTCGCTTCGATCAAACCCCGCTTCGATTAACCCTGCTGATGCCGCTAAAACCTCCCCTTGTGAACTCAACTCCACCCAATCTCGGTCGTTTGTATTAGGTTGTTGCATGACAACCTGTATCTTCGCCAATTTTGATTCCAGTGCTGAATCCAGCCGTTGCATATCCTGCGTCAATTGCTGAAGAAGGGTTTTATGACGGCGCTCAGAGGCGCCAGAATCGGAAAAAAAAGCACCATCCCACGCTTTAATCATTGGTCTGAAATCTGAGTTCTCCATCACCGCGGACCACATTTGATCGATGAATAATTTATGATGCTGTCTTTCAGACAAGCTAGGTTCGATAACTTCTTCAGACCCTAAACGATTCTTTTGATCCGATTCTGAGGCCGGGACACTTGGCGAATCACCTAACGCTTCAAATTGAACGGTATTATTCATTAATCACTTAACTTCTCAAAAATAACCAATATTAGGTATAGGGCTTTTATTCAACACACACTAAAGTAGACATAGATTTCAAAAGTGTACATCACTTTCGAAAGAGAGGTTAACGAGCCTAGCATTCAACCCTTAACACCTCATCATCAAACAATATCAATCGATCTAACCAATAAAGGGATATTAATTATGCGCCTTGTTTATTCTATCGCAATCATATTAGTGCTTTCATCAAACGCCATACTCGCAAGTAATGACATAGAACGACTGGACGCGGCGTTTAAGATATACGAGAAAAAATATAAACAAGTTTTCGAAGAAAAGGCCCCCGAAATTGCAAAATTGCTGCCTAAAATTAGCCTTGATAATGAATTCGAAAAAGCACTGCAATGCTTCTTAAACGAGTTGGAAGCGTCACAAGGTAGACAGGGCGTGGAAAAGTACCTTAATGACTATGAGGTCTTTGTTCAACAGAACTTCACGTCCGTTAGACAACTTACCGGAGCGCCCACGGGGCTGCCTGTTGAACAAGCGATGCAAACCAATAAAGCATGTGGCATAACAGCTCTATCGCTAAAACGAATGCAAGACAGTGGATACAATAAAATATACTCTGATCCAAAACTATTGGAACAACTCACCGAACTATTCAGCGCCCCTGAGCCGTCCTAAATATACGCATAAAGGAACAAGGGTATTACGCCATAGTTAACCTTACAGAGAACCGTTGATCGGCAGCGACATGGCTCCACAGCAGGAGCCAAATTTGCTAGCTACCTTACCTCGCCTTTAGTTAAGCTGTGCAATTCCAGGCCCAATGCCTGTCGACGCTTAAAACCTTTCCAGTAGGTACTAGAACCGTTGCTCCCATCCGCGTATTGATCGCTGTAGTCTTTGAGCATGGGTTGCTCCCAAGTACCTTCATTAGAGTTGGTTGTCGGTAGCGCAAAGTATGCGCGTTTTGACGCGTCGCCTTTCAAATGGAGATCGAAAAAAGCCGTCATAAAATGCGCGCCAACCGAGAGTAATTTCTCTCGCCGCCATGTCGGGTCCTCAAACGTCTGCCATGGCACAACGTCTAAATGCGCGGCGGGAGGCGCCGGTACTTGAACTATGTTATGCAGTGCATTTTGAAACACGACTAGATGTCTATCTGCGCCAATAGTTTTATCAAATATTCGTTTTATGCCTTCATTGAAATTCGATATATCGTCTTCGCTTCCTCCCAAGACCATCAGCGGTGCCGAAATGTTCGCCAATGCTGTATCAGTAAACATGCCGGCTTCTGGCTGCCCTCCCCATGGAGCAAAGGCAATGACAGCATCTATATGCTCGCGAGACTTAGCTTGGAAAGCCGGATCGCCTTCGGATTGGCTTTTTAAAACATCACCAGGCACCCAGCCATACGCTTTTCCATCAGGGTTATATCCTGCCCCAGCATGATTAAGCACTCCATACCCGCCCATGGAGAACCCCATTATTCCTATTGCGTCGGTATCGATCAGATTACCTATCGATGTGCCGGCACGAGCGAGCGCAAGCATTTCAGTCAGAATACGCTGTTGATCCAGCGAACGATTGAGCATCACTCTTGCGAAGTTATGAATCGGCGTTGCGGACTCAGGATCATCGTCAATGTGGTCAATCGCCGCAACAACATACCCTTTTGTCACCAAGTTTTCGGTTAATCCGCTGAGCACGCCCGGTGTGTTAAATAGCCCATGAGATACAATAACCAACGGGAACTTGGCATTGACAACCGGCGCCGCATCACGCACAGCCAGCCCCTTTATTTGAAACGTTTTAGGCAAGCCCTCAACATTTGTTAGACCCGTTTGATAGTTTCCAGGGTAGATTGCATCCGGCTCATCATTGGCAGAAAGTTGAGCTGGATACAAAATATCAACTGACAGACGGCGATCGGATTTTGGTGCGTCACCTGCGATGAAGGCCGTGAGAGCAATGTCATTCTGATCCACATACGTAAATTCACGAGTAACAACGCCCGCTCGATAGTCGCCCAATTGCGCTAACTCAGGCGCGTCATCGCCTGGCACAGGAGCAAAGCTAAAACTGCTTAGTGTTGTGGCATCAGAAGTCTCGGCATCACGTGTACACCCAGTTATGGTCACAACCAGAATAATGCTCACGACACATACACCAAGTGCTTTTAAATGACTCAGTTTAGGCTTCGAGTCCAGCGTTCTCAACTCATGTAATTCAGACATAGATAGTATGAAAGGCCGGAGCACCAGCCTATGATCTTATTGATTAGTAATATATATAATATATAACAAGAATAACGTCAGCGCTTTGCTATTCTTCGAGTCTATACGACGAGTATCTTTATACACAACGCCAGTAGAGGAAGACCAAACGAAGCAACTCAGTTTATATAACGAGTCATTAAAATTAGTCATGGAATAGCAGAATGAATGATCAAGCTGAGATAGCCATAATCGGCATGGGCCTAGCGGGTATCGCGACAGCCTATTACTTAAGTAAGCAACATGATAAAAGATCAATCGTCTTAATAGACCCTCGCGACCCAATGTCTTACACCAGTGCACAGTCTGGTGACAACTTCCGAGACTGGTGGCCAAGTAAGACAATGACTCAGTTTTCAAGACGCAGCATTGAACTCATGGAATGTTTGGCCGATGAGACTAACAATGTGTTCAATATGCAAAAGGGAGGCTACGCATTGGCGAGTTCTAAAGAGGACATCACTGCAATGCTCTCCTCGCTAGAAAGCACCTACAAAGATCAACCAGGCCAAATTCGAAGACATGAGAAGAGCACCAGTAGCGCGTACGAGAACGCCATAGACTCTCATTGGCGAAACCCCAGATCAGGCGTTGATCTACTGAGTAATCCAACCTTAATTAAGCGTGTCTTTCCTGCATTCACAAAAGAGATTAGACACGTGCTTCATATTCGTAACGCTGGCCATATTTCAGCACAACAAATGGGAGCCTACATGTTAGAACAAATTAAACTCAAAGGCGGTAGACGAATAAGAGGTGAGGTCACACATATTGAAAACAACAATGGTCACGATTTAACAATTCGCTCTGCCTCTGGAGACGCAATACTAAATGCCGATATCCTCGTAAATGCGTCGGGACCATTCATTGCAGATGTAAGCGCCATGCAAGGCGTTGAACTGCCGGTTACGAACGTGTTCCATCAAAAACTCGCATTCGAGGACACGCTCAATGCCGTTCCTCGAAACCAACCGTTCGCGATTGATTTAGACCCAATCACGCTAAATTGGACTCCGGAAGAATTAGATTATCTTTCAAATGATGCGTCACTAGCCTGGCTAACGAAGGAAAATCCAGGGGGAATTCATTGTCGCCCCGAAGGCAATGGCAATTGGATTAAGTTAGGTTGGGCTTACAATCAACTCGCGAGCCAGCCAAAGCAAAACCGTGAACTCAATGAAGATCCCAGACACGATTCAGTCTTTCCCGAGATCGTAATACGAGCCGCTTCAAGGCTTAACCCAGGTCTTAAACCGTACATTCAAAGCCTTCCGACTTCGCGTTCTCACTACGGGGGCTATTACACAATGACCAGGGAAAATTGGCCATTAATCGGCCCCATCAATCAACAAGAATCTTTTGTAGTTGGCGCACTGTCTGGCTTCGGTGCCATGTCAGCATGCGCTGCAGGAGAACTTTGTTCACAATGGATTGACCGGGAAACCTTACCAGATTTTGCACCCGCCTTATCCCCCAGCAGATATGACAATTCGGATATAATGAATGAGCTGCAATTCGCCAGCAATCTGGGAATTCTATAGACCTGTGATTAGCAAATAAAGCAGCTCGATTTATAAGGTATCGAGTTTAGTCAACAAGCTACGCCCATTTTCTAACACTCTCGATCTAAGGTTTTCTTCCATTCGATCGAAATTACGGTAGATCATGCCGATCCTTGGGTTCTTTTCCAGAAGGTCTCGGTGCGTGTGCATAAAATGCCAATACAGGCTATTGAACGGGCAAGCCTTATCACCAACCTTTTCCTTGACCTTGTAATGACAACCATTGCAATAATCACTCATCCGGCTAATGTACGCGCCACTGGCGGAATAGGGTTTGCTGGCAATTATCCCGCCATCGGCAAATTGGCTCATGCCTCGAGTATTTGGCATTTCCACCCACTCTATCGCGTCGATGTAGATGCCTAAGTACCAAGCGTCGACCTGGTCTGGGGCGATTCCTGCAAGCAAACAGAAGTTGCCTGTGATCATGAGCCGCTGAATATGATGAGCGTACGCGTACTCCAGTGATTGATCTATAGAGTGCTTCATGCAGTTCATCTTTGTATTCCCTGTCCAAAAGAACTCAGGTAAATCTCGCTTGGCACCCAACGTATTAAGCATTGAATAACTGGGCATATTCACCCAATAAACACCTCTCATAAACTCACGCCAACCCAAAATCTGCCTAACGAAGCCCTCGATTTGAGCCAGAGAGATTTCAGTCGTTCGCGCTCTGTACTCCTCAATAGCACGATTTATTACCCTCATAGGGGCAATGAGCTTAGCGTTCAGCGCAAAAGAAAGCCTCGAATGATATAGGCTCCATGCATGCGAAGATTTATGGGTCATGGCATCTTGAAACATGCCGAAACTAGGTAAGCAATGAACACAAAAATGTTCAAGTAATAACACAGCCTGCGCACGTGATGTAGGCCACACAATTGCTCCCTTTATGCGCCCAATATAATCAACGCCATGACGATCGATTCTCTCTTTTACCACAGAGACATCATTTTCGAACACCCTAGGCGCAGGTATCTCACTTAGGTCGCTTTGCTTTAGTTTATTCCTATTTAGAGCGTCAAAATTCCATTGACCTCCCCATGGCTCGCCATCGCTCATCATTATGTTAAAGCGAGTCCGCATTTTGCGATAAAAAGACTCCATTCGATGCGACTTATTAGGAGAAAAGTACTGCGATAACTCGTGAAACTCCAACACAAAATGTTCCGATTCCGCGACCTTTATGTCGACTTGATCTAGCTCAAGTGATTCCATCAATTTGACTAAGCGGTACTCGTCGGGCCGCTGATATTCAAAAACCTTAGCATTCACTTTGGTCGTTAAGGCGCGCACTATTTCTCCAAGGCCCTTGAATTCCGCCGTCTCATCCAAGGTCAGATGGATAACGTTATGTCCAGCAACCTTAAGAGCCTCGGCGAAGTTCTGCATGCTCAAAAAAAACGCACAAAGTTTCTGTATGTGGTGCTTTGTATAATCTGTCTCTTGACGCAACTCCATAATCAGGTACGTAATATGCTCATCTCTCTTCTTAAACCAAGAATGCTCCGCATTCAACTGATCCCCAAACACCAGTCTTAATGTCTTTATTTGGCTAGTCATTAGGCAGACTCTCACCCGCTTTGTCTCTTTGAGAACGGCATCTTTTTGAGCAGTATTTTACGTCTTTCCAGTCCTTGGACCACTTTTTACGCCATAGAAATGGTCGTTGACAGCACTGACATTGTTTACTCGGCAAATTCATCTTTTTATGTGTCATCAAATGATAGATCTAACGTTAATTAGTCAAGCGGGCCAATCGGCCATATCAACCGAATCCAAAGGTAGGATCTCCCGGTCAGTCCCCCACTTCTCGCAATACTCCCCGGACTTATCAAACAGACGAGCCTGCTTCTCCAGATCAAAATGGCGTTTACCCTTTGTGCCTGATCCGACTCCAGCCAGGTATTGCCAATTACCCCAGTTACTCGCAACATCATAATCAAGGAGAGTTGATTCAAAGTACGCAGCACCATAGCGCCAGTCCAGTGATAACTCGTTAACAAAACAACTTGCCACAATTTGCCGCCCCCGGTTAGAAAGGTACCCCTCAGAGTTCAAATGATTCATGCATGCATTTACAATTGGATACGGCGTTGTGCCCGAACACCATTTAGCAAAACGCTCTGAATAAAAGCTGGTCAGAGGCTTTCGACCGTTGGTTCCTGAGTGGGCAAACAGCTTCTCCTGATTTACGTAAGCGGACCACTGAAAATACTCACGCCATAGCAACTCAAAATACACCCAATAGGTAGATTCATTAGCAGTGACTTTAGCTTCATAATGCTTTAAATATTGGTAAACCAAGCGAACGGACAAGCACCCGTTTGACAACCAAGCAGACAGTTTAGTTGAGTTTTCCCAACCATTTAATGAATTTCTAACTTCCTTATAATGTGCCGGCAGGTGCTCTGAAAAATAGTCCGTAAGGTGGTTCAACGCACGAGTTTCACCTCCCCAAAAATGACGTTGATGAGTAGTATCATCGCCCAAGCCCGTCAATTGGAAGTGTGGAGATTTAGTGATCAATACATCGTTAATATCTGACGGAGGTGGCGGAAGGCTTGTCAAAGTGGGTATCGGTGCAAGAGGCTCCTGCGACGACTCTATTCGCTTACGAAATTGAGAGTAAGATAAATCGAAGCTGTGGAACAAAGGCACCAGTTGCTGCTTTTTAAAAAGAGTATGCGTTTCAATTTCCTCAAAGTTTACTAGAGGCAAATCCCGCGCAGCGGATTGCCATTCCCTATTTTCGTAAACGCCAACATTGAACGACCTAAACACGCTATTGATCGTCGACCCAGGTGTTAAAGAGCGCTCAAGCTCTTCAATTGCCTCAGTCACAGACCCAGTAAAAAGAAGTAACGTTTGCCCCATACCATCTAGAACATGCCCCAAGTTCATCAAACTCTGTGTTAGAAACGCAGCTCGGTGATGGCCTAATGATTGACCTTGCTGGAGATGGTTTTCGAACCACCACGTCTTATAACAAAAAAGACAGATCAAGTGACCTTGTCTTTTCACAGCATTAGCTAACGCCTGATTATCATGAACCCTTAAATCGTTGGTAAAAAGGAACACATTGACGCTCTCTCCCATCGGTAGTCCCGTGTTTCTGTTGATGATATTTCAAGAGAGAGTATCTGACTGACCAAAAATATAGGTGAAGGATCGCTAAAGTCCAAGTCCAAGTCCAAGTCCAAGGAGATCATGATCATCGTGTTTGAGCATAAAGCGGACGATATTATACTGATGACAGAATTTGTCGCCTAACAATGTCCTCGAGCGCAGGTTCAAGTTTACGTAATTCAGAATCTCAGGCCGACAACAAAATGAACCCCAACTCATTGATTTAAAAGTACCTTATTTATGCTCAATCAATAATTCACATCAACTCAACCAAACAACTCTGCAAAAATTTAAATTAGTGAAAACACCGCTTAGAAATGAGATATAAATAGTGTGCTAACTAATTAAAGAACGTGATGAATTTACTTTTTCATACGGTCTAAAGCGATTCGAGTCTACCCAACTCTCTATGGTCGCGTATTTGATTTAACCTAACCTAAGCGAATGACCCTACCTCTATGAGACATCTTGTTCTTATATCGCTCCTACTGTGCTCGTTTGTGTTTGGAGCATATTCACAAGCGCAAGAGCGCAATGCTGGCAAATTCTTACCTGCAATCATGATGCTGTTGGAGAATGACCAGATTCCGATTCAAATTGGCCAAATCAACAACACAAGATTTACCAGTCGCCGGTACCCTGACGGAGTTACTTTTGGTTTTGGCCTGCTAGCTAATGATCTGGAACTCACGGTTACACTAACTGGGATACCCACAGGAAAGAGTCTCGTCTTAATGCTAAATGGATCAGTAATCGCTGAGCTCCACAACGGGATAAACACCATTGTTCTGGCCGCGACAAACCTGCTGGAAAACACAATACGCATTGGGAACCACGCAGGACAAGATCTACCTTGGGTTCTCACCCAATTTAAATCCGTTTTAAGAGACGCAGGGCCCCAAACGCGGGCTCAGGCGCAACAGTTTTTGATGCGCGGATCTTTTGGACCGACTCTAGCGGAGCTAGACCGACTGCTCGCAGTCGGCTACGAGTCGTGGATTAATGAGCAAATCAAGTTACCAAGGGCTTCTTCGATTGATGCTTATAATCAGCATTTACAAAACCAAAAAGAGGCTGCTACCGTAGACGTTAGTAACAATGGCCCCACATCGCAGTGCATCAGCCGTGGTTTCTCACAGCTGGCAGACTGTATAAGCTATATGCATGCGCTGTTAGAAGGATCTGGCGCAGCCAGGATAAGAATGGATCAATGGTGGCATCGAACTATTAACGGTGAAGATCAACTTCGTCAACGCGTTGTGTATGCATTAAGTCAGATATTAGTCACCTCTCTAGACCTTGGAGACGCATTACGAGGGCGAAATAGAGCCGTGGTGGTGTACGAAGACGTATTGTCAAAAAATGCGTTTGGGAATTTCAGAACACTTCTAAAAGACGTCACACTTAACCCTGCAATGGCGTACTACTTAAGCTTCGTAGGGAATCAAAAGGCGGGCAGATTTGGTCAACCAGATGAAAACTACGCACGCGAAATTCTGCAGTTGTTCAGCATCGGGCTGGTGGAACTGAACCTAGACGGCTCGCCGAAATTAGATCGTAACGGCAATGAAATCGAAACCTACACTCCAGACACAATCCAAAACCTAGCGCGTATCTTTACAGGCTGGATCTACGCACAAGGTAGTTTTGTTTTTTCAGAATGGGACCTTGAACCACTCATCGTTTGGGCTGAAGGAAGCTTTCATGACTCAGACCCAAAAGTCTTTTTGGGGCGTACCCACCCCGCAGGATTAACGGCCGAAGAAGATTTAGACATGGCCCTCAACACCATATTTAATCACCCCAATGTCGGACCATTTATCTCAACTCGATTGATTGAAAGGCTGGTCATGAGCAACCCTCCTCCCGAATACGTTGCTCGCGTTGCCACCGTCTTTAATAACAATGGGGCCGGCGTTCGAGGAGATCTCGCGGCCGTTGTGAAAGCAATACTTATGGATCCCGCCGCATTTAACTCAGCTACCTCTGCGTCGGGCGGAAAGATAAAAGAACCCATCATCGCGATCTCTCAATTATGGCGCGCTATGAACGCAGAATCAGACATAGACGTCATTCGGTATGCGAACCCACACAATGATGTTGGACAGCGCCCCTATGACGCGCCCAGTGTCTTCAATTTCTACGCACCATCAGATACAACACCCGCGTTAGCACAACAAAACCTCGTTGCTCCTGAACTGACTCTATTCAGTGACGATGTGGTATTGAACTACCTCAGAAATATGTATCGACTAGCAACATCAGCGCCTCAGGGAAGTGATCCTATTAGCGACTCAGCACCCTATTCATCTGACACAACTAGGGCAATGACACTAAATTTGTCCGAAGCTCAACTCTCAGCGACCACCCATGAGAAACTCTTAGACTTTTACCAGGAACGATTATTTGGGGGAATCATGTCGAGTGGGTTGAGAAACGACGTCATCACTTTCTTAAAGACATTGCCCGATCAAGGAAGTGCGAGTGCCAACAGACGACATTGGGCTGAACAAGCACTGACGGTACTCACAGTTTCTCCCGAATACAACTTCCAGCGGTAAAGGTAGGTACCCTTATGCAACAGAATCAGTCTCGCAGAGAGTTTTTACGCCGCTGCACAACATTAGGAGTTTTGGGCGTTGCTAGCTCCTACACAACACTCGGCGCACTCTCGGCGCCAGTCCTTGCCGCAAGTCGCCCTAATGGTTATCGGGCCATGGTTTGCATCTATTTAGTGGGCGGGAACGACTGCAATATTTTAATAAAAGATGAAGACGACCATTTTGACGCCTACCAAGACCAACGAGGAGACCGAGGACTTGACCGCAACACCCTTCTGAAAGTTGACTCGGGGGCAGAGAAATATGGCATACATCCCGCAATGGAAGAGGTTAAAGACCTTTACAACGATGGCAAGGTCGCGTTTTTGGCCAATGTTGGCTCTCTAAAGCAGCCAACAAACGTAGCGAGCTACGTAGCTCGAACCGCCAACTTACCACCCAAGCTATTCTCCCATATTACCCAGAAAGATTTTATCCGCGCAGGCTTACCCTTTGAAGGAGAGCAGAGGAGTGGCTGGGCTGGACGAATCGCCGACCTTTACAACGACACGTGGTCTGCTCAAATTCCCTTCAATCTGAGTACGTCAATAACGAATAACGTTTGGCAACAAGGACAAGACACGAACCCCTATGGGTTTGGTGGCGTTGTTCATATTGTCAATGGATATCAAAACTTGGTACCTGTGCAAAATGAACGACGCATGGCCATAGAATCCTCCTATTCTCACCAGTACGACAACCCGTTGTTGAAAGAGTTTGCTCGCAAGTTTAAAACCTCTCTCTCTCAAAGTGACTTTGTGAGAGATGCGCTGCGTTCACCAATTCAAACACTGACCACTCAATTTCCATCAACGAGAGTGGGGCGAGGTTTGAAGAACATAGCAACTCTTATAAATTGTCGACGCAGCCTAGGTGTAGAACACACACAACAAGCCTTTTATTATGGGATGGAAGGTTACGACACTCATACCGCGTTAGGCAGCTCTCAAGCAAGCAACCTTAAGCAGCTCAGTCAAGCACTCAAAGCCTTCAATGACGCACTCACAGAAATGGGACTTGAAGACGATGTCGTGACATTTACTAATAGTGATTTTGGCCGTACCTCAGTTGGCAACTTCAGTGGCTCAGATCACGGTTGGGGCGGACACCAGCTTGTCATGGGAGGAAGCGTTAATGGTAGTAAGGTGTATGGAACGATGCCTCAATTTAGTGGAGATGATCCTCAATATTGGGATAATGGCAGGGGAATCTTGGTCCCGACCACTTCTCATGATCAGATGAGTTCGACGATAGCAAAGTGGTTTGGTGGGTTTAGTAATAGCGAGCTGCGTGACCTGTTTCCGAACCTAAACAATGGTTTTTGGAGTGACCGTGATCTGGACCTGGGCTTCATGAGCTAAGCCTCACGATGCTATTTCGATCTGCAGCAATAACGATAGCTTTGCTTGTCGCATGCAACACGACATTCGCTTCACCGCAATTTCTAGCTGAGTGGAAAAATATCTACCCATTCTCCCTGTCCAGTCAAAGAAACTGCCAACTTTGTCATGCCAACGCGGAAGGAGGCGAACCCTGGAACCCGTATGGATTCGAAATTCGAGATATCTATCTAGAACAGTTTGGCTCAACTCAAATTAGCTTAGCCATTCGCTCAGTTGAACAAAACAACTCAGACAACGATCCGCAAGGGCGCCCTAATATCGAAGAAATCAACGCGGGTTCCGACCCCGGCTGGGCTATAGAACCCATAAATCGTTGGATATTCAAAAACGGAGATGTGTTCACCAATAAACCCTCCCCCTTTTCGGCCCCAGCTAGTTCAGAAGAACTATGCCTGCTATTGACGCACTCAAATGGAAACGCTTCCTTTATTTGTCTGTGAGTCCGGCCTTGAGTTCTAAGTTGACGTTCTAGAATGATGTTCGTTATCCCTAGAAACAATATAATAGTCGAGCGTAATAACTTTTTTTCATACCTAATATGATTGCACCTTATACCTTTGGGTGATAACTTACGCGCTCTGACTTAATCTAGCTTTGAAAACGAAGCAAGCAATTTAACTAACCTCGCGACTGCGCGAATAGACAATTTACCAGCCCTAATAAAAATAATATCGGCTTCTAAATTAAAATCGACCTAGTTTATTGTCCTTAAGATCAAAAATAAGCTTTATTAGCATAGATCTAGTCAGAAAGTCTTTGAGCAAGTTGAACCCGAGAGGTGATGTGCAACAAGCTGAATAAAAATAAAAAATACGGTGCCCAAAGACAACAACGATAATAATAATAAAAGATTAAATTAGACCTTTTCTAATTAGAGCAACCGAATAAAAACAACATATTGCTCATACCTATTGAACGGTAACTGTTTTCAGTTACCGTTTTTTATTGCGTCATCTAAACTCTTTTACTTTTCGAATACAGCGATGGACTCTACGTGCGCGGTGTGGGGGAACATATCAATCACGCCAGCGTGTGTCATTCGGTAACCATGCTCATTCACTAAGACACCAGCATCTCTGGCAAGGGTAGCCGGGCCACACGACACATAGACAATTTTAGATGGATCAAACTGAGGCATACGCCGAACCATTTCAGCCGCTCCCGAGCGAGGTGGGTCCAAGAGCACTTTATCAAACCCTTGTTGTAGCCATTCACCATGAGAATCCGCTGTCATGTCTTCCTTAAACAAATCTCCAAAAAAGAAGTCAACCGTTTCTAAATTATTCAGTTTCTTGTTATGAATAGCTCTATTGACCAGCGCTTGATCTCCTTCCACGCCGACCACTTCTCTGGCTTTTCGCGCAAGCGGAAGAGTAAAATTGCCAACACCACAAAACAAATCTAAAACACGGTCGTCCTGATTGATATCCAATAGCTCAATGGCTCTGCTAACCAACGCGTCATTAATATCGCCATTAACTTGAATAAAGTCTGTGGGCAAGAACTCTACTCGCACATCAAACTCCTTAAAATCGTAAAACAGCGGGTCAGGGTTTTCTGGGTAAAGCGGGTGTACACTCTTAAGATTGCCCGGCTGTAAAAACACCACCACGTCGTTGCGCTTAGCGAACTCTGTCAATAAATCTAGGTCCGTCTGTAAAAATGTTTCCAGATGCCGCACAATCATGACCGTTGCATTATCCGCAACCGAGATCTCAACCTGAGGAATCTTATCGTTACAAGAAGTCTTTTCTAAAGTTTCACGCAAATCAGGCAAAAGGTCAGAAACTTCTGGGTAGAGCACATCGCACTTGGAAGTAGGCTGGATATAGCTGCTGTTACGCTCCCTAAACCCGACGATCATCCCACCCTTCTTTGGCACAAATTTTGCGCCCAGCCGGGCTCTTCGCCGATAGCCCCAATGCTTACTTGTCATGGGATCAAACCAGCTTTCAGGCTCCACTCCACCAATTTTTTTAAAATTTTCGAGTAACTGCTGTTGTTTATATTCGATTTGCTTATCAGGATCTAAATGCTGGAGTACACAGCCCCCACACTGACCAAACACCTCGCAGCGCGGTTCAACGCGATGCGGAGAAGGCTCAAGAACTTCGATTGTCGATCCAAACAAATAGCTCTTACGATGCATTACAGGCACAAATCGAACCTTCTCTTCAGGCAGAGCGTAGTCAACAAACACCACCTTACCCTCTGCATCGCGACCTACTCCACGCCCATCATGAGCTAGCGAATCTATGGTAATTTCTTGAGGGGTTAAATCGAGCTTTTTTCGTTGACGACGACGTCTTGCCATAGAGCACCTAAGATATTTCTTCTAAATTGGGAAGAGCAATGATTGAAGGAGTCGCATTTTAGTGCAAGGAACGCCTCAAGGGTATATTATTTGACGCGTTAAACGTTGGTTTCTAAAGAATTTAATAAAGCTAAAGTTCAAGTCAGCGCAACCCAGTCAAAACATTGAGGAAATAACAATGCTCACAGTCGCCCTAGTCACTCTTTTAATTTTGCTTCAATACATGTACTTCACCCTACAGGCAGGAATGTCTCGGGGAAGCGAGATTAAGGCGCCAGCCACCAGCGGCAGTGAAGCGTTTGAGCGTAAGTTGAGGGTTCAACTCAACACGCTAGAGCAAATGATGGTTACCCTCCCTGCAATGTGGCTATGCGCTCATTTTTTCCGCTGGGATGTCGCTGCGGTGTTGGGCGCTGCGTTTATAGTTGGCAGGTTCATTTATGCGTCAGCGTACGTTAAAGATCCCACTAAGCGTGCGCCCGGATTTATCATCGGCTTTTTCGCAAACGTCTTGCTGATTCTGTGCTCTTTATGGGGCGTTGTCAGCCAACTGGTCTAAAGATCACTGACAACCCGACATTAAATCCATGAGCTTCTGACATTTACCCAAAAGCTCAACAAGCAGCCAACGTCCGATCGGCCGGGAGCGCGATCTGGCGCTAGATCAAACGGTCAAAGCTTCCTATTGGACGCTCATGCCGCTGACCATACATCTAAGAATTCTTTAAGATGAGGCTCGCCATCCTCTAACGCTGATTTGACCACAGCATGCTCTTGCTGCAAACCAGCATCGGTTAAATGACCTCGAGTATGAAGCCAATGCAGGTACACTAAATAGGTATTTAAAGCGTCGGTCTCGCAATAGTCCCGTATGGCTTTAATTTCGCCAGCCTTATATTGATCCCAAACTTTAGATCCGCTCATGCCCATCTTCCCAGGAAGGCCTAATAATATTGCAATTTCATCTAAGGGAGCATAAGCGCGATTATTGTAACCAGCAATGACGTCCATCAAGTCTGTATGTCGTAGATGAAAACGCCCCAGATAGTTATTCCATTTAAAACTGCTGTCGTCTTCACCAAGATCCCAGTACCTAGGGGCTTGCACCGAATTAATCAATCCACGGTAATGCAACACAGGAAGATCGAACCCTCCGCCATTCCACGTAACCAGCGTAGGGGTGTGTTTATCTACGCCATCAAAGAAGTTCTGAACTATTTCCTTTTCGGTGCTCTCTTCTGTACCAATAGTCCACACTGAAAACTTGTCATGAGTCAAGTTAC
This sequence comes from Arenicella sp. 4NH20-0111, assembly GCF_040366405.1. NCBI lineage: Bacteria > Pseudomonadati > Pseudomonadota > Gammaproteobacteria > Arenicellales > Arenicellaceae > Arenicella > Arenicella sp. 4NH20-0111. The sequence continues at coordinate 86,311 of NZ_BAABWF010000008.1, forward strand.
GATACACCGCCGAAATTGCTACCACTTTCTGTAGATGCGTTGCAATAAAATCTGTGCCCGTCTTTTCACGCCGCTTAGCAAACATTGCTTCAGCAACGTCCGAATCACTCAACTCGTCACCAAGCTCATAGAGCTTTCGTCCGCCCGAGACATCTGGAATCGTTTCGATGTCAAACGCCAATACGTTCATCTAATATACCCCCGTCGAAAGATACCGATCACCTCGATCGCAAACGATTGAGACTATCGTGGCCGACGTATTTTGCTGTTCCAATTTTGAAGCCAGCTTTAACGCAACGGCCATGGCACCACCAGAAGAAACGCCTGCAAAAATACCCTCTTCCCTAGCCAGAGCTCGCATTGTTTCTTCGGCAACGGATTGTTCTACGTCGATGGTTCTATCGACCCGTTTGGCATCAAATATTTTCGGGAGATATTCTGTGGGCCAACGCCGAATACCGGGTATCTGGGACGATCCGGCGGGCTGCACACCAACAATCTCAACCCTGGGATTCTTTTCCTTTAGAAAGCGCGACACGCCCATAATCGTACCCGTTGTTCCCATTGAGCTCACAAAATGAGTGACTCCTCCATCGGTATCACGCCATATTTCTGGGCCTGTACTCTCATAATGTGCATTCCAATTATCATCGTTCGAGAACTGATCCAACACGGTGCCTTTTCCTTGCGCCTGCATTGATAACGCCATATCACGCGCCAACTCCATACCGCCATCCTCCTGCGAAACAGAGATGATGTCAGCGCCAAACGCACGCATTGATGCTCGACGCTCTTCACTCATGTTATCAGGCATAATCAAGGTCATTGAGTAGCCCTTCATAGCGGCTGCCATTGACAGAGCAATCCCAGTATTTCCACTGGTGGCTTCGATCAAATTATCTCCAGGTTTAATATCTCCTCGCGCCTCTGCCTTCTGAATCATATTCAGCGCGGGGCGATCTTTAACAGACCCAGCGGGATTATTCCCTTCCAGCTTTCCGAGTACCGTCACATACTCGCCTTTCCATAGGCGTTTCAATTTGACTAATGGTGTGTTGCCGACTAGATCTTCTAGATGTGAATAGCGCACGTAAATCTCTCTTTTTATTAAAGCCCAAATGAAAGCGAGCGGCTAAAAAGCCGCTCGCAGTACTAAAGATGGTTTAACGGGGCCTAGTCATCGCCAGCGAAAGCCATTAAAAACTGAACAACATACCAGAACATGGTGGCAACAGATGCGAACAACGCCAAAGATGCGGCTACATGTTGTTCCTCATTGTAATGATGGATAATATTCGAGGTTGTATATAAAACGCATCCCCCCATGAACAAAATCATTACAGCCGAGAACCACATTCCTAATCCCATTCCAAACGCAATAGACGCCACAATCAACCCGAGAGCGACGAAACCGCCAATCTTAAGCGCGGGTCCAATGAATGAAAAGTCCTTCTTAGTGGTGAACGCAACAAAGGTAATTCCAGCCACTAACGCACCAGTTATCAAGGCAGCGTTTGGCAACACGCCTGGCGCAAAAGTATTTGCCATATAAATTAAGGGTAAGAACACAATGGCGTCGGCAACGATATATAAGCCTAGCCCAGCATACTGAAGCTCGCGTGATGCACCAGAATGAGCCCATTTATCGGCCAACATTCCTACAACCATAAAGGCGCCTAGCACAAACAGCCAACTCCATTTACTGGTGGACAGCACTTTCATGGCTATTTCACCAGCTCCCATATTGATTAATGTTGCTTCCAATAGTGCGAACAATGCAATTGCACCGGCAAGATGGGTATACGTTCGGCGAATAAAGCCAGCTCTTGCTTCCGCAGGAAGTTGACTAACGACAGCGCCAGAACCGGCATTCATGTAACTCATTTTGAAGTCTCCGTAATAAAAAAGTGAGTAATCAATAGTATATATAGACTGATAATAGCATGGTGATGATAAAAGACTATTCAATATGCTCAATCATTAATTGTAAGCTAAGGTTATCGCGATACTCGTTCACATCAAGCTTATAGGCCGCGTGAATTGTTCCAGACGGAAGGTCATCATGCGTATCCAAATAGCCGAAACAGATTGCGTCAATGGGTTGATTACCGTCAATAGGTCTAAGTTTAAGTTTGGCATGGGTCAAACCCACCGTTCGCGCATCCAAAACCTCGAATTCACTGTCAAACAAAGGTTCAGGAAACCCTTGTCCCCACGGCGTGGATTGTCGTAGTTCCTCGGCCAACTTCATTGTGAAATCGCTAGCCGCCAGCGGACCGTCGGTCCAAATTACTTGACTCCAGTCCTTATCTTTTGTCAGTTCCGCGGCGATACGTTCAACGACGCTGATGAATTGAGTCAGCTTGGTTTCTGGCACGGACATTCCGGCCGCCATCGCGTGCCCACCAAACTTTGTCATCAAACCGGGATGCAATGCATCCACTCTGGCAAGCAAGTCCCGGATATGCACACCCTCGACACTTCGAGCAGAGCCTTTCCATTCTCCCTCCTCTTCCCCTGGCGCCATAGCAATAACCGGCCGATTAGTGCGTTCCTTGATTCGTGAGGCAACCAAGCCAACAACCCCTTGATGCCAAGTCGGATCATGAATTGCATAGATCGACGGCGAGGACGTCTCATCGACTTTGATGTTCTCAACGATCAAAAGGGCATCTTGCTGCATCGATTGCTCAACCTGCTTGCGCTCCTTATTGAGATCATCCAACTGAACCGCTAGCGCTAGCGCCTTGTCGGGATCGTCGCTCAATAAACATTCGATGCCAACGGACATATCATCCAGCCTACCAGCCGCATTGAGACGAGGCCCAACGGCAAAACCCAAATCGGCAGACGACAACCGCAAAGGGTTACGGTTGCCTATCGTTAACAGCGCATTAATACCAGGACAAGCCAAGCCTTGTCGAATTCGCTGCATACCTTGTTGCACTAAGATCCGGTTATTTCTATCAAGCGGCACCACATCCGCCACTGTTCCGAGCGCAACTAAATCAAGAAATTGAGACATGTTCGGCTCTGAAACACCCTGTTGGGAAAACCAGCCCATCTCTCGCAACCTGGCACGCAGCGCCAACATCACATAAAAAATGACACCAACACCGGCTAGATTTTTACTTGCAAAACGATCTCCGGGAAGGTTCGGGTTTACAATAACATCCGCTGTTGGCAACTCTTCGCCAGGCAAATGATGATCAGTCACTAAGACCGACATCCCCAATGCTTGCGCGGCATGCACACCGTCAACGCTGCTTATTCCATTATCTACGGTAATAATAACGTCCGGTTGACGCATCGCCGCTACCCCGACTATCTCAGGCGATAACCCGTACCCATACTCGAAACGGTTCGGCACCAAATAGCTGACGCTGGCTAAGCCAAACGCACGCAGACAACGTACCGCCAGCGCGCTGCTGGTGGCTCCATCCGCATCGAAATCCCCAACAATAACCACGCTAGCTTCGGCGGTTACTGCTTCAGCTAATAGCTCCGCAGCTTTATCAATGTGGCTTAACCCTTGAGGCGGCAATAAGTGCTTCAAGCCGAGATCCAAACCGCTTGATTGACTGATTCCGCGTGAAGCAAGAATGCCAGTCGTGATAGAGCTCAATCCTAAGTGATTATCAGGTAAATTGGTTGGCCTTTGACGAGCCTTGATTTGCACACTGGTCACGTTATAGTCATCGTTTGAATATTGGGTGAGAGAAGTATGAATCAATCGGCATTTTTAATGAAATGGTTTTGCCGTATTTCATTGACCATAATCGCCATCAGTTTTACCTACGTTGTTGCGCAGCCAAGCTACAACTTTGCGCACTGGGTACCGCATGATTTCCTGCGGATGCTCGGCGTTAAGTACCAACAGATACTGTGGGCTGAGTCCAATGCTGACATCTTTCTGCATTTTTTCGGCGCGGCTCTACTAACGCTTCTTACTCATGGGTCAAATATAAGACCATTCAACTTTCATCCAATCGCGCCATTTGGCTTTATCTGCCTACTCTGTGTATGCGCCGAAGTTGTGCAACATTTAATAGGCAGAGGTATAGAAACTAGCGATTTACTGCTCGGAATTTGCGGTAGTTTCATGGCATACTTGGCACAACATAAAAATAATTAACTTCCGCTCTATTCAATCAACGATTCTCTGTGTAACTAGTCAGGTTGACTAGAATATTTCATGAAAAGCCAAAATAAAACAATTGCTTTTATGAGATACACGTTCACATATAAAAATTTCGCTTCGCTGTTTAGTGGCCGACTGGTCATGGCGGAGGATTGAATTTTGAGTTTTAAATAACAAATACTTTGAGAACAATTAAACATTCTCAAAGCTGGGTAAGTTTTGGATAAAAGGTAGGCTCCCTTGAAGACTAAAAACCAAATTACAGCGCCAGATGGCATCAATACTAGTTTATTTTCAGACATAGAGAGACGGGCTCATAACCAATCTCTAAATGGCAATAAGCATCCTTTTAAATGGCACCAAGATATAAGCGGCCTTATCCCTACGAAAGAAGTAGAAAAGATCAGGCAGAGCTTAAAAAAACTTGCCGTTGACGATTATGTCGCCAAAGTTTTAGACGGCGCTGAATCCGCCAGTCGACCCAGTGCGAAGTCGATAGTCAGCAAACTCCGTGGAAAGATCCATAATGAGTTTGAGTTGGGGCCGCTGTACAGCTTAGAAATCTCGCTTGAATACAACAATGAAAAACGCCGCCTGGCATTCATTGTACAAAACCGCAGCATTGCGAATGGTGTTTGGAGTCCTGAACACCACCTAGAAGCATGCCGACTTGCTACTGAATACTCGGCTAGAGCAATCCCTATTATCACGTTCATGGACACCCCTGGTGCAGACGCTGGTACAGAGGCAAACGCCGCCAACCAAGCCCACACCATTTCAAGGTTAATCGCCGTCATGGCCGCTGTGAAGGTACCGACCTTAGGCATAATTTATGGCTTGGGTTATTCAGGTGGTGCCATTCCATTAGCAACAACCAACCTTTTGCTCGCAGTGAAAGATGCGGCGTTCAATACAATTCAACCTAAGGGCTTGGCCAACATCGCCCGCCAATACAATTTGTCTTGGCAGGAGAGCGCTCGCTACGTAGGGGTTTCACCCTCGGAGCTGTACCGCAGTGGTGCCATTGATGGTGTAGTAGATTGGAAGCCAGACACACAATCCGATGACACTAACAACTTGGTCGCGGCGATTTTTACTGGCATTCAAGAAGTAGAAGCAAGCGCAAAGCGCGAAGTACTCGAAAATCCCATTGTCGCTGCCGATTACGTGAATAACGTTCGCACGGAAAAATTACACAAAAAAGCTTTCGATGAGTTACAAAAGGCCGCTCATTTTGAGCTTTATGGTGAGCTCTCTGAATTCCCAAGCGTTTATTCGCACGCGATGCAGTACCTACGCTCTTTGTCAATGCGTTGTCGAATTCACTCAGAAACGGTTGAAACCTATGGTCGACTAGCGGAAGAGGAAATCCCAAAAGGTGATTTGGCTCAACGTACGCAACAGATGAGAAAGGTGTCATTTGATCAATGGCTGTCTGACCCAGAAAAATTAGTCTATAACGACCAGCTGTCAAAAGCGTGGAGCAACCTCAGACAAAAACACGAGGAGCTGAATAACGATCGCAGTAAGATCACGGCGCTGATTCTTGGAGACCCACAAAGCAACTACCGCAGCGCACAGAAATCATTCTGCTTCATTCTGTGCCTCTACCTCTATAATAGATGGAAGTCGGACGCGGCGTTCAACTTCATCGAGATGAATCGAAAGCTTGAGGCCATTACCGAAAATAGCCCGAGCTTTTTACACAAACATGAGTCCGACCTAACACTCCTCGACACGTTAAACGAGCCGAGCTTGAAGGACATCATGCAGTCTCAGTTTCGCAACATCTTAGTATTTGACGCACTGTATAATAATATTGTCGATAATTTCGGTGAGATCGCGGAAGAATCTCAGGCATTCCAATCTTTATCGCAAGACACGCTTAAACGAATTTTAGACACCTCATTGGAAAAAGTAGCTGACAGTGTCAGTGGGTCAATGAGCGAAGAGGTGGTCAATAGCGACATTAAGGCTGAGTTTGCAAAATGGTTAAACCATTTTGTTAAGTACGACCAACGAGGCTCGTTCTTGTCAGACGTGGAAGAATGGAAACGCGTTAATTTCCCAAGAATGTCAGACTCTTTGCTAGTTCTGATCACTTATTTCTTCGAAACGCTGGTGCCTCGCTTCATCGAATCTCAAATGAATGCCAAAAGCTACAATGGGCAAATTAACCCTTGGCGAATTGGTAAACGTAAGGATTTTTGGAATCAACTAAATATAGCTTACCAAGACCTTTTGATTCAGAGAGTTCTTGCCTCTTACAAACGTCAGAAATTAAGCACAGTGGATGCGTTTAAGAGCACTCTTTTCACCGAATTCACGGAAACACACTCGAATAAAATGACGGCAAATCCGGTTCAGTTTCCCGGTTTCCGCCAGTCTATCGAAAAGGCCCTGAATAATGACATTACACCTTGCGGCGTAGTCACTGGCATAGGCGAAATAAAACTCGAAGGTGGTAAGACCGCAAAAGTTGGGGCTCTGATATCCAATGTCGCGTTTCAAGCTGGCGCGTTTGATATGGCCGGCGCAGAGAAACTGTGTGGTCTGCTGATAGATTGCGCAGAACAAGGTCTCCCCATCGTATGTTTTGTTTCTTCTGGTGGCATGCAAACCAAAGAAGGCCCAAGCTCATTATTCTCTATGGCGATTGTGAATGACCGCATTACCAGTTTCATATCAGAAACGGGGCTACCAATCGTTATTTTCGGATTTGGCGATTGTACTGGTGGCTCGCAAGCCAGTTTCGTCACACACCCGCTGGTCCACACCTATTATTTTAGTGGCACAGACATGCCTTTTGCTGGCCGAGTCGTTGTGCCCTCCTTTCTTCCTTCGATGTCAACCACATCGAATTACTTGGCCAATAATACCGGAGCAATGCAGGGTTTAGTAAAACACCCGTTCGCCGAAGGATTAGATGAAAAACTGCGCGAGGTTGACCCAAACATTACCCTCCCCGAAGAGTCTGTCGGTGAAGTGGTAAATAAAGTCATTTCCGGCGTCGCAAGCGTAGAAGAAAAAGCTCAAAAAAACCAAGTGCATCGAGCGATCGACCGCATGGGGAAAATTGACAAGGTCCTAGTTCACGCTCGTGGCTGTACCGCGGTAAAACTGATCCGAGTAGCGCAAGCCCAAGGACATAAAGTACTGTTAGTGCAGTCTGACCCCGACATGGGCTCCGTTGCCTGCGATATGCTCACAGAACAAGACGAAGTAGTCTGCTTGGGCGGCCAAACACCGGGAGAAAGTTACCTCAACGGACTGTCGGTAGTAACCATCGCAAAAAATCGAGGAGCCACCGCTCTTCATCCGGGCATTGGCTTTTTGTCGGAAAATGCCGGATTTGCGCGCCTTTGCCGAGCAAATGGACTGAACTTCGTTGGCCCTAAAGGTAGCAGCATGGACACCATGGGCAACAAGTCAAACGCCATTAACACAGCGATGGCAAATAATGTGCCCGTCGTACCGGGATCACACGGCATCCTGACCAGCGCAGAAGCAACCGCCAAAGTAGCGGAAGAAATTGGCTACCCCGTGCTGCTTAAGGCCGTACACGGTGGTGGCGGTAAAGGCATCAAAGTAGTACGAAGCCCTTCTGAGATCAAAGACGCGTTTAATAATGTCTACAGCGAGGCCAGAAGCGCGTTTGGAAATGGCGACTTGTATCTAGAAAAATTTGTTGTCTCAATGAGACACATCGAAGTACAAATCCTTAGAGATGCACATGGCAATACTAAAGTGTTGGGGCTACGCGACTGTACCGTACAAAGAAACAACCAAAAAGTATTAGAGGAATCTGGCTCAACCATGCTTCCCAAAAAGCTAGAAAAGCAAGCCTATGAGTGCGCTGAAAACCTAGCTAACTCGGTAGACTATTTTGGAGCAGGTACAGTTGAATTTATCTATGATTTGAAGTCAGACGCCATCTACTTCATGGAAATGAATACACGCCTTCAAGTCGAACACCCAGTAACTGAGTGGACGTCAGGCGTTAATATTGTTGGCAAACAATATGAAATCGCCGAGGGCCTTTCTATCGCCGACATTAAGCCTAAAAGTAAAGGCTTTTCAATCGAGGCTCGAATCACCGCCGAAAAAGCACGGTTAGACACCAACGGCACAATCGATTTTCTACCGACTCCCGGATTGGTCACGGAATGTAAATTCCCCGAAGGGGATCATATAGAAGTTATTGCATCAGTGTCTGAAGGCAAAACGATTTCTCCATTTTACGACAGCATGATTGCGCAGCTGGTTGTCTATGGAAAAGACCGCAAAGATGCCATTAAAAAACTCATTGCCGCGTTAGATCAAACGGTGATAAAGGGCGTGTGCACCAATATGTCTTTGCTAAAGCGCATTCTCAAAGACGATACGTTTATCAAAGGCGACTATGACACAGGGTACTTGCCTGCATTCCTTGACACCTTGGATAAAGACCAAATCGTGGAAGAGATGGCCTATACTGGTGTTGAAAAAGCCGACAGCGATCTAGCCAGCTTAAAAATCGCTGGAACGGATGAGATTAAGGTGATTTCACCTATGACCGGCATTTACTATGCAACTCCGACTCCTAGCGAACCTGATTTTGTAAAAGTAGGAGACAAGGTAAACTTGAGCCAAACTCTGTGCCAAGTCGAAGCCATGAAACTGTTTACGCACATCTCTCTCTCCAGTGTTCCCGGATCTGGTGAAATTTTTACCGCGGAAAATAATTACGAAATAGTTCGCGTCAATCAATCTAACGGCGCGCAAGTCAACGCCGGAGACTTACTCTTTGTAGTAAAGCCAGTTTAGCTGGCTTTACTACATTAGTTATTTTGATAGTATTCAATACGCTTGTTTAGCCACTGGGGTACTCGTCCCAGCGACTAAACAAGACTTAATAGAAAGTTATGTGGCTCGGAGGCATTGATTGTTTCACCCAGCTTCGATAGCTAATGGACACCCTACAACGTTTGAAGGACATTTTGATGATACAACGTGCTCTAGTTACTATTTTTGCCATGCTCAACCTGGCCACAAACTCTTACGCGGAAACCGATCGAGGCCTTGTTGATCCGACATTCTCACAACCGAGCAACGGGTTTGGCCTCTTAGCAAACGTGGACCAGGTGATTGAACTTAAAAATAAAAAGCTGCTTGTTGCAGGAGCTATTGAAGCTGATGAGGGTAATGGGCTAGAAAGAAAAAACCTTCTAAGACTCAATAGCGACGGAAGTTTGGACTCGACCTTTAATCAAACGACGATTAATAAAACTTTCTTTTCTGTTGAAGGACTTAATAACTTTGATTCTCTACTTGAGTATGACGACGAATCAATCATACTAACTGGGACCTTTCAACTAAACCAGACATTCGCCCAAACGCCAGAAGTACCTAATGTGCTTAGAATGAATTCTGATGGTACCTATAACGCTAACAGCTCCTTTAATCAGAATCTCTCCCAATACATAGTCAAGGATGTTTCACAAGGTAACGGGATTCTTATAAAGGGATTAATGAACGATGGGCGTGTTGTGTTAGGCAGCAAGTTTCCTGATTCACCATTTACCATCAATACGGCCTCCGGCCCCAAACAAGTCGCCTCGGCATTTATACAACCCGATGGAAGCGTGATCGAAATTAACGTTAATAATAGCTACACAAGAACCAGATTCGTGCCTAATGTATCAGGTGACAAAATACTTATGATCGGAGCAGGTAGTGACGGGCGCGAAGAATTAACCTTATTGAACAGTAATCTGACGGTTGATCAATCTTTCTCTCACACAGCGAAATACCGTCAATATATTCAAAATATAAGATTCGACAACAACAATAACATTTATTTTACCGCCGCTAATAGTGACGGCACCGTAGACAAACATATATATAAAATTCTACCGACCGGTGATGTAGATCGTAGTTTCAACCAAAGCGATATAGGTAGGTTTTCTGGTAGAATTAGCGATCTGGAGGTTCTGCCTAACGGCAAAGTACTTGTAGCGAAAATAGAAACCAACACCCTCTTTCTTACAGACCCACCGCAAACAGATACGACCTACAGCGCGACCCTTTTTAGACTGAACAAAGACGGATCCTTGGATGTGGATTTTAATCGTGAGACCAGAAATGATTATCGACAGTTCACAGTAGGAATCACGCCTCAGAAAGACGGCAGACCCATCGTGTTTACACGCTTCCCATTCCACTCAGGCAAAATGATTGAAAGAACAGGCTGCGTGGACACATCGCCGGTAACCCAAGCGCTTGACGCCGTTGCTGACTGGTGCTCAGGCGGGCCTGAGGGCTTCTCTTCGTTTATTGATTCCAGCCTAATGAATCAAACGGTCTTGCAAAGTGGTGAACTCAGCGACGATGAGTCCAGTTGGGTAAGTGGTCGATTTAACTTTCCTGGCGAACTTACATTCTCTTGGAAGGTGTCATCAGAAACCAGTAACGACTACCTACGCATACTGGTTGATGGACAGGAAGTAGACCGAATCAGCGGAGAGATAGGTTGGACCCAACGTACCGTTTCTCTGACCAATAAAAACAGCCTGGTTCGCTGGGAATACATTAAAGATGACAATTCGCAAGCGGGCTTAGACAGAGGCTTTATCGGCAACATTAACTACGCCGAAGACAAGCCTGAAGAGCTTAACTGTTCCGTAGTTAAAAACTCTCTCGGAAAAATAGCACCGATTTGTATTTAAAATACTAAACCAGATTGTGTGACAACTGGTCGAGGGCTAACTAAACTCGACCAGAGCAATGTAAACCTTCAGCTCTTTTAATCCGTTTGTTTGGTCGCCAAAACCAGCAATCCGGCGGCTATGCCTAAGTTTTTTATGAAGTTCTGTAGTTCGTGAGCAAAACTAGGCTCTCCTTGAAGCGCCCAAAAGTTATGGATATACACATTGATCAAAATGGTCAAGCCAAACAAAAGCAGCGCGCTGACTCTGAGTTGTTTACCGACAATCACCATCAGACCTAAACCTATCTGTAGAACTATTGTTAATGGCAATAGTATGCTGGCGAGCGGAACCCCTTTCGCTATCATCAAGTCAAGCGTTCCAGAGTATTGAACTGCCTTCATCACACCAGGCAATAAAAAGTAACTGCCAAGCAGCACTCTGCCCAACAAAAAGTACACACCGTCATACTGTTTTAAAATTTGGTTCATTAGCTTGTTACCGTTTGAGACCCTTGATACCCCTCAAGCACATCAACCGGCACATTATCGCCTACCGAGTAACTGAGGATTTTACTAAGATGAGTAATCGGCAACCCTGTTTCTTGTTGCCAATGATTGAACGCATTTTGAATATTCTTCAAATCACGCTGACTGGTCGCTTTCTCGTTAGTGTCGACTCCATTGGCTATCAACGCAGAAATCACATCTCCAGTTAAGATGAAACTGTCTTTACCAGTAAAGCGCAGAAACCACTGGGCTGTTTTCCCACCTAATCTAGCACCGTTTTTATGTAGGTATTTCATCAACCCCACTTGATCAGTCACCGGCCAATCAGCGAAAAATTCCCCAAAGCTACCATGTTCAGCGGCGACTTCATCCACCATTAGCGCATTCTTAAACACCGTTTCGATCTTTTGCCAATTTCGAATAATACGGGCATCTTCCACATAAGACTCCCACTCATCGGGGGATTTGGTCAACAATGCGCCTAAATCAAAGCCGTGAAAGGCTTCTTCAAAACCAGACCACTTAGCGGTGATAACGCGCCAGTGAAAACCCGCGTTGAATACGCAGCGTGTCAATTGAGCTAAATAGCGATCATCACTTACTTCCCTAAGCTCACTCTCAGTCGCCGGGATAGTGAGCAAACGAGCTAATTCAGCAGGACCGCCCTTACGCTTTTCCGCGGACTCTTTGATACGTTTAAATTTATTCATAAACCGACAAACAACTCTGTATTCATTTCAAAAACGACGAATCAAGTGTAGGTTATACGGCTAGCAAAATACAGTAAAGTGACTATCCAGTGCAGTCAAAAAAACCACAACTAACCTCAAAGCAGACCGTAAAGCAGTTGGCTTTTGTGGTACGCACTCGTTATAGGCCCACAAATTTTTCGTGCCCGCCTATTATCGAATCAATCATCAGGATTACTTGGGTTACGATAGAGTTTCCCTCGAACCCAGTCCGAACTTGGCAAAGACAGCTCATACTTAATCGCCATCGCTCTGATGGTGAATACAGCAATAAAACCAAGTAAAAGTGAAATAGGTGTACTTACACCACTAAACAGAGCCCAACAGCCCAAACTGCTTCCAAATAAGGCCGCTGTGGCGTAAATATCCTCTTTTAGTAGTATTGGAGGGCCGCCACAAACTACGTCTCGAATCAAGCCTCCTGCCGTTGCTGTGATGGTGCCCATCATGACCGACGTCATGAAACCTGCGTCCAGACTGTACGCTTTATATGTTCCTAGCATTGCGAACAATGCTAAACCTAGCGCGTCCACCCATACAAACAATTTGACTCGGGTCCAAGACTTGTAAATGATGGCGCCTACTCCGCCAGCCAGCGCGACGCAAACAACCCATGGATCTGCCAACCAAAAAACCGGAACATCGAGCAGTACATCCCGTAAGGTTCCGCCGCCAATTGCTGGCAGCAACCCCACAACCAGTATGCCAAACAAGTCCATGTTATGCCGAATTGCGACTAATCCTCCCGACACAGCGAAAACAAAAACGCCGATATAATCTGCAAGTGTAATAAAACTCATAAATTGTCTCGTTCGTGTATGAGGGCCTAAACGCCCTCATAGTATCAAACTTGATATGTGAAAACTCACTAACTAAAGATCCAATGAACTTTACTAATCCCACCATACATTAGAAAGTTCCGGTTTTTTATTACAACTTTTTGGTATTTAGCCTTAGTGAAGGACCCTGTTCGATGTCAGCTCGCAGAGATCGCTAACAATGTTTTCCATCAGATTGGCTACACCGTTCACCAAACTATCATGCTCATTAATGTGAGCCGCGTTGTTTAATCTTTCCACGTTGTTGTAAGTCACCCAAACTGCCCTCTGGTCATCTTCAAACACAACAAACGAAAGCGCTAATCCTAAGCTGTCAATTAACGAGCGCTCCATCGATCCGACACATCCTTTTTCTTCACCCAGAAGTAACAAAGATTTCGGAAGAGCGCGACCATCAGCGCTGTGAAATCGACTCATATGATCAACGTGCGCCTGAATTTTCAATCCCTTCGCCTCAATTAGATACGTGAGCGCTTGGACTGTTTTCCGATAACCCAACGAACTTTTAACCCTGATTGACGATTCATTTGATACGTCACCAACTAACCCTGCTTCTAAGCTTTCAAACATAACCATACCCCGTGTAGAATGAACAGCAGGCTTGAACCCGAACCACCAAATGCCTGCTGCTACCCCTCGTTTATACCCAATTTGAAAGCCCACACCTGTGATCAATGTGACAAAATACCGATATTTAGACGTATTTAACACTTTGACACACGTTTTGCTCCTTTGATTTACCATGCGGATAGCTCCCACACGCGAAGTCTGCTTGCTTACTCCTGAATTCGCATTAAACTACGCCCATGATTCAGTTTGACAACCTCAGCATTCGGCGCGGCGAAACCTTATTGTTTGATAAGGCCAGCTGTCAAATACACCCAGGCCAGAAAGTCGGGTTAACCGGAGCCAATGGCTGCGGAAAATCCAGTCTGTTCGCTATGCTTCGCAATGAACTTGTGATCGATAAAGGCGATGTCAAAGTACCGAAAGACTGGGTGCTAGCCCATGTGGCGCAAGAGGCTCCAGCCAATGAGAGGCCAGCCATCGAACACGTACTCGATGGCGATGAAGAATGGCGTGAGTTGGATCAAAAAGTACTCGATGTTGATCACCCTCGCTTTCTGAAGTTTCAAGCGCGATATGAGGAAATAGATGGCTACTCAGCACGCAGTCGAGCCGCTCAGTTGCTGAGCGGCCTTGGGTTTAACAACAAAGACATCGACAAACCTGCCAAGGAGTTTTCTGGTGGCTGGCGGGTCAGACTGAATGTGGCCAAAGCACTCATGTGCCGCTCCGACTTGTTACTGCTGGATGAGCCCACAAACCACCTGGATCTGGACGCCGTACTTTGGCTGGAACGTTGGTTAAAGAGCTACACAGGCACCTTGATCTTGATCGCGCATGATCGTGACTTTTTGGATGCGTTGACCACCCACACACTCCATATAGAAAATCAAAAGGCACAGCTATTCAAGGGAAATTATTCCGCCTTTGAACGCATTAGAGCCGACCAATTAGCCAATCAACAATCAGCGTTTGAAAAGCAACAACGAGAAATTGCTCATATGCAGGACTTCGTTCGACGCTTCAGAGCGAAAGCCACTAAGGCGACTCAAGCTCAAAGTCGATTAAAGGCCTTGGAAAAAATGGAGCGAATCGCTCCTGCCCATATCGATTCACCCTTTGACTTCAGCATTCCAGACCCTGAGAAGAATCCCAGCCCTCTATTAAGTCTGCACGACGTCAGTGTTGGCTATGGTGACACACCGACGGTTCAAAATATCGAATTCTCGATGACACCCGGTGACCGAGTTGGTCTTATTGGGCCAAACGGCGCAGGTAAGTCAACTGTGATCAAAATGTTAGCCGGTGAGTTAAAGCTAATGAGCGGTAACTACCACAGCTCAAAAGAGATAAACATCGGTTACTTTGCACAACATCAGATCGAAAAGTTACAGATGGATCATACGCCGATGGAGCATATGGCCCTACTGGACAAAGAATGTAACAACGGGCAAGCAACGGAGAATCAACTGCGGCGTTATCTCGGGAGTTTCGGTTTTATTGGGTCCAAAGCCCTCAGTAAAGTAGCCCCATTCTCAGGCGGAGAAAAATCTCGGCTCGCATTGGCTCTTCTTTGCTACCAACGACCAAACCTATTACTTCTAGATGAACCGACAAACCATCTGGATCTTGAAATGCGCCAAGCCTTAGCGGTAGCGCTTCAAGAGTATTCCGGCGCGGTAGTATTGGTATCGCATGACCGCCATTTACTTAAAGTAAATTCGGATAAGCTGATTTTAGTTGCCGACGGTCGCGCGTCTGAATTTAAAGGCAGTGTTGATGATTACCCAAAATGGCTTGCCGAACACAAGCGCGGTGACGCCAATGCAGTCATATCAAATAACGTCGAAGAGGCCCTAAAACCCAAACACACCGCCGTCGCCAAGAAAGAACAAAAACGCGTAGATGCTGAACGCAGAAAGCAGCTACAACCCATCACTAATAAGATAAAACGTGCGGAGCGGGTGATGGAAAAACTGGGACTCGAAAAAAACGCTATCGAAACCCAACTCGCTGATACCGACCTATACAGTGATGACAATAAAGAGAAGTTAAAGAGCCTCTTAGCAGACCAAGCCTACGTTCAAAAAGAACTGG
The DNA here is from genome assembly GCF_040366405.1 of Arenicella sp. 4NH20-0111. NCBI lineage: Bacteria > Pseudomonadati > Pseudomonadota > Gammaproteobacteria > Arenicellales > Arenicellaceae > Arenicella > Arenicella sp. 4NH20-0111. Next base: position 101,899 of record NZ_BAABWF010000008.1, read on the forward strand.
ATGACGCAGAAGCACAATGGCTTGAATCAAGCGAAGAGTATGAAGCACTATCTGAGAGACTAAGCTCCACAGACTAATGTCTCTGCGGTCACTTACGACTTTTTATAAAGACGTAACACGTGCATACTTATCCGTATGACACATTTAGTATTTGGAACTGGCCTAATTGGAGGGTTTATCGCTGGCGGATTACTACACGCTGGGATCGACACTCGATTGATTGGCCGCGAGAAGCAACGCAAGGCAATGCACAACGGCCTGACACTGTCTGACCTAGATCACAACCGCGCCGACATTGATCCACCCACGTTTTTATCAACTGGAGCACAAGACGACGAATCACCTGATATAAGAGTTCTGTGGCTGACGGTTAAATGCACTGCGGTGCAATCATCAATTGCTCAAATATCAACTATTATCTCGCCGGAAACCGTGATCATTTGTTGTCAAAACGGGTTTGGAAGTGATGCGCCGATCAGACAAGCTTTTCCTGACAACCCAATCCTCCAAGCGGTGATAGGGTTCAATGTTTCAGAACAAGGTGAGGCTCACTTACATCGCTCTACGGATGGCAGTTTGGTAATTGAATCGTTTTCTGAACTTAACTCAACATTTGAGAGACTGCATTGCGGCTTGCTACCCGTCCACCTGACTAACAATATTACGGCGGAACGTTGGGCTAAACTGCAACTCAATCTAGCAAACTCAGTCAACGCACTGTCTGACATACCCACGAAGGCCATGACTGAGGACCCCTACTTTCGCAGAGTAATAGCCGCATTAATGAGCGAGTTATTAGACGTCACTAATGCCATGAAATTACCGCTTCCAAAATTAACACCACTGCCTGCGGCTTGGTTGCCGAAGATAATGCGGCTCCCTAATTGGCTATATCTGAAACTAGCACAAAAGACATTAGCAATAGATCCAACGGCTCGTGTCTCAATGTGGTGGGACCTAAGCCAAGGAAAACAATCTGAAATTGAGTACCTAAACCAAGCCGTAGTTGATCACGGTTCAGCTTTAGGGATTGAATGCCCCTTAAATGCAAAGATATCCGAATTAATAAGAAAGGTAGAACAAGGTGATGAGAGTATTGGTATCAGCGGCCCAGAATTAGCCAGAAGACTGGGTATTCTATGAGTTCGATTGAACATATCACCATCATTGGTTCTGGCAAAGTTGGTACCAGCCTATACGAGGCATTTAGTGCGGCTGGGTTTCAAGTAGAACTGCCCGGAAAAAACTTGGCCGCACAAAAGCACGCCGTCATAGAGACTGACCTACTTCTGTTGACAGTTCAAGACAGTCAAATCAGAACGTTGTGTGAGGGACTCTCCACTACCCTCAATAGCAATACAATCGTAGCTCACTGCTCAGGGGCACTAGGCTCCTCCGAATTATCCGCGGCTAAGGAGGTTGGCTGCCACGTGGCCACTGCCCATCCACTTAACACCTTTCCGACCATAGAGTCAGCAAGATTATTGCTCCGCAATCCTACGCATAATACCCATTGTTTTATATCAGGAGAATCAGAGCCAGCAACGACACTAAGCTGGCTGTTCAAAAAAATTGGGTGTATCACTCATCAAATGAAGGACGATTCTAAAACGGCGTACCATACCGCCTGCGTCTTCGCCTGCAATTACCTAGTATCTTTAAGCGAGTTGAGTCTTCAATCAGCCGAGAACGGCGGGCTAGACCGCGATCAGTTTTGGCAAGCAATTCAGCCGCTAATGCTCTCAACACTAGAAAATATAAGCGCTCACGGCACCTCAGCAGCGTTAAGCGGACCGGTTCCACGCGGGGACATTTCAACCATAAAAGCTCACCTTACGCATCTCGACTCAGGGCGTAAATTGACTCGCAATTTATACACCCTATTAGGCCAACAAGCCGTTGAGCTGGCAGCCGATAGAAACGAACTATCAGACTCGCAGTTAGCACAACTAAAAGAGACCCTATCATGATCAAACTGTATTCTTTCGGCCCGGCATTTAACCTTCCTGACCCAAGCCCGTTCGTTACTAAAATTGACCTTAGCTTACGAATTGCTGGCCTTGAATATGAGAGCATTGCGAGTGCAAGCAATTTGCAGAAAGCACCAAAAGCAAAGCTCCCATTCATAAAAGATAACAACGAAATAATCGCCGATTCGGTGATTATTTTAGAGCATCTTAAGAATCTTCACGGTGTCGAATTTGATGACTGGCTTTCCGACGAGCAAGCCGCCTACGCACAACTGCTCAGTAAATCTCTTGATGAAAATCTATATTGGACGATAGTCTACTCCAGATGGATTAAAAACGATGCATGGCCAACGGTAAAGGCACAATTCTTCGACCCACTCCCATTTCCAATGAATCATTTAATCGCTTCCTATGCACGCAGGTCAACTCGAAAGCAATTTTTGGGGCACGGAATGGGAAAACACAACGACCAAGAAATTACAGACATTGCCAACAAAAGCTGGACGAGCTTATCCGTTATTTTGGGTGATAAGCCCTATTTTTTCGGCGAAAGAATTTGCTCCTTTGACATAACAGCGTTTGCTATGCTCGCATCATTCACAGTCTGTTCTTTAGAAACTGACCTAGGAAAAGAAGTAAAAAAGTACGATAACCTTGTCGCATTTACTCATCGAATATCGAGCCAATATTACGCTGGCGAGATTGAGTTATAGTTTCCAGTGAGCAAGGGGCGCCTTTAATCTTGTAACTCGTTTTTGCGCCAAGCGTTGATGCCTCCATCAAGGTGCAGGAGATTGCGAAATCCAGCCTCTTTTAAAAGGGTTAAAGCTTTTGTGCTTCGAACACCCGAGCGGCAATGAACTAAATAGGTTTCATCAGAGTTCAGCATCGCCACCCTTTTGGTAAAATCACTGGCGAAATAATCAATGTTTATGGCATCGTCAAGATGCCCTTCATCAAATTCCACTTTTGTCCGCACGTCCAGAACTAACGTAGTTGGATTCTCGTTTAAATAATCCTTAGCCTCTTGAGCACTGAGATTTTTAACATTACTACTCCCCACTTCGGCAACACTCATAGGCGGCATTACGCACACAATCCAAGCCATGCCCATCACCATAAAATGCCTAAGAGTGGGTCTCCCTGAAATTAATCTATTCATAACAACTTACCTCTGATTCAAATATGATTTTTTACTGGAGTCGTTTATCAATCTCCCCCAATATTCATTGTAAGGGTGGACATATTCCCCTTCGACATCCAGTCCCTGATTTACCCAGGAAAAGATTCCACCCTCCAGATTCGCGGCAGACTGAGCACCGTGTTTTTGAAGCAGACCGTTAAATTCAGCCAGCTTATCTGATGAGCGCCTGCCAACCGAGCAATAAAATATTACTTGTTTGTTTTGAATTAGCGCTGCGTATCTATCCTCAAAGTCTTCAGCCTTCATATTGGGAGGCAAATGAATTGCACCGGCTATGCGCCCAACGTCATACTCTTCACTCTCCCGCACATCAAATAGTACGACGTTATTAACAATTTCAGGGGCACTATTAGAACCGTCAAAATCCGTTGAACGATCAATTAAAGACAAATACTTTGATATTGAAATATGTGCCAAGCCACGATGCTGCGAAAGAATCGACTGATGAAGATCATCAAGCGTTGGTTTCTTCCATAAGAACCCAAAACAAGCCAATATCACACTCATAAAGATAACAAAGAAAGCGAACTTACTCACGCTCATCGACTCTTCATGAACGGAGACAGAAGACTCCATCTAAGTGATGAAGGCTCATCACTTTGAAACTCTCTCAGACCTATTGTCATCCCTTCATGCCCGCCTTTTGGCTGGTCAATATAGGTCCTAAACAGGCGATCCCAAACCGACAGAAAAAAGCCATAATTACTGTTAGTTTCCTTTTCCTCGATAGAGTGATGTACACGATGCATATCGGGTGTAACAATGAGTTTTCGGATCATCTGATCGGTTTTACGCCCAATAGTCACATTGGAGTGATTGAACATCGCTGACGCATTTAATAACACTTCAAACAAAAATACAGCCATCGCCGGCGCTCCAAGCAAAGCTATACAAGCAAACTTATAAACCATAGACAATAAGATCTCCACGGGGTGGAATCTGGCTCCGGTCGTAACATCGATATCCCTATCGGCATGATGCACCCTGTGAAATCGCCATAAAACAGCGAAACGATGGGATGCTACGTGTTGCCAATAAATAAGCATATCCAATACCACGACGGCCAAGATCACCTTTAGTGAGGTAGGCAGTACAACCCAATTCAATATGCCCCAGCCAGCATCAGCAACACAACCGGCTACGCCAACGGCCAATACAGGAACCAACAATCTTAACGTGAGACTGTCGATAATAACCAACGCCCAATTCACACACCAACGGCGCATTCTAGGTAACACTCGTTTGGTCCGAGGTGATAACACTTCCCACAGCGCCATGGCCACAAATGTACCAAAAAATACAGACAGTCGAATCAAGTCTTCATTATCTTGAATAAAACTCATGCGTAACGTTAACTCCAAACTATCAAGAAGAACCGAGCTATAAACAAACCCTCACTCTAGATGACAAAAAGTGCCATCAAAATACCTCTAATTACGCTTTGATCGTAGCATCAGCGTATTCAAAATAGTGTGCACTAAAACGCCGGCTAAAAGGAACACCACAGCCCAAAACGTAATCGGTCGGTCTATCAGGTACTCTTGTGGTTCAATGAAGAACGCCGCTGCCAAGAGCGCAGAGGAAATGACTATCAGCAAAGAGGCAATACTGCTTAAGCGAGGATGCAGGTCAGCGGCAACACGCGAAATGAAGTTCGCCGACATTAAATTGATCAACGAAGACATCAGAAGATAGATGTGCGTAGCACGATACATCATTCTGATCTCCTCTCTTTGCTGATAAAGTTCAGGAAAACCAAACAGCATGTACGCACCTGTTGCCAAAAAAAGCAACAAAGAGCCGACGCCAACGACTAAATGAACTCTATACATAAACAACGCTCAGTCGGCAAGGACGTGTATGACTAGACAACCTCAACATTGATTTTTTCCATTATTTTGCTTTTCCAAGCTGCAGGGCCAGTGGTGTGAACCGCTTCGCCGTTGGTATCTACGGCAACCGTTACCGGCATATCGCGTACCTCAAACTCGTGAATCGCTTCCATACCCAACTCCGGAAACGCGACGACCTTAGAACCTGTAATCGCTTTCGACACTAGATATGCGGCGCCACCAACAGCCATTAAATAGACCGATTTATGTTTGGCTATTGATTCAACAGTGGCGTTTCCTCGCTCTGCTTTCCCAACCATGCCCATTAACCCGGTTTGTTCAAGCATCATGTCCGTGAATTTATCCATTCGCGTGGCGGTAGTCGGACCCGCCGGACCAACCGCTTCCTCACGAACAGGGTCAACCGGGCCAACGTAGTAAATAAACCTTCCATTGAAGTCAACGCCGTCAGGCAAGCCTTCTCCGCTCTCCAAAAGAGTCTGAATTTTCTTATGAGCGGCATCTCGGCCTGTCAGCAATTTTCCAGATAACAGAAGTGTCTCGCCCGGTTTCCAATCAAGCATTTCATCTTTAGTAACCGTGTCTAAATTTACCTTTCGAGTGCTCGGGCCAACGTCCCAAGTAATTTCGGGCCAATCATCTAATTTTGGCGGCGTTTGAAGTGCAGGACCAGAACCATCCAGAACAAAGTGAGCATGCCTTGTAGCGGCACAATTTGGAATCATGGTGACCGGTTTTGATGCGGCGTGAGTTGGATAGTCTTTAATCTTAACGTCCAAAACCGTGGTCAACCCGCCTAAACCCTGCGCACCAATCCCAAGCTGATTAACCTTTTCGAACAATTCTAAGCGAATTTCCTCTAATCGACTGTTTGGGCCGCGCTTGATCAGCTCATGAATATCAATGGGCTCCATCAATACTTCTTTCGCTAACACAGCAGACTTTTCAGCCGTTCCACCAACACCTAGACCCAACATGCCGGGCGGACACCAGCCAGCCCCCATAGTTGGCACGGTTTTAAGAACCCAATCCACCAACGAATCACTCGGGTTGAGCATCACCATCTTCGATTTATTCTCTGACCCCCCCCCTTTGGCAGCAACATCGATCTCTACTCTGTCACCCTCTACAATCTCATAATGAATGACTGCAGGAGTATTATCCTTTGTATTTTTGCGCGCACCCAATGGGTCAGCTAATATTGAAGCCCTCAATACATTGTCAGGGTGTAAATAAGCACGCCTAACCCCTTCGTTGATCATGTCAGACAGCGACATTTCGGCATCCCAACTAACGTCCATACCGACCTTAGCAAATACCGTCACAATGCCGGTGTCTTGGCAAATCGGGCGACGTCCCTCAGCACACATTCGAGAGTTAATCAAAATTTGAGCCATGGCGTCTTTCGATGCTTGCGACTCCTCTCGTTGATACGCTTCATGCATTGCATCCACGAAGTCCTTTGGGTGGTAATAGGAAATGAATTGAAGAGCGTCTGCAACGCTGTCAATAAGGTCGTCTTGCTTAATGGTGCTCATATTTCGTATGTAATAGACAAAAATAGGTGCCTAATTCTAACAAAAATACCAACGAAACAGGGATTTGCTGCGTAGCAAACCGAATATTTAACCAATTTTAGTAGAAATCGCTTCCAAGCCTCTGATTTTTTGTGGTTTTGAGTTAGAATTACTGGCCGTTTTGACTCGGCTTTGTATTTTGAGAGCCTTCATTCAACCTTTTTGTTTCGATACCAACTCAATGCGCACCAGCAATTTTTTACTTTCCACTCTAAAAGAAACCCCTGCCGACGCAGAGATAATAAGCCATCAGTTGATGCTGCGCTCTGGCATGATCCGTAAAGTCGCGGCTGGAATTTATAATTGGCTGCCTTTGGGTCTGAGAGTGTTAAGAAAAGTAGAGCATATCGTTCGCGATGAAATGAACAATGCCGGGGCACAAGAACTATTAATGCCGTCGGTTCAGCCCGCTGAACTATGGCAACAATCTGGGCGCTGGGAATTATACGGTGGCGAACTTCTCAGAATGAAAGACAGGCATAACCGTGATTTCGCTTATGGCCCTACACATGAAGAAGTGATCACTTCTTTAATGAGTAACGAGATTCGCAGCTATAAGCAGCTACCCGCAAACTTTTACCAGATCCAAACAAAGTTTCGCGATGAACGTCGACCAAGGTTTGGCGTCATGAGAGCACGCGAATTCGTAATGAAGGATGCCTACTCTTTTCATTTAGATGCCGAAAGCTTGCAAGAAACCTACGACGTCATGTTCCAAGCTTACACAAACGTCTTCACTCGGCTTGATTTAGGCTTCAGAGCAGTCGAAGCCGACACGGGGAGTATTGGGGGAAATGCATCCCATGAGTTTCATGTGTTAGCTGATTCAGGCGAAGACGCCATTGCCGTCTGCGACAAGTACGACTACGCCTCGAACGTAGAGTTGGCTGAGGCTCTTGCCATCGGCGGTGAAAGGCCGGCGCCACAATCAACCATGGTAAAAGTCGAAACACCGGGGCAACACAGCATTGATGATGTCGCGAAATTCCTTAATGTTTCAACCCCAACTACCATTAAAACGTTACTGGTTGAAGGTGAAGAAGTCCCTGCTGTAGCGATAGCGTTGCGCGGCGATCATGAGCTTAATGAGCTCAAAGCCGAAAAACACCCCTTGATTAAGGCACCTCTAACTTGGGCTAGCGATGAACTTTTAAAATCCGAAGCCGGCTGTTCTGCGGGCTCAATTGGTGTTGTTGGTTTGTCTATTCCAATCATTGCTGATCGCTCAGCACATAATTTAGCTGATTTTGTCTGCGGCGCCAATGAAGATGGGTACCACTACACAGGCGTGAACTGGGTAAGAGACACTGTCGAACCCGAAGTCTTCGATCTAAGAAAGGTAGAAGCTGGAGACGTTTGCGCAAAAGCGGCCAGCAGTAATCCAGACGATTTATTGAGCCTCACCAGAGGCGTCGAAGTTGGTCATATATTTCAACTCGGCACAAAGTACAGTGAAGCAATGAACGCGACGTGCTTGGATCAAAACGGCAAAGCGGCCGTGATGCCAATGGGCTGTTACGGGATAGGCGTATCTCGAATTGTTGCTGCAGCAATCGAGCAAAATCACGATGATCGCGGAATCATTTGGCCTGCCAGTATGGCTCCGTTTCAAGTTGTTATTGCGCCAATCGGCTATCAAAAGTCTGAGGATGTCAAAGAGGCATGTGATGCGCTCTATCAAGAACTTAAGTCGTTGGGCGTCGACGTTCTTTTGGACGATCGTAAAGAACGCCCAGGCATCATGTTTGCCGACGCAGACCTAATCGGCGTGCCACATCGAGTAGTCATCGGTGATAAAAGCCTGAAGAACCAGGAAATCGAGTATAAAAAGCGCGGGGCTGACTCGGCACAAGACTTACCATTGAATGGCATTGCTCAATGGTTAACCAAAGCGATAGAAATGTAAAAATGAATTGGGTAGGGTTAGACAATCAGCGCTTCTTGCGCACACTGGGCTCACTTGCCCGCAAAGCGCTGATCTGTGGTGTCCTGCTTGCTGGGCAGCCTCTTTATGCTCAATCAGATCCTGCGCTCATTCAAGCACTGCAACAAGAGACCCTAGATTCCTCGACAAACACGACTGATTTAGAGTCATTGGTGTGGTTATCTACCATGTCAAAGAAGCTTGAAAGGCGAATACCCAACGCTTTTTACCGAGTTCGGCTACTTAGTTCCATTTTCCAAGAGGCGAAGGCAGAGGGGTTAGATCCACAGCTTGTATTAGCGCTCATTGAGGTTGAAAGTAACTTTGATCGCAATGCACTTTCTCATGCCGGAGCCCAAGGGTTAATGCAGGTCATGCCGTTCTGGAAAAATGAAATAGGTAATAAATCTGATGACTTATATCACCCTCTTACCAGTCTTAAATATGGCTGCAAGATACTACGCTACTATCTAGATCGCCATTCTAATCCGAGCGACGCTCTTGCTGCGTATAATGGTTCTCTTGGCCGCACGGTATATCCAGACAAGGTTCTTAGCCGGTTAAACAAGCGCTGGAGATACAATGCCGATGACATTGCAAGCGCGCGCGCTAAAGGCCTCAATGTTGCGGTTAGCGACCGACAACGTGGCACTTCTAATGCTAGCCGAAAACTAATATTAAACTAGCTGCTTCTCGCAATTAGCGATGCAATGGTTGATCTAACTGTTTAGATAATTCTGCCGCATCTTCGGGAGAAGCCTTACTGATTTTATCCAATAGGGTATTTTCGAGTAGCTTTTTTTGTTGCAAAACTGCAACGACCTCGGCACCAAATAATGTCACCACCCACGATAAATAGACCCATATCAAGAAAACGGGCAATGTGGAGAGCGCGCCGTACACGGCTTTGTAGTTAGCAAAGTTGCTTATGTAAAATCGAAATCCCATTTTCGTGGCCTCGAACAAACATACAGCAACAAAAGCACCAATAATTGCGTGCATAAGGCTGACTCTGGCGTTAGGCATAATCAGGTACAACAACATAAATGCCATCATTTCCAATAGAAAAGGGAGCATTAAGACACCCGCTGAATTAACCTGAGTAAAACCATCTCCTGCCTTAGCCGCTAACGCCAACAGGTAGCCAGATATCGCCAGACTGGCACCCATCATTATTGGCCCCAATGTGATCATGGCCCAATAGACTGTTAACCTGGAGGTCATGTTTCGTCCTTTATTCACACGCCATATATCGTTGAACGAAGACTCAATATTTGAAAGCAATAATAAAGCTGTTAAAAAGAAAGCAAATAGCCCCAAAATAGTTAGACTACCTACCTGACCGGAAAACTGCTCTAAATACACGCGTACCTCATCACCGGCGGTAGGCACTAAAAATTGATAGATAAAATCTTCGAGCTTATTCCCCAGCTGTTCGGTACCCGCAAATAGCGAGAACATCGACAGCGCAATCGCCATGATTGGAGCAAGCGCTAACAAAGAGCTAAACGCCAATGCAGCAGCATGACGAGGCAAGCGATCGGAGTTAAATCGCTTAATCACGGCTAGAGGCACGTCAAAAATTTGAATAAAGGTTTTCTTTAAAGAATAATCAGTCATGAAAAAACTTATCAACTATTATTAGCTATGGATATCATTCTCTATCATAACCCAAGGTGCTCTAAGTCTCGCCAAACGCTTCAACTTATTCAAGATAAAGGCATAGAGCCGACAATCATTGAATATCTGAAAACGCCACCAACACACCAACAGCTCGACAGTATCTTACGAGGATTGGAGATTGAACCGCGAGAGCTGATGCGGACAAAAGAAGAACAATACAAAACACGAAACTTAAGCGATTCCAAGCTCACTCGAGACCAATTGATCGACGCCATGATAACCACGCCGAAATTGATAGAGCGCCCGATCTTCATTGTTGGGGATCAAGTTGTCATCGGCCGCCCCCCTGAAAACGCGCTAACTATCTTGCCTTAACATGAAAATACTCGTTGTTTACGACAGTAAGCTGGGCTCCGTTAAGCAGATGGCCAGACTGATTGCGCGAGGAATCGAGTCCGTCGACGGAGCCGAAGCAATTGTTCGCTGCGTCCCAGAAATTTTCATCGGTTCAGAATCAAGTATGGACGCTAGTGAGGTGGGCGACCTAGAAGCCACTACAAACGACCTTAAGTCAATTGACGGCTTGATTGTGGGCAGCCCTACCCGATTTGGTAATATGTCGGCGTCGATGAAGCATTTTCTCGACAGCACGAGTTCATTGTGGATGGCCGGCACACTTAGCGGAAAGCCAGCGGCCGTGTTCACATCCAGCTCGTCCATGCATGGCGGGCAAGAGTCAACTTTGTTGTCCATGCTAAATCCGCTGCTTCACCATGGAATGCTTTTTTGTGGGCTACCATATTCAGAACCCGCCCTTGGCAAAACAACCAGTGGCGGCACCCCTTATGGCGCCAGTCATGTCGCTGGCAGTAGCAACACCAATCCCATCAGTGCGGATGAAAAGGCCTTATGCATCGCATTGGGAAAACGAGTGACGGTCATTGCCGGCAAGCTCAAGAGCTAGCACTAAGTGACTAACTCCAAGTGAGCTGCACTATCTAAACTGTTTGTATGAGCTGAGCATCAGGCGCTAGCATTTAGCTGAGTAAGTGTTGTAAAAAAGGGATGGTGATTTTCCGTTTTTCCACCAAGGACGCTTTATCTATTTTGTCTAATAATGCAAACAGCTTGGTGTTATCTCGCGGAGTCCGACTTACTATATATTTTAGGACGTCATCCGTGATGACCAAACCTCGATGGTTAGCTCTCATCTTTAGAGCATCATATCGTTGGCTGTCACCGAGTTCCTGCAAAGCGTAAATAAGCCCACTCGACAACCTACTTATTAAGTCCCTAAGTAAGAACTCGCTCATATCAGGGCTCTGCTTTGCCGTTAAAACCAACTGCCCTGCACCATGCTTCACCTGTTCAAAAAGGGTAAAAAGTGCGCGCTCCTTAGCGTCGTCACCGGCCCAACAATGTACGTTGTCGAGACAGACCACACCCGAAAAATTCATCACCTCAAGCATTTCTGGACTGACAAACTCGTCTTGCAAGGACAAATAGCTGGTGGCCACATCGTTCAATTTAGCCATTCTCAATAGGGCGTATAAAAGGTGGCTCTTACCACTTCCTTCTGGCCCGTAGAGATACACAACCTTTGGTTCGTTCTGCGAAGTCAATGACTTAAGAGCATTAACGATTTCTGTATTTCTACCCACCAAAAAGTTTTCAAAGCTGGCCTTATCATCTCCAGCTAATGGAAATGCCAACTGACTTCCAGACACATTATCAACCATTAATTAAGTCCTTCCTCTGACATCTTGGTGGCTTTAACAGAGCCAATATAAACATACGCCAACCCACTCGACACGCTGGTAACCGCAACAAGCATCCCCACCACGGTGATCAATGCCAAAGAATTAAACTCAAAGCTCAATGAGGCCAAAACAAGAACAATATAGAGAATTTGCACAACAGTATTGATCTTAGAAATACCTAGCGGTTTCATCTCCATCGTTGAGAAAAAAAGTGCCATCAGTAAATTACCGCCAATAATGACTAAATCACGAAACACAACGACCACCATCAACCAAAACGGTATGATTTCCAACACCGAAAGCATGATGTAACTGGTAACCAAAAGGATTTTATCCGCTATTGGATCTAATATGGAACCCAAATAGGTTGTGGCATTAAATCGCTTGGCGATAAAACCATCTAATCCATCGCTCACACCGGCGATCACAAACACCGCAAGCGACCATCCATACTGTTGGTTTTGTAACAAAACAACCAACCAGGGCACCAGCCCAATACGTGCGAGAGTCAATAAATTTGGAATATAGATCATAAATGACGACTTTTCTGCTAAGAGCGGATTATCACTGGCTTTTATTCGATACACAATAGGTAAGTAAACCGCTACAATACGCGCAAATTTTCCGGCCTTTGCCGTAAACCTGTTTGAATTACTTCGGAGCATTTGTTGTGTCTCAATCTGATCATTCCCAGTCTGAAAAACCAGAATCTCTTTCCTATCGCGACGCAGGTGTTGATATTGATGCGGGCGATGCATTTATCGACGTAATAAAGCCAGTCGCTAAACGCACACAACGTGAAGGCTGCTTAAGTGGTCTTGGTGGCTTTGGCGCACTATTTCAAGTGCCAAAGAATTATAATGAACCCATTTTGGTTTCTGGTACTGATGGCGTAGGCACCAAGTTAAAACTGGCATTTGACTTAAATAAGCATGACACCATCGGCATTGACCTTGTAGCCATGTGTGTCAATGATGTACTTGTACAAGGTGCAGAGCCTTTGTTCTTTCTAGATTACTTTGCCACAGGCAAGTTAACGCCCGACGTCGCCGCTAAGGTTGTTGAGGGTATTGGAGAAGGTTGTGTGCAAGCGAATGCGGCTCTTATCGGCGGCGAAACAGCCGAAATGCCTGGCATGTACTCGGAAGGCGAATACGATCTCGCGGGGTTTTGTGTTGGTGCGGTGGAGAAGTCTGACATTATAGACGGCAGCAAGGTAAAGGCTGGCGATGTCTTGATCGGATTAGCATCGACCGGCGCGCATTCGAACGGCTACTCATTGATTAGAAAAGTAATTGATACACACAACGTGCCTCTGACCACGAAAATCGGCGGCAAACCTTTAGCCGAAGCCGTACTGGCTCCAACAAAAATCTACGTGCATTCCGTTCTTTCTCTCATGAAAGAAGTTGATGTACATGCTCTCGCCCACATAACAGGCGGTGGAATCCCAGGTAATCTCAATCGTGTGTTACCTGAAGACTGCCACGCGGTCGTCGATGAGTCGGCATGGGAATGGCCTGAACTATTTACCTGGCTAATGAAAACCGGAAACATTGCGCGTAGTGAGATGTATCGCACGTTCAATTGTGGCGTAGGGATGATTCTAGTCGTAAATTCGGACAACGCAGAGGACGCAATCAAGCACCTAACTGATGCCGGCGAAAAAGCGTTTGTGGTTGGCAAGATCATGCCTGGGGAGTCGGAGCAACAAGTTCATATTACCTAACGCAATGACCACAAAATCCAAGGCCGTCATACTGATTTCAGGTGGTGGCAGCAATCTACAAGCCTTCATAGATCAAGTTGATGCAGGTCAACTTGATGTCGATATTGCCCTGGTAATTAGCAATGTATCAACGGCCTATGGCTTAAAAAGGGCGGCCAATGCGGGCATAGAGCATCATTGTATTGATCATCGCAACTACGCCAGCCGATTAGACTTCGACAAAGCACTCATTAACCATATCGACTTAGTTGAACCAAACATTGTTATTCTCGCTGGCTTTATGAGAATACTAACCCCAGAGTTTGTTCACCACTACGCTAATCGACTCATTAATATTCATCCATCACTGCTTCCTAAATTTACCGGTGTCAACACCCACCAAAGAGCCTTAGATGCAGAAGAAAAATGGCATGGTGCGAGCATTCATTTCGTCATTCCAGAATTAGACGCTGGCCCTGTGATTCTTCAAGGCCAAATCGAAATCACCGCAGATGATACTAAGGAATCATTGCAATCACGTATTCATAAAATAGAGCATGAGCTATACCCGTTGGCCGTCAACTGGTTCACACAGGGTCGACTGACCATCGAAAATGGCAAAGTATTACTGGATGGTGAAATTTCAAGTGAGCAGTTGCAAACATTTGACCACTAAGTTAGCGTACTTGGGTTTGTTAATTTATTCATTAACTTAGTTTGATTAAAATTTTAAAAACGACACATTCCAACGTCTCTTTGCGTAAGCTGCGTTCGTCAATAGCCTGTATGGTTCTGGTTGCCTGTATGTCAAACAATGGTCATTCTCAAGCAATCGCAGCCAATGTGGCAGCGCCGTTGGAACCGGTCTCAATAGAATATAAAATTCGTATTAGTAAGTTTGGTAACGCCACGCTCGGCAAAGTTCAGAGCCAACTTACTAATACCGAAACCGGCTATGCCATCAAATCGGTTACCAAGGCCCAAGGAATGGCATTACTTCTCATGCAGAGTAACATTCAAGAATCTTGTGAATTTGAAGTTGTGGATGGCCGAGCCATCGCTCGAAACTACTCTGGTGGCACAGTAGACGAAACACAATACTCAGTCGACTATGACTGGGAAAAGCGAAAGGTGAGCCTGAGCGACCAAGAATCACTCGATATGCCACAAGGTTACGTTGTAGACAATTGCATCATGTGGTTTGCGGCGGCATTGTTAAAGGGCGAACTCCCTGACGGTGAAGGCGTCTACATTGTTGACGGTAAATCTAAGCGAATTCGTGGCTATAAACTTCGCTCGACACAAGAAGAGCGTATCGCAACACCTTTGGGTGATCGTGATACGATCAAAATGGTTCTCGAAAGAGAACTGCGGCCAAATCGCACGCTAACGTTTTGGCTGTCAAAAATTGACCAGTACCTACCCGTTAGAATAGAAGAATCCAGAAAATCAAGGACCACGACATTTGAAATTTCAGAACTAAATAAAGTTTAACCGCCCTATCAGAAAACCATTTAAGACACGCGTAGTAAACGAAAATAAAGACCTACACGCTTTTAACCACGACTCTTTCTGGTAAACCACATCAAGCTGACGACATAGCAGGCAAACAGCGCAAGGAACGCGATCAGTTGTAAGTGATCGGCAATACGAATACGCCATGCCCATAGCCCAAGAGCTATAAAACCCGCCTGGGATATCACTGCGATAAGAACGGCAACATTCACCCCGACACCTCTATCAACCAATTGGTGGTGATAATGAATCCGGTCTGCCGCAAACGGGGAATTTCCTCTTAAGGGCCTAACTAATAAAACAGCGACCGCATCGATAAGTGGCAGAGCTAACAGCCATAAAGCGGTAACGGGCCAAATCCCTCGATCTAACTGAGAGTATTTAATCAACAGATACGCCAGCAACAGACCGAGCATTGTAGACCCTGCGTCGCCCAAGAATATCTTTGCTCGATCACGAAATAATCTAAGATTTAAAAATAAGAAACCAATGACGGCAGCTATGCTTATCATGATCAAACCCTGACCACCACCTCCAATAAATAACAGCGCAATTAACACCAATAACACCAAGCTCGCGGCTAGCCCATCATGACCATCCGACATGTTCACTGCATTTATCACGCCAATGGTCGCAAACAAAGTCAAAGGTACTGACCAAGTATTTAACAATACTTCATTGTCAGGCGTTAAATAACCAAGAGAATGAAGCTGTACACCCGTCATTTTAATCATCAAAAAGGCCGCCAACGCCTGAGCAACAAAACGAGACCATGAAGGCAATTTGAAACGGTCGTCCAACGCACCAATTGCACACATAAACATTAACGCAGGCATTATATTTTTATGCGTTCCATCTAAGAAGATCACCCCAACCAGTACCGCTGAGTAGACTGCCAAGCCGCCCACCATTGGCGTCGCTTTCTGGTGCAGTCGGTGTTCGCCCGGTTGAGCTAACAGCTTCAATGGCTCAGCGTAGTGCGCAAGCACGAGAGCCACAACGACGGAAATCACAGTGATTCCTATCAAAGCGAATAATACATACACGATTGGCTGCCCCATAAAAACCTCCGCTAGCAGCGTTGAATTACATGGGAACCAAGAACAAGCACATCCATATTTGTCCGAAGAAAACAATCTATAGCTTGGTCCGGAGTACACACCACAGGTTCGTTTTCATTAAACGAGGTGTTTAACAACATCGGCACCCCGGTTTTAGAAAAGAAGCTCTTTATCAGCGCATAATAACGAAGATTCCCTTCTTCAGTAACCGTCTGCAAACGCCCGGACCCATCCACATGAGTCACTGCCGGGATTTTCTCACGCTGAGCTTCTCGTATTTGAAATACCTTCATCATAAAGGGCACATCACCATCGGACTCAAACCAATTTCCAACTTCTTCACGCAGCACAGAAGGGGCGAACGGGCGAAAAGACTCCCTTCTTTTAATTTTCAGGTTCAAGATATCTTTCATATTACTTCTTCTTGGGTCACCCAAAATCGAGCGATTACCCAATGCCCTCGGTCCCCATTCCATGGCTCCTTGAAACCAACCAATCACCTTCCCGTCAGCTATCAAAGCACTCACTTTATCGACCAAGCTATCTAAATCCAATTCCAGCTCTATCTGACAATCAGCCGATTGGAAATCGCCACTGCGCTGTGAAATCAGGGTAGCCAACTCCTCGTCTGAAAACGATGGCCCCCAGTAGGAATGGGTCATTGAAAATTTAGGCCGCTTCCCACCCAGTCGCTGGCCAGCCACCACCGCAGCGCCTATTGCGCCACCTGCATCACCTGCCGCTGACTGTACGTAGATATTCTTATAAGGTGTATTTAGGTGAACTTTACCATTCGCAACCGAGTTCATTCCACAACCACCTGCAATCGTTAGATTTTCAATACTGGTTCCCGTTTGCTCGGTATGGCTGCGGTGCAAGTGATTCAAAATATGAAAAAAAGTCCGCTCGTAGCAGTCCTGCACTGATCGAGCAATGTCTTTGTGATGCTGCTTGAGAGGTTCACCGGGTTGTCGTGCAGGCCCTAACAAATCACAAAGGCAATCATGATACATCTGACTAACCATAGGAGCTTCATTATCCCATTCATACCCAATCGGCTTACGATGATGTTGAAAGTAGCTGAGATTTAGCTCAAACGCACCGTTCGATTTATGAATTACAATTTCATCCATCTGATCTCGATATTTCGCAGTGCCATACGGCGCAAGCCCCATTATCTTGTATTCATCGCCATAATAGGGGAAACCCAGGTATTGGGTTAAACCCTGATAGAAAACCCCGAGTGAGTGAGGGAAATAGATTCGTTTCTGCAAGTCAATTTCATCATTTACGCCTAGACCCCAAGACGTGGACGCAAAATCCCCAAAACCATCAACTGAGACTATACTCGCTTGCTCATACGGCGAAACGGAATACGCCGACGCTAAGTGCGCTAAATGATGTTCTACATAGTCGACTGCTCCAGAAAACGTTTCGTTTGGGAAACTTTCTCGTAAGTAATCCTCAATACTTTTACGCTTTTCCCGCACCCTCAACTTTTCTCTGATTAACGCTAACGAAGCTTGCCCCGATAAAGCGTACTTTATTTTTTTGCCACGAGCTGACTTCGCATCCGAATTAATGGCAATGGCATCAACATCCTTAAGTTCGATACCTCCGGCGGCCAAGCAGTATTTAATTGACTCGCTTGGAAATCCAGCCCAATGTTTAATTCTACGAAACCGCTCCTCTTCAACCGCCGCGACCATAGAGCCATCCACAATCAAGCAAGCGGACGCATCGCCGTGAAACGCATTCAAGCCAATTATATTCAATGTATTCGTACCCATATCTAATCCTTACCTAGTTGAAGACGCAAACTAGCTGCCGCCACCTTCTTGGATCTCACGCGCTACAAGTTTTGGCAGAGCAAAGAGGAAACCCGCTAACAACCCAATCAAAATTAAAATAAACATATCACCATAAACCTGTGTGGCTACAGCAAAAGTTAAAACATTAACCAATAAAATTCCGGCGATGCCCAGCATGAGAGGCATCAGCCTCTCGGGTACAAAGTTCTGTGCACTCAATCGAATAGAGGTGCTGATGTATCTTGCAAGTGCGTACATTAACCAGAGAGAGACCAACAAACCGGGAACGCCCAGCTCGACCATTATTTTTCCTAAGCCCCCTTCACCTGATCCACCAGCAATCGTAGACACATTAAAAAAGTGGCTCCCTTGAGAAGCAATGCCTAATCCTCCCCCTAAAAATCCAACTCGGTTAAATGCCCAGTTAATTGGGCGCAAACCTAGTTCAAGTGCTCTTTCAGATGCAGATGAATACACGGATGTCCCACGAGCGATGTAATTACCCAAACCGTCGCCGTAACCTCCGGGCGCAACCAACTCGACCGCCAACCAAACACAAAAAATCAGAGAGGCTGCGGTAACTAAATAACTGACGCTAAACTGTTTCCGATAATACGCGAATCCAACGCCATAAAGCATTCCAAAAATAGTTACCAACATCAACATCTTACGACGCCCTGTAAAGGCGATTGCAGCCATCATAAACAAAATAACAAGCACGACCAACAGCGCAGACGCTCTACTTTTAGATGCAAAGAATAAGACAATAATAAAACAACATGACGTAGCCATATGCCAAGCCGCTATTTCTCCGGTTCGCATAAATCCGGAAAATGACCTTAGGATTGTTCCTTGATCATATATGAGCAAGCCTTTCCCAACTTCTTTAAATATCTTCATCTCTATGCCTGAAAAGGACAACCACACAGTAAGAGATAAAACAAATCCAACCACAACATAGACCTTCATGAACGCTCGTATATCGTTCGAGCGTTCGACCATATAATACCCAACCACAATAGCGAAGAATGGAGCAGTGTAAGACAATAATCCAATCAAACTAACGAACGGGTTTCCGTACCTAACCATGGAATGCGCAAACTGCAAGCCCAAAACTGCGAAGAACAAATTGAGCGGCTGTCTTGTAATGGTCGTCCACCCTGTAAAAGGGGTTGCTAGCCCACCAATACCTTCTCTTTGGAGTGTGGATAGAAAGACCACTCCAAAAACAAATCCTACGGTCACAATAAAATAGATGGGTTCACCTGGGACCAATTTTCTAAACGGATCTTGCAGGAATCCGATCGCCAATATGCTCACTATCGCATATCGCGGACTGGTCATACTTGCTATGCAGGCCACAGCAAGAATTATTAAAAACAACGTCAGCATCTAAAAGCCCAGCGAATCAAAACCCCACTTAAATGAGGACCGTCTTGTAAGTTCATACCAGTGAAATCAACCATACCCAAGTTTAGCATTGAGCTAAATTAAAACCGTTTTATTAGGCAGAATTTCGGCAACAATTATCCAAACTTTACTTTTCCATAAATACGATTTCATTATTCAGTGCATATTGTGGCAATGCAGTCAGCCATTGTCGATTTATCGTGGCTTCTAGCCATTTCTCTGGAAGCTTTGGAAAACGCGCTGTACATTCCTGGATCGAGGAACAGACGCTCCACTTGTTCTGCAAGCTTATCAATATCACCACACTCATAGAGCAAACCATTAACCCCTTCAATAATGCTCGCCCCAATGCAACCAATGTTGTCAGCCGCTATAATCGGCAACCCGAAAGGCAACACTTCACTAGCGACAGCCCCGTAGGGCTCCCTTTCTGACGGAAACACAAACACATTCGACAATTGAAAATAGTTCGCCAACTCAGACTGATTCACAAAACCAACAAACTTAATACGATCAGATAAGCCCAGCTCATCCACCATTACTCGCAAACCAGACTCCATTTCACCACTGCCAAGAAACAGAGCTGAAATGCGTCTGTCCCTAAGTTTTTCAATCACTCGCACCACATCCTGAGGTCTTTTATGTTGAACCAACTTGCCTGCGAACAATAAGATTTTATGATCGGAGCCAAAGCCTAGCTCTGAGCGCAGCTTCTCAGTAGTGCCTTCATCTAGCTGGTTTAACTGATGTTCTAAGCGATTGATGTCAACAGGAAACTTCGTATCAAATATTCTCTGCGCTTCAACTCCGTAATACTCCAAATAGAGCCTCCCTCTCGGGCTGTAGCTCAGACAGTGATCACAGAAACGTAAGAAGTTCGCTACAACGAACCTCTTAAAAAACTTTTTGACCCGCCCACGAGGATCCACGATATTGGAGTCAGCTGTATAAACCACGCGAGCACCAAATCTTGAGGCAAATAGCGCTCTCCAATTTACTAATTGCCCATAACCATTGATCCAAATAACATCAGGCTCAAAGTTCTTTAACTGTTCTGAGATATTGGTACTGTCTACTGCTCTAAAGCCAAAACTATTGAGAATTTTCCCTGGCTCTAAAAACGTAAAATTGTAACCCTCAGTTAATGGCACATCCCATTTAATCTTCCGACCAAACTGAGGATCAAAGGATTCAAAAGCGCCATTTTCAGCAACATAGAAAACCTTCAATCGAATGTTCTTGTTTTTCGCCAATTCTCTGTAAACTGGCACGTAATGCTGTATCGGATGAGATACAACGATCGCCAATGATACAGGCCTCTTCAACGCGCTGTCTCCAGATCACAACTTACTAGGGATTGCCCTTTTTTTATACTGAGTATCGCATTAACTAGCCCTCTTACTTCCGCCACAATCCGCACAGGGATATACCATGGCTTCTTTAGATAGAATTTTGCCTTAAGACTAAATACCAGTCGACGAAGCACGTAGAGTGCGGAAGCCATGTTTAAACCATTTAACAAAGCATAATAATAATCGCCCATACTGTGGGCTGGAGAAAAAGACGTTAAATGATTAGCATGCGCTCGCGTACCTCCACTCTTCACATAAAGATGATCAAGTTTGGGTGTGGGCGTATATTTAAAAAGCGTCTTATTGCGCAAACAGAAACGTTTACAAAATTCAGTTTCAAATCTAAAAGCAGACCCCGTAAAATTTTCGTCAAAACCACCTGCGTTAAGCGCAGCTTCCCGGCTAACACACAAATTTCCAGCCATACAGTTTCGAATTCGGAATTCTCGATCTGCGTTAAAACGAAAATCCAAATCTTCATACAATCCATTGCCCGATTCATATTTCAGCATCCTTGTATTCGGTTCCTGCCACGGTTGAACGATTTGACCGACATGTGCCAAAGCATCGCCTTTTTCAATTTGCCGAAGATGCTCCTGAATAAAATCCCGCGCGAACTCAACATCATCATCTAAAAACAACACCCAATCCGACGAACTGGTTATCAAACCCTGGTTCATGGCTTGTGGAATGGATGGCTCCGTTCTGCGCACCCAAATTATCTTGCCACGTTTATGCAACGTACTGAGTCTTGAAGCATGCTCATCCCCAGAAACATATTGGGTTTGGTCAACGACAATAATTTCGCCCGGCAATACCGATTGAGCAAAGAGAAAGTCAAGAGTATCGAGCAATACCGCGCCACGATTGTAAGTCGGTAGTACAACAGATAAAGACGCATTCATTTAATCAACTACCCAACCTATTCCGACGCATCACGATACCAACTCCCCTAAAAAGCCCAACGTTGATTACGCACTGATAAAAATGATCTTTACGCCCCTTTAGCAACTGAACGCCTCCCAACACGACTTGCTTTAGTGCTTTAACAAGCCAATCATCACACGAGACGTTTGGATTTGATAATCCTTTCTGTATCCCATAACGGTAAAAGTAAGATAACGTAAACCGTTCCTCCTGAAATCTATGCTCAACCTCGGCTAAATCTAAGTACATGCCGGACACTCCTTGATTAATTGCTCGTAAAAAGAAATCCGTTTCTTCACCTCGACCTATCTCAGCTCCTCTTACACCAAGACTGGAGTCAAACTCTCCGATGACTTTAGTGTGGCTTGTATTTAACGCAAAGTTTGCTCCGTAAGGTAACAGCTTTTCTGGTGGAAATGCTGAACCAACGGGTGGTCGATAATGCCCAACTAACCCATTAATCAAAGGCAGCTCGTAGCCTCTAAACCATTTCGGAGCACCATTCTTCCAATACACACTGATTCTCCCCCCGTAAAAACCAACGCCTGAGTGCCGCTCTGCCGCCTGACGATACGCCGTTACTGTGCCAGGCAACACATTAACATCATCATCGAAGAAGATTAAAAGCGTGTTTTTTGCAAACCGTAACCCTGCATTTCTAGCGTGAGACAGTCCCTGCTTGCTTTCAAATAGGTATCTGAGTGGAATCCGCTCGCGAAAAGATTCAGCAACGACCTTAGTATCATCATCTGAGTTATTATCTATAACAATAACCTCATCGCCAAATTCAAATTCAGCGGCGACAGTGCATATAGACTGTAGTGTCAAAGCAAGTTCATGAGAGCGATTGTAGGTGCAGATGACAATACTCAGGCTCATATGGCACCCTCATTGTTTTTGTGCTCACGTTTACCGGAGGAAATTGGTGAACGATCACCTACCGCATTCATTTCAATTGACTCTAATTTTCTATAAAAATCATCGTACGTAGGGTCATCGGTTTGTGCGTGTGAATGAGGCCACTCATCGCCGGCACTAAACATCGCCACCTTCAAATTCAAACACCGCCTGACAAAATCACCTGCCTCAACCCCCAACCACGTCTCAAGACGCCCTCTTGGAGCAATTCGAGGGATTTTTGGTGCGGCAATACTTAAGGAACTCTCAGACATCGAGGAAAAAACATCCGCCCAGGCTTGAACCGATTTCTCACGATTATATCGCTGCTCCAATAGTTTATAAGCGTTATCTATCATTTGTTCTCTTAAAACCGAATCCGCCAGAACTTGAAAGCATTCAGCGGCACCATCAGAGTCACCCACATCAAAAATCAAGCAGTTCTTCAAATGTTTTAGAGCCCCTTCTGAGCTCAACCCGTTATACCGACTGGTAACAATGGGTACACCATGAGCCATTGCCTCCCAAACAACGATAGGTCCAGTTTCCCATTCAGATGGGAGCAACAATGCGTCAGCTCGCCGATAAGCTTTGTCAGTCATCTCATTAACAGACAATACCCCCAAGTCAACAACCGAAAATTGTTTAAGCTCGCTAAACAAGGTTGAACGATAAGGGCCATCACCCGCAATTAACAAATTGAAGTTAACCCCTTTATTCGCTAGTTGCGTGGCTATACTTTTCAAGTCCTGACATCGTTTTTGTGTCGTGTCAATTCGCCCACAATACAGAATATTAATAGGCCGTTCGGGTGACCTATCGTGGTCGTTCTTTGGATATATTTCCACACCATACGGTGCATAGTGCAACTGCGTTGAAGAGTATGACGTCTCTGACTCCAGCATCGCACACGTTAACTTATTTGTTGCAACTACGTCATTAATAACGTCAGAATATTTATTTAAATCCGAAAACAAACGGGGAAGGATGCCGTGAATAGTGGACACCAAACGAAAATCTTCACCTATTTTTTTACGTCTCATCAGGCGAGTTGCCAAATAGACATCAGGAATGTTCACGGACACAACCATTGTTGGCGATACCTTAGAAATGACGTCAGCCAACGAACGCATTCGAGAATACAAAGATCCAGAGCCTAGTTCTATCTTAACAACATCTGAAAATGGATAATGTTGCAGATAAGTATCTGCATTGTGCGATTTTCCGTTGACCAGTCCCAACGTCACGATGAACCCTTTCTTTCGTAAACTCGGGAGTAGATAATTTAGCCAGACTGACACTCCTCCTAGAGGGTAGGCTGAGGGAGCAATAAACAACAAATGTTCTTTTCGAAATGACATATGTCTTTCTATATTTAGTTTAGCGGCGAATCAATTGACATTAAGACCCACGGATGGACTTTGGTACCCAAACCAAAATTATACGTTATACGCTTTCATTAAGCGATTTAGGACAGGTTCAGTGCGAAACTGATCCACCCACCGTTCCCCATGACGCAACACCTTCTTCTTCATACTCTCATCGGTAAGGCAAGTGTAAACTAGGTCAGCTAATCCCGCGACATCATCTGGCTCTGCCGTCAACGCTAACTCTCCTCCGACCTCCGGTAGGCTTGCTGCATTGGACGACACAACACACGTACCACAAGCCAGCGCTTCGGCAACAGGCATCCCAAAGCCTTCGTACCAGGACGGAAAGAGTAAGCAGTCAGCCGCACTGTACAGAAGAGGAAGGTCCAGATGACTCTCTATGTAAATAGACTTGGCTTTGTCTGCTATTTTCTCTTGCTGAATGAGCTGATCAAATGAAGGATTGGGCAGGCCGCTTTTGATCAACACGACATTAACATTCTGATTAAGCAACCTCTTAACCACTCGAATACTTGTTTCGAAATTTTTGTAGTGTTCTCGTCCAGAGATCATGACGATTTTAGCTTCCGAGTCTCCGACCAATTGCTTTCTGTATTTTGAAACCGCATGCGGATCTTGGTGGCTAAAGTGTTCACCAATGACGGGAGGCACTATACTAATTTTATCAGCGCAAACCCCGAGTAGATCAATCAGATCTCTCGCAGTACTCTGACTCATCGCTATCACTCGATCGTAATCACGAAGGTATTTGAGTGAATGGAGGTTTAAATGAGGCTTTCGAACTTTTCCCTCACTTGGAATTCTTCCTTGCCAAGTCAAGAACGGGATAAGGTCATGCGCCGAAACCACTTTCAGCCCACGCCCTAAATTACTATGGAGATGCGCATAACCATGATCAATCACATGCTGCACATCTGCGACCTGATCGTGACGTTGCACCTGTCGTGGGTAGGCAAAGTAACGAAGATATCGCATTGCAAAACGTGAATGGTGAACTCTCTCTAAAGGGTGCCGTGGAGTAAAGATAGAACTTTGGCAACCAATTTCATTTAGCCCAGCATTAATTTGACGAGCATAAATATCCATACTCAATCGATAATCTGAGCGAAAACACTCAAACAAATTTATTTTGAATCGGCTCACGCTCTAAAATGGCAAATCGTGCAAAGGCAAATTACTAGCTAAACAATCTTCCTAAAATACTCGATCGTTTTACTAACGCCTTCTTCAAGTTCTATTTGAGGAAACCAATTTAGCTCAGAGTTAGCCAACGAAATATCGGGACGGCGTTGTTTAGGGTCATCACTAGGCAGAGGATTAAAAACCAGCTCAGATTTCGAGCCTGTTTGATCAATAATGACTTCTGCCAATTGTTTTATCGTAAATTCATTGGGGTTTCCAATATTGACTGGTCCAACAAACTCATCAGCCGACCCCATCAAAGAAATCATTCCCTTAACTAGGTCATCAACAAAACAAAAAGAGCGCGTTTGACTACCGTCTCCATAAATCGTAATGGGTTCGCCTTTTAGTGCCTGCACAATAAAGTTTGAAACCACTCTCCCATCTTGCGGGTGCATTCTAGGTCCGTAGGTATTAAAAATACGCATGATTTTAATACGCAATGAATGTTGCCGATGATAATCAAAAAACAATGTTTCAGCACAACGTTTCCCCTCGTCATAACAAGATCTAACACCAATCGGATTTACATTCCCCCAATAATCTTCACGCTGAGGGTGCATCGATGGATCTCCGTACACTTCGCTGGTTGAGGCTTGAAGAATTTTTGCGCCGACACGCTTAGCCAGCCCCAGCATGTTGATAGCACCATGGACGCTCGTTTTAGTGGTCTGCACCGGATCATGTTGATAGTGAATGGGAGATGCAGGGCAGGCCAGATTGTAAATTTCATCCACCTCTACATACAGAGGAAACGTCACATCGTGCCGCATAAGCTCGAAACGAGGATTATCGAGCAAGTGTAAAATATTTGCTTTATTACCGGTAAAATAATTATCAACGCAGAGTACTTCATGCTCGCTTTTTAACAACTGCTCGCACAAATGAGACCCGAGAAATCCGGCTCCACCCGTAACGAGTATTTTTTTGGTTTTAAGCATAATATTTTTTGACCATAAAAAAGTGCGGTTAAACAGAGCCCAAAGGCTCTGTGAGAGACAGAGGAAATGGTATCAGGTTATTTGTGAGACCGCACCCGATGTTCAACTTCAGGAGCCGCTAAGACTAACGCTAACAGCACCATAAAGTAACTTCGAATCGTAAGCATTTGCAAATTGTAATCTACCATCGACTGTATCATCGATGCGACAATGATTATCAATGCGGCGCCCATTGAAGATCTAACCAAACTACTTCTATGGGCCATACTGTGGTGATACGCGTGCTTTAGCAAGGTAAACAACAGTGCTACCCAAACCGTCAACCCGATTAACCCTCGCTCCAGCCATAAGTGCAGATAGTAATTATGTGATTGAGCGTAGACCACCTGGCGAAAATCATCTCCATGCCGATACGACTGAAAGACGGTTGAATAACTCCCTCCTCCGTAACCGAATAACGGGTTATCCCCAATCGCTGCAAGAGTAAACTTCCACTGCTCCCAACGCTCCCCCAAACTAAATCCGTCTTTAACAATACGAGCCAATAGTTCTTGTCCAAAATAAAGCAATAACATAGCCCCAATGATGACAATGACAGAAAGAAACTTAGGCCCTAGAACTTTATCATCGCGCTTAGTCAATGTGATGACCAATACGAACGCAACAATAATAGAAAAACTTGCTGCGCGAGACTCACTACTGATCACAGCAATCATACCGAAAGCGATTGCTACAAAAGCCCATAAATAGAAGCCTGTAAATTGCGCTATCACCATTTCCTTCGCCTTAACTCCCGCGTACTTTGAAAAAAAACGTAGCTGCCATCCAATGCCACCAAACAGGCAAATCACCACAAACCCACCAAAATGATTTCGGTTTACAAACAAACCTCTAGCAGCGCTGAAATGACCGTCGAGCTCTTTAATATCCACCAAAACAAGCCCGGCGGTCTTGCTCACAAGTCCTATAGCTGAATGAACTACACCGACGATCAATATCATAATTAAAAGTATTCGCAATCGCTGCCTGCTATGAACTATCGCTAAGACAGATAGAAACATGCAGAAGAATAGCGATTCACTTAATAACAGCCACTGAGTCCGCGACGGAGTCACGCTCCATACAGCTTCAGGCCGAAACCAAGAAGGCGGAGCAACTTGACTAACCAAAGAGAGCTCACTCAATGCACCATAGAACGCATGGCTGAATGGAAGTGTCATCTGAAAATAGAGCCAAACCAATGAAAAAAGGAGCAATCCAATACAAACTCTAGCGGCCTTTAATGCTCGATAGTTGGCTTTTGCGCCAAGTCCCACAATCAACAAATATATGGAAAACCATAGATAGAATACGCCACTGAACATGAGCCAATCTCTCGTTGCATATCCACCAAAGACAAACGAACAACTAAAGAGAATAACTAAAAATCCGCACCAAAGTAACTTCTCCAAGAGATCTACTAGAGAGCCGGATCTGTACTCTGGCATACTCAACCTCCACGCATTACTCCTAGCGGCCATCAAGACCTCTCGTGGCTTCTAGCTGCTCTAGCCTTACTCTTAGTTGCTTTTCAAGCAGATCATGACTTACTCCAAGATCTCTCGCATTCATGGCATTTGATTCATGCGGTAAGCTTGCAAGTAGCTTTTCACATAGAGAAGGGTTTCCCTCGAATATATTCGTTGGCGAAAGCAAGCATGGTCGCGTAATGTGCAGCCGATAAACATGATTCCAACCACCTAACATGAGCGCGTACTCCATGGCCCAAAGACGCTCATTGATGCTTGCTTGCGTTTCGTGTTGGAGAGAAATCAACTCTAGCCAAAGAGGCAGACTGAATGGCCGAACATTTAGTTTTTCTTGTACAGAGTAGAGCTTTTTTCCTGCCTCTTTTTTGCGTTCCGCCGCAAAAGTCATAAACTCAAGTCTTCGCTCAGATTCTCGAACCGACTCTGAGAGAGCGCTAACCTTCTCGTTGGCACTGCTGTAAAACGGGTTCCATATTAACCTGACAGCCCAGGCATCCTGCTTTGGCGAATCCAAGCGATAAACAGATAAAAATGCACAAGCCAGCTGCATAAAAAAAAGAGTGGCCATGACCCAAACACTGGTTACTAATTTCGCTGAATGTCGCCCCCACAACTCCATATCAATACCTATATTGCCGTTCCTAGCTAGTGATGATTTCTCAAAGATAGCGTCGTCATACTAAGTCCATCGGCAACTTTCATTTGATTTTAGTATTTTCTTCAACGTAAGCATACGCGCCATAGCCATAATAGCCTCCGTAGGCGTAGGGGTTATCCTTTTTAATATTCGCCTGCGTCAATATAAGCCCTGAAACATTTACCTTGCTGTTGGTTAGACGACGTATCGCATCACGTGCCATATGATGAGTTGTTCTATCTGATTGGACAGCCAACATTAAACAATCACACAACTGCCCCAATACCACAGCATCAGACGCTGGCAACACAGGAGCAGTATCTATAATAATGTGCTCGAACTTCTTTTTTAAGGTTTGAAGAATCACCTTAAATCGATCACTCGCTAAGAGCTCCAAAGGGTTAGGTGGAGTGGTGCCAGCCTTGAGTACGTAAAGGTCATTTTCCTCCGCGTCTTGCTTAACACAATCTTTATAATCGACAACTCCCGCAACCAAGTCCACCAAGCCCACAGTTACGCCAGTATCCACGATATTTTTTATTCTCGGTCTTCGCAAATCAGCATCGATCAGTAACGTTGGGCCCAGTTGAGCATAAGAAAGAGCAAGATTTGAGGCTAAGGTGGTTTTGCCCTCGCTTTGTACTGAAGACGTTATAACAATCACTTGAGGAGGGTGATCGACATTAGAGTACATGACACCCGTTCGAATATGGTTTACCGACTCAGAGAATACCGAACGTTTATTATCCAGATAGTGGCGCTCTACGCGATCCACGTTTTTATCCAAAGACTGCATAACGCCAAAAAGTGGCAGTCCCAGCTTATTCTCAACCACTCGCCCATTCTTAAACGTCGAGTCTAATTGTTCTCTAAAGAACGCTAAACCAATCCCCAAAAACAGCCCGCCCATAGCCCAAGCCATTATTATTCTCTGTTTCTGCGGGTAAATAGGACCACCAGGCGGCATAGCACGATCAATAATTCGTGCGCGGGCAACTTGAGTGGCGGACGAAGATAAGTCTGCCTCTCTAAACTTATTCAAAAACGCTTCATAAAGCTCTTTATTACTATCAACCTCACGCTCTAAACGAGCAAGCTCAATTTGCTTTTGCCTATTAGATGAAATAGACCTCGACTTAGAGTCAAGGCGTCGTTTTGCTGCCAGCACTTCGGCTCGTGTCTCAGCAATTTTAGGGTGCAATCCACCGTAACGTTTTTCAAGCTCATCCAATCTAGATCTAGATGCGATGTATTCGGTATTAAGCGCGCGCAATTCAGATGCCGTAATATCTGATCCGCTCGATGAATCTAACATGTCCTCTTCAACCAAAAACGTCTGAAGGTTAGATTGAGCTTGATCAAGAGTTTTCTTCAATTCACTGATTCTTTGCGACAACCATCGTGTGGTTTGTTGAGAGCGATTCAGTTGGGAATCCAAACCTTGATCTATATAAGCCTCAACAAGGGTGTTTGCAACTTCAGCCGCGAATTCCGGGTTTATGGAACGATAGGTAACATTAACAAGGTTTGTTTTTTCACCGCCACTGACGCTCACTCCTGACTGTACCACCGACGTAAGCCACCTCTTTCTGCCCTGTAACTCACTGTCAGAGAGCGCCGATACCGAGTCAAGCTTTTCAAGTGGTTCAGAAAATTTCACACCGACTAATTTTTCAAATTCAAATATCAATGTCTGTGTTAGGCTTGGAGGTACCAGCAAGCTGGTCACAGAATCCCTCTCAGCAAGCGCTAATTTATCAACGACCCTTTCTGCCACTGAACGGCTTTTCAGCAGTTCATATTGGGTTTCATAAAACCGGTAAGCGTACGGATCAAACAACGCTTGGGTACCAGATGATGAGCCACTTGGCTCAACAGCCATTGTTAAACTGGCTTGATAAATCGGGGTTTCAGAGAGTGCTTTCACCACGCCACCAATCGTCGCTAAAACGATCAGCAGGATTATGCTCCATTTGCTTTCCTTAATTACCTGACTAAATACAGCCAGAGTGGTTGCCAACGAATCAGATTCCGGACTGCCCGAAGCAGGACTGGGTGCGGCGCCCACGGAGTTCGAAAACCAATCTCGAACCAGGCGCTCGCCCTGCTCTGTTGGCTCCTCGTTGATCGAATTGAGTTGTGGTTGCTTAGTCAAAACCAGCTCGCCCCCACTCTAATTACGTCACCCGGTTTAACCGGCGTGTACAACTTAACACGCCGTAGTTCTGCAGGTTCGCCATCTTCGCTTAAGGCTTCATATCGAGTAATATCGATTTTCCTCTTCGATGCGCGCAATGTAAACCCACCAGCTAATACCACCGCTTTCTCGACGGTTAGTCCCGGCCTAAATTCATATTCGCCAGAAACTGCTACTTCTCCGTGTAAGTAGATGAACGCAGATTCAGCTTCCTTGAGACGTTTATCTGCGGCGACACTGACCACATCTCCAGAAGAAATCACTTGTAAACTATTAACCGACAGGTCTTGGGCGATGATCTTCCCGTCACGCATTAAACTGATCCCAAGCTCTTTAGCTGAGGGTTTAACTCCACCCGCGAGGGCTATCGCTTTTGCCACCGTAAGTCCTTCGTTATAAGGAAATGACCCAGTTGAAATGACTTCTCCTCTAATAAAGATCGGCCTATAGCTGAATATAGAAACCGACAACTTCGGGTTTTTGACGTACCCCTTTGACAGCAGAACTTCTAGCTCTCTTTCAATATCAGTCGTTGTCTTTCCTACGACTTCGACTGCGCCAATGAGTGGAAACGAAACGCTTCCACTTTGTGGAACACGAACGCCTCGTAAACTTAAGTCTGCTTCACCGAATACTAACAAAGATATGGCATCACCTGGCGCTATCAGGTGAGTACTAGCTTGGCTCAACGTACCTTGCGAATTCGCATCATCCACATTGGCAGATACCTCAGGCTCCTTACTTTGCATGGTCGCCTTAACAGCCGTTCCTACAGAATTCTCTGAAACCGGTGTTTCAGGCGCCTTAACTTCATTACCTGAAGACTTTATATTTGCCACCAGCACGACCAATGAGGCTGGTGCGAAAATTTGCACAAAGCCATCACGTCTTTGAAGCACTCGACTGGTGTGATTACGATAGAGTTGAGTAATACGCAATGATGATCGTGATGGCTGAACCCTGAAATTTAAGACGTCCGTATCCACTTTTATAAAACCAACCCCATTAGCGTCGGTTTGAAATTCAACAAACTCTTCGCTCACCCACCCTTTCACGGTAGGTTTGACAAATTGCACCCGATCAAAACCTTGTTGTTCTTCCAAAGTTATCGAACGAGAGGATGCTGGCACCACACCAAGCAAGGCTTTACTATTAACCCCATAAATTTCAATGGTTTCTGTGGCTGCAATTGACCATTGAGAAGCCAGCAATCCCAGAAAGACAATAACCAATAGAAACCGCAATCGCGCTCCCTGAACTCTTAAGTTCAAGGTGTGAGGCCTATTAAGTGATTCCATCATGATCATTATCACGTCAGTAAATTTAGATTTTCATTTTTAATATAGGCGTTTAACTTTCGGCAAGTGCACCTTAGAGCACAACTTATCAGATTCATGGGCCAGCAAAAAATGACTTATTTCATAAACCCTTAATATATACCACCACTAGAAATGAAAGAGAACTTTCCTTAAAAAATCTAAACGTGCACGTCAATTTCTACGTTTATTAACAATTGGCCCGGGAAGGATTAGCCCAGGCTCAAAGGTAATTAACGTCAAAGTTAATTACCTTGAGTAGATTTAGTTCTCTGAGTATTGTCAAATGAGTACGGCTCAACCTTGTCTTCATTATTAGATCCTAGCAACGATCTTAGATCAGAACGCAACCTAATTCCGTAATAACGATCATCGTACTCGAAGTCTTCAAGAGTAGACTCCCTGTCAATTTCGCCATAAAAAATACTGGCCGCTAACCAATTACGCCAGTTGTAATTTAGCTCCAAACCCCAATCGAAAAACTGATCTTCTCGGCCGGTATTAAAATCGTCGTCAATCGCCTTCGCATAAGCACCAAGGCTTACCTTGGAATTAAAGGCATGACTCCAACCCAACCCAATAAATTCACTTTGATAAAAGTCGGCATTCACTTCACCAGGCTCTTCAACCGTGCGAGAAGCATTTAAGCTAACGGTAGAAAATGGATTGAAGGCATAGTTAACGTTTGCATAATAAATACTGCCTTCAAATTCATCACGGAATGGATCTTCATAATCTTTTGAGGAATATCCAACTCCCAGCGCACCACTGAGCGCGCCCGTAGGTTTCCAACGCAAGCCCACTAAATAATCCGTTTGCCTGCTATCTAGGGTTGTATCGCGACGATCATAATCGATATCAGTTTGTTGCACACGACCAAAAACTGACGTCTTATCAGCAAACTGCCAACTCAAATCTAAGTGAATAGATTCAGTTTCGCGATCACGACTGTCTTCGAAATTCTGATCACTGGACAACCCTTCACTGTCAAAATTAGTACCCGTGTATTCGTACCCGAGTACGCCCTGAAGAATTCCAATTTTCCGCCCAAAGATTAAGTCTGCACCGTAACTAACGTAGTCCACTGTTTCTGGGCCGGAATCAATGCCATTATTTTGAAACGCAAAGAACTCGCGCGCGCCAGAAACTCCTCGTTCTTCATAAGATTCGCCGATCGAACCAAACAATTCTAGATCCCAACGGCGCGTAAGGTCTAAACCCAATTTTGCGTTGAAGGCATTTGCCTGCGCATCTTCTTGCTCTATGTCATCGTGAAACACAAAAGATCCTTGGTAGGCAGCGTAAAACTGATGCCTACCAAAATTGGTTCTGTAACCCAATGCCGGATTGACTGCGATCCTAAGGTCATCTTCATCAAAGTCCGGCCGCCTGCGCACGTTGTCGTGCTTACCGATAACAACCTCAATACTTGGGTAGAAATCGTTCAGCAGGTCTAACGGCTGATATAAACCAGAATCTCTGCGTATTGACGCATCTTGATGAGATCGGAACGTATTTGCAGCAGGGCTCAATCCTTTATCCACAACTTGAGCATACAGTGGCTTAGCCACCGCTACCGCCCCGGTCAGGCCAACCAGAATTAACTTACCCTTGACACTTTTAAACATGTTGCAATTCAACTATTTGAAGTTTTCTATTTTGAAATTTCATCGCGTTGTTGATTTTCTTAATTATGATTCGACAAAACTTCTAATGAGTTTGGTTATTGATCGATACACGGAGGCGACGCACATGGCGTTATCCCGCCACTCGAGCTAGGTGGTGCCGGATTCAACAATGTGCCCGTAACGGAGTTGATCAACCCTCTAGCCCCCTTGATGAATGGCTTAGTCCGATCGCTATCAATATAATAAAAAGAGACAGGCACCTTTGTTACACCTAGAGTTTTCAATGCGGCAAGCAAGTCTGGACGATTGAAAATCATACCTTCACCTAAGATGTTTTCCATGGACAATGAATCATTGTCCCTAGGCGCCACGTATTGAAACTCAGCTTCAGTTCTTGGGTCATCCCAAACGGCGAACTGCACGTGGCTATCAACAACTTTTCGTTTCGCTAGGGCTGTTTGCTCTTCTGACTCGTCTTCACCGCTGCCTCCACTCAAAATCACCACAATGAAGGACGTATTCATTACGGAATAGTCTTCGGCTTCCTCTAAAAGCTTGATCCAAGCTTCGGGTTCAAAATCATCTTCTTCCGGGATGTCAAAAATATCGTAAAACTCTGAAACGTCAGCGTACATATGATACTCACCCAATTGCCATTCAGGCGTCGGTGTAAGCATAAGTCGCTCTTCAGAATACGCTTGCTGAACACCTCGCAACGTCTTTGAATAACCTAGTTGGTCTATTGAACGCTCATTAACTCGATTGAAAATAACAACAACCGGCAGCAACGCTTCAGGGTCTTTTGCTAAAGCGTCTGTAATTCTGTCTTCTCCGTCGATGAGAACGGCTTGATTACCTTCATACAACGAAACAAAAACCGGCCGTTGATCTATATCCACTGTCGATTTGGTCCGGTACCACTTAACTTCTTTTTCTGGGTTCTGCAACTGCTCCAACTCTTGGGCAGACGCCAAAAAGTGATACTGACCTTCAAACCAATCAGGGTAAGGCCTTAGCACCTCTCTTTGCTCGAAAAATCGATCAATCACATCTTGAACCTTATAGGACTCATCATCTTCTCGCTCTAGATCCTCGAGCTCATAGCCTGAATATAAATAACTGGCCTTATCGGATAGGACGGGAATAATACTCACAGCAGAAGCTGCGAGATCTTGAGCTTTATCGGGCTCGTAACTAACCGACGCTTTTAAAACGTCTTCAATATCAACACCCATTGCTACGGCTTGCAAGAAAACAAGCATTGACGGCGTATCCTTACTTAACAGGCGAAGAACTTCCAGTTTGGTCGGAATGCTCGCTTCATTGTACATCAAGTCACCGAACTCGGTGTCATCGTAGTCTGGATCAGCATTACGCCAATCACGCACGAAAGAGTCGGAGTAATTATCGAACTCACTCTCTCCTTCGCCTAAAATCCGATACCCATCCTCATTAAGATAGTTACCATTGTTGACCGGAGCGGCCGAAGCGGCACTTCCTGAGGTTTCCTGAGCGCCCACGCTCGTACCGATAACTACCGTCGATGTAAAGACGATGGCAGATAGTATCCGCAAACACCTGCTAGGAAAAACACTTGAATAGTTGAACAACATATTTTCATCACCGACCAAAATAACGAAATTAAATCTTCAAATTCCTGTATCAACAAAGCACACACGAAGACTCAAAATTCCATTAGTTACCGTGCTGCCCCGTTTACACCGGAACTTATTTTTGACAAATAACGGATAGGCCAGCACTGATTAAGGTGCTCACACATCCAACCCTAAAACAAAAAAGTGAGTCACCACAAACATATTCATTACCCCAGACTTAGCAACGCAAGTACCACAAGGGCTATTTTTATTATTAACGTTGAAATGAGTCTGGTGCCTTTTAAGTGACCCGTAGCACCAGATACTCAACAACTCAAACAGTCAAAGAAAATATCTCGACCTTTACGTTTGAGCCTAACTCAACTTCCCCATCGCTTACGTCGAGGGCAATAATACCAAAAACTAGTAAAAACAACTAGTTCCTAATACTTTTATACTATTTTTGTTTAACTAACAGTAACTACAGCCCATATTTATCAATTAATTACAAACATCAAGCCAAAGTGACCAGTAACTTACCTATTCTGGCTCGATAACCTCGAGACCATTCATATATCCGCGTAACGCCGTTGGCACAACAATCGAACCGTCTTCTTGCTGACAGTTTTCCATTATGGCTAATAACGTTCGCCCAACGGCGAGCCCAGATCCATTAATGGTATGAAGCAACTCCGTTTTTTTACTTTCACCGCGAAATCTAGCCATCAACCTTCGAGCTTGAAAATCCTCAAAATTAGAACACGAAGATATCTCTCGATACGCATTTTGTCCCGGCAACCACACCTCTAGATCAAAGGTTTTAGCGGCGGAAAAACCAAGATCACCACCACATAAAACGACCTTTCGATAGGGTAATTCTAAACCTTGAAGTATGGCCTCGGCATGGCCGGTCAGCTCATCTAAAGCGGCATAAGAATTATCCGGATGGACCACTTGCACCAACTCAACCTTCTCGAATTGATGCTGGCGAATCATCCCCCGCGTGTCTCGCCCATAGGAACCAGCCTCACGTCGAAAACACGGTGTGTGAGCCACCATTTTCAATGGCAAGTCCGCCTCTGAGAGTATGACATCACGCACGATATTAGTGACTGGCACTTCCGCCGTAGGAATTAGGTAATAACCATCCTCAGCTTGAGCCGCGAACAAGTCGTGATCACCAAATTTAGACAACTGACCAGTGGCAGTAAGGCTTTCAGCGTTAGCCAAGTAAGGCACATATGTCTCTTGATAACCATGATTTTCTGTGTGCGTATCAAGCATATACTGTATCAATGCTCTGTTCATCCTAGCAAGCGCTCCGCGCATTACGACAAACCGTGATCCAGTTATTTTGGTTGCCAGCTCAAAATCCAAGCCATTTAACTGTTCACCCAGATCGACATGATCTTGCACTGAAAAATCAAAGACTCTGGGCTCGCCCCATTGTGCAATTTGTATGTTGTCGTCTTCGGTCTTACCCGCAGGGACAGACTCATGAGGAACATTGGGAAGCACAGAAGTGATGTCGTGCAAAGCACCGCGCACCACCTCTAGTTCTTCTTGAGACGTTTTTAACTGCTCAGCAAACCCATTGACTTCGTTCATCAACGCGGCCACATCCCCACCTTGAGCTTTAATCTTTCCAATATCTTTGGACTTAGCCTTGCGCAGAGCCTGCAGCTCTTCGGACTTAACCTGCAAGGATTTTCTCTTGGCTTCTAATTCTTGATAAGAATTGATATCCAGACTAAATCCTTTAATGGTGAGTTTCTGTGCGATAGTCTCTATATCGCTTCTTAACAAATTAGGGTCTAACATGAAGATTTACTTTCTAGTGTGCTCAGTGACCGGCCCAAGAAAAGAGTTCTGAGACCTTCCGAAAAATTCGCATTAGTGTAATGTCTTTAGGCCGCCACTCATAGCCAATATTCAAAAAAAGACCGCTTACAAAGGATAAACGGATACCCCAAATTCAACGACCTTAAGACGGGGCTTTGGCCATCATCACTCCAACAGCGCACACAGAGACACACAACACCAAAGTAAGGCTCATATAAGCAATGGCTTTGAGAACGGCCCCTTGCTCGAACATGCCGACAACCTCTAGAGAAAATGCCGAGAAAGTGGTAAATCCACCAAGAAATCCTGAAACAACGACAAACTTAGCTTCTTCCGACAGCCCCCACTTTTGAGTAAGCGCCCACGCCAGATAACCTATCAAGAAACTACCCAAAACATTTACAAACAATGTTGCGTAGGGAAAGCCCAGCCATCCCTGGGTCATGACAACTCGAGAAACACCAAACCTTAACAATGCCCCCGCACCGCCAGCGAAGGCAACCCACACATAGATCATCTTTATCACTCACTTAATAGGTCAGCGCCTTCGGGCACGTCAAACGCAAACACGCTGGCATCTATCTTTACGTTACTTTGCACATTCAACAAATCCAAACGGGTTGTATTCCCTAAACCATCGTATAACAGAAGGCTCTTTATCACGCCCTGATCGAATCCAATCATTAACTGCTTATACCCGGCGTCGGCATCTTTTGGCTTAAGAGAAATCCAACTAAGCCCATCGGTTACACCGTAGTCGACCACATTGAAATGCTCTTCAATATTCGCGCCACTTTGCACCAGCAGCAGACTCGGAACCTGCCCAAGAGAATCCTTCAATGATCGTTTACTGACTTGCTCCAAGTCTGGATCATAGAAAAACAAGTGTTCTCCGTCTGCGACTATTTGTTGGCCATTCTCAATGCTGTCATCGAGACTATCGTAATCCCACCTAAATTTTCCGGGGCGAGACAAATAAAATGAACCGGAGGTAGTCTCCAGTACCGCGCCAGTTTCATCCTCGACCCGTTGCTCAAAGCCAGCTTTCAAGGTGCTGACTTCTGTAAAGAATTCACTCAAGAACACCTCAGATGCCACACCTGCCTTGTTACCAAACAACAACACACACAACACGAATATTTTAAATATCATCAAAACCTACATATCTTCGGGTGGGGGTGGAGCCAAAACTTGCCTCCGCCCATTTTCTTCAGCAGCGGTAATCACACCGGTCATCTCCATCGTCTCGATCATTCTAGCTGCTCGATTATAACCAACCCTAAGTTGGCGCTGGACCGATGATATTGACGCCTTTCTCGTGCGAGTCACAAACTCCACAGCCTGATCATAAAGTGGGTCGTTTTCAGGATCATCATTTACCGCTTCGTCTCTAAATGCACTTGGCAACGCATCGTTAACTTCTTTTGGTGCACTGAGAATACTTTCATCATACTGCGGTGAGCCTTCACTTTTCAGCGATTCGACGACACCATGAACCTCTGCATCACTTACGAAACTCCCATGAACACGCTCCGGCAAGCTTGACCCCGGCGGCACGTACAACATATCTCCGTGCCCCAAAAGCATTTCAGCACCCATTTGGTCAATTACTGTTCTTGAATCAACTTTTGACGACACTTGAAATGCGATACGGGTAGGAATGTTCGCTTTGAGCAATCCAGTAATAACGTCTACAGAGGGTCGCTGTGTGGCCAACACCAAATGTACGCCTGAAGCTCGCCCCTTTTGCGCTAAACGTGTAATCAACTCTTCAACCTTTTTGCCAACGGTCATCATCAAATCAGCGAGCTCATCGATAACCACAACCAAACAGGGCAGCTCTTGCAGTGGTTCAGCAACCTGGCCCTCTCGCACCATAGGGTCCATAATTGGGTCACCCGACTCCTCTGCTTGCTTCACTTTTCGGTTATAGCCAGCAAGGTTCCGTACGCCCAACTCAGACATTAGTTTATAACGCCGCTCCATCTCAACGATACTCCATCTAAGTGCATTAGCCGCTTCATTCATATCCGTGACTACCGGACACATTAGATGGGGAATTCCTTCGTAAACTGAAAGCTCGAGCATCTTTGGGTCGACCATGATTAATCGAACTTCTTGCGCAGTAGCCTTATAAAGCAAGCTCAAGATTATGGCATTGATACACACCGATTTTCCCGAACCTGTCGTACCCGCAATGAGCACATGAGGCATTTTAGCAAGGTCGGCGATCACAGTTTTACCGCTAATATCTTTTCCAAGCACCAAGGCCAAAGGAGAACTCATGTTCTCAAACTGCCTGGATGACAACCCTTCTACCAATCGTACAATTTCCCGCGACTCATTTGGAATTTCAATCCCCACATAAGGCTTACCAGGTATGTTCTCAACAACTCGGACACTGACGGTTGAAAGAGCTCTAGCCAAGTCCTTAGACAGGCCAGTAATTGTTGCCGCCTTGATCCCTGCGGCCGGGTCAACTTCAAACCTCGTAATTACTGGTCCTTGATGCACACTAACCACCTCAACAGACACATTGAAGTCAGCAAGCTTCTTAACCAGCAACACGGATAACGCGTTCAACTCATCATCGGAATAACCAAACGATTGTGGCTCAGGAACATCCAACAGTGACAACGCAGGCAAAGAGTTGTTATCGCTGTGCATTGAGTCAAACATGCTGGTCTGTTTTTCCCGCTCCATTCGACCACTATCTTCTACCTTGGCCGCTTCTGCAGGAGGTATCCTAGGCTTTATCGTCGGCGCGACTTTCACTTTCTCTTTCAGCTCGGTAACGACTTCTTGCCGAACGATCCGGGCTTTTTCGCCAATCTCCCTGTCTTCTTTCTGTTCTCTTCGCTCTTTAAACTTGTCAATACTGATGAATATTCTCTCGCCAATAGCATCCATCAACCAAAACCAGGACAAACCGGTAAACACGGTAACACCTGTTAGAAACAGAACAACCATCAGCAAGGTGGAACCAACGTATCCGAAGAGGCTAACTAGAGAGCCGTTTAACCAATCCCCTAAAATGCCACCGGCGACAAAAGGCTCACCAATGGCCCAATGATTAAAATGGAGATTCTCTAGCCCACAGCCCCCCATCACGGTGATCAAAAAGCCCACACCAACAAGCACTCTATTAATGTAAGAAGGTTCAGCCGTACTATGGCGATTGCGAAAGAAATTGACGCCTAGCACCAAAATCATTATAGGAACCAAGTAGGAAACGTAGCCAAAACCGTGCAAAAGCATGTCTGAAAAGTTGGCACCAAACTGCCCGCCCAGATTCTCTATAGTGCCCTCGTCTCCACCGCTGTGTGACCAACCCGGATCCGACGAGTCGTAGGTCAGCAACGACAACAGCGCATAGATTGCCAAGAACACGCTGAACACCACCACAATTTCCGAACCCAACTCCTTTACACGCGGCGACATTACCCCTGTGTCTGATTCCTTTATTTCTTTTTTCTTTGCCTGTGGCATTGCGTTAAGCCTAATTTATTCAAACCCCTATCAATAGTGTATTTTAGCCTGATTAGGCAATAAACACACCTGCCAAACTTTTAATGATTCAACTTAAAACTTCTTACATTTTTTAACTCAAGTTAATCCGCAGGATACCTTGAAATAATAAAAATGCCCGCTATCAAAAAGAGCTGTAATTATTTAGAATTTCACGATACTAACACCAGCAGGGTAAATTGTTTATCCTAGCCTCATTGGAGAGCATCAATATGTCTGACCCCAAACACTGCAAGGTTCTAATCTTAGGCTCTGGCCCCGCAGGATATAGTGCCGCAGTCTATGCAGCCCGAGCTAACTTAAATCCAGTTCTGATCACCGGCCTCCAACAAGGCGGCCAGCTAACAACCACAACTGAAGTCGACAACTGGCCGGGGGATGATCAAGGTGTGGATGGAAATGAACTCATGGCAAGAATGCTCAGACACGCTGAGCGCTTTGAAACCGAAATAGTATTTGATCATATTCATACGGTCGAATTAACTCAAAAGCCATTGACGCTTACCGGCGACGCAGGAACTTACACATGTGACGCCCTGATCATTGCTACGGGCGCGTCCGCCAAATACCTCGGGCTTCCTTCTGAAGAGGCCTTCATGGGCAAGGGTGTCTCGGCCTGCGCTACGTGTGATGGTTTTTTCTATCGCGGCAAACCTGTCGTGGTCGTAGGCGGCGGCAACACAGCTGTAGAAGAAGCATTATACCTATCAAACATCGCTTCTGAGGTCACCGTCATACACAGACGCGACGAGTTTCGAGCCGAAGCTATTTTAGTCGACCACATCATGGACAAGGCTGAAAACGGCAATATTAACGTCGAGTGGAATCACACTCTAGATGAAGTTCTTGGAGACGACAGCGGAGTTACGGGTGTGCGCATCAAGTCCACCGAAAGCGAGGCTACTAAGGACATTAACGTAGACGGCGCATTCATTGCTATTGGGCATAGCCCTAACACCAGTATTTTTGATGGGCAACTTAACATGAAAGGTGGCTACATAGAGGTTAATAGCGGCTCAGAAGGCAACGCTACGGCAACGAGCATACCGGGCGTATTCGCTTGCGGAGACGTAATGGACCATATTTATCGTCAGGCCATCACTTCTGCTGGTTCAGGCTGCATGGCCGCGTTAGACGCGGATCGCTACCTCAAAAATCAAACGTAACTGAACACCGCTCATACAGCACGCACTCAAACACCAGAAATGCCCGACGACAAAGACAGCATGGATAGATTGTTAGGCATGGGTGTTAAACCAATAGCCCAAGATAAGGTCACGCCATATCGTAAGGCTATTAAGCCAATCCCCAGGCAAAGACTGTTGGATGACCAACGAGTCATGGACGAGCTACTTGAGTATTCGGATGAAGCCGTTAGCTTCGAAAGCGGCGACGAATTAAAATTTCTTCGAAGCGGCCATTCGTCTCGAATACTTAAGAAGCTACGCCGGGGAGATTTCGCGATCCAAGATGAGCTTGATTTGCATGGCTACACGGCAAGTGAAGCCAAAATTGAGACACACGGGTTTATAAATGAGTGCGCACGCGATCAAGTAAGAGGCGTGAGAATAGTTCATGGAAAAGGACGAAATTCTGCCGGAAGAACCCCGGTGATCAAACGCATGCTTCTAGGTTGGTTAAGTAAAAACCAACATGTTATCGCCGTGGTATCAACACCAAACAATGATGGCGGCACAGGGGCCGTCTACGTGCTCCTTAACAAGCAATAAGAATGCCGCTTCTTGCGATTACCCTATTAAAACCGCCAATTAAAAAGGCCCTGATACGAATTAACTGTATCTGGGCCTTAGTTTAAATCGACTAACCACCAACAGCCAGCTTCTGAACAACAGGCTCGTTGGGGTAAGATTTACCCAAAAACAACTAGGGTAAATACGCAGCCTGAGTCGCTTACAAGATATAAACAAAAATAAACAAGCCAACCCACACTACGTCAACAAAATGCCAATACCAAGCACCAGCCTCAAACGCAAAGTGTTTTTCGCCAGAAAAATGTCCTTTCAACATACGCAGCAACACGATGAATAGTATAAATGCCCCTAAAGTAACGTGGAATCCATGAAATCCAGTCAGTAAAAAGAACGTAGAACCATAAACACCGGTACCCATTGTAAGACCGAGAACTTGATAAGCTTCTATGTATTCTTCAGCTTGCAGAAACAAAAACCACACACCCAATGCAACCGTGATAGCCAACCAAACGATAGCCTGAACTCGATTATTAACGCGCAGCGCATGATGCGAAATTGTAAGTGTGATACTCGATGTCAAAAGTAACAACGTGTTATATAAAGGAAGATGAAGCGGATCAACTAGACCGTACTTAGTACCCTCCATAACAGCCGTGGCATCCGGGAGCGCTCCAGTTACTAGCTCAGCACCTATCGGCCCCGAAGACGGCCAAGTAGCTTCAAACCCAGGCCACAGCAATTCAGTTTCAGCCAACCAAGGAATTGATAGATTACGTATGTAATAGAGTGCGCCAAAAAAGGCAGCAAAAAACATAACTTCCGAAAAAATAAACCAAGACATCCCCATGCGGAAAGACTTATCTACATCCATATTATATTCAGGGCTTTCCTTTACCACGCTGCTAAACCATTTAAACAGCAACACCCCCATAACCAAAAAACCGACCATCATCATGTTCGGCCCCATGGCCACGCCATTTAAATAGCTAGCGCCACCCATCGCGATTAAGAACAAAGCGATTGAGCAGGCAAAGGGATATACGCTCGCGTCGGGTACGAAATAATGATCTTGTGAATGTGAAGCCATATTGGTTTCCTCTGTATTAATTAGCCAAAGCTTCTATGAACTTCAGCTCAAATTGTAATTCTATTTTGTAGTCTAAATTATTGCCCAGCGTACTTCGCATTATCGAAGAATGTATAGGACAAAGTGAGCTCATGCACATCGTCAGGCAACTCAGCATCTAACATGTAACGTACGGCCATCTCTTTCTCTTCACCCGGCTGCAATATCTGCTTGGTAAAACAAAAACACTCTGTCTTCTTAAAATGAAAACCTGCACGCGGCGGAGTGACGTTAAATGTTGCCATGCCAGTGATCGCCTGCTTTGAAGTGTTCTTTACGTAAAAGACGGCTTCTTGTATTTCACCCACCTTAATATCCGCGCCCTTAGTGATCGGCTTGAACACCCAAGGTAAGGATGAGTGAGCGTGGGACGTAAAACTCACGGAAACATCTCGGTCCACTAAGGTTGCTGCTTGTGCCGCAGCTTCCTCAATAACATCGGTCTTACCACCAAAGCCAGTAACTCGACAAAACGCCTCATACAGAGGCACCAACGCATAGCCAAAGCCAAACATAACCGCGGCAATGATCACCAGTTTTATAACCACGCTATTTCGTTGATTACTTGAATTTTGTAAAGTTTCAGCCATCAAAAAAAACTCATGCGTTAAATCAACGTCGAATAAAAAAGGCAGCAACAAACAAAAGCAATGGCACAATTGCGATCACTAACGCCAACCTTGCATTGCTCTTTTTCTGCTCGTCGTTTTGTCTGTTTCTATTCATTATCTGTGTTTGCCCCTCTACTAGAAAGGGGCGACAAGTCACCAACCTATACGATCTGAACTGAATCTCTTACTTAACAGTAGGGGGCGTATCAAAGGTATGAAAAGGTGCCGGACTTGGCACTGTCCACTCTAGCCCTTCAGGATTATCCCAAACTTCAGCTGTCGCTTTCTTACCACCTCTAACCGTGACGATAATAATATAAATGAACA
Source organism: Arenicella sp. 4NH20-0111 (assembly GCF_040366405.1). Lineage (NCBI taxonomy): Bacteria > Pseudomonadati > Pseudomonadota > Gammaproteobacteria > Arenicellales > Arenicellaceae > Arenicella > Arenicella sp. 4NH20-0111. Next base: position 146,053 of record NZ_BAABWF010000008.1, read on the forward strand.
GCAATTGAGACAGACCTAAACAGAAAGCACCGATAGAAGACCATTGATTGAACTCAGTGAATATCGGATTGTAATCTGCATAACGCCTAGGCATTCCCGCTAGCCCTAAGAAATGCTGAGGGAAGAATGTGACGTTAAACGATATGGCAGTTAACCAAAAATGGATTTTACCTAACTTTTCGTTGTACATATGCCCTGTCCACTTAGGCAACCAAAAATAGGCTCCCCCCATCATCGCCATAACAGCGCCTGAAAACAATACGTAGTGAAAATGAGCAACAACAAAATAAGTGTCGTGGTATTGAAAGTCAGCCGGTGTGATGGCCAACATCAAACCTGAAAGACCGCCCAGCGTAAACAAGAACACCACGCCAATAGAAAACAACATGGGTGTCTCAAAACTCATGGAGCCGCGCCACATCGTAGTGACCCAATTGAAAACTTTCACGCCTGTGGGGACCGAAATCAACATGGTGGCATACATGAAAAATAGCTCACCTTGCAAGGGCATACCCACGGTAAACATATGATGAGCCCAAACGATGAAAGACAAAAAGGCGATCGCAGCCGTAGCGAAGACCATTGAGCTGTAACCAAAAAGAGGCTTTCTAGCAAAGGTTGGGATGATATGAGAAATGATGCCGAATGCAGGCAAAATCATAATGTACACTTCTGGGTGGCCAAAGAACCAAAAGATGTGCTGATACAACACCGGGTCGCCACCGCCAGCTGGGTTGAAGAAAGCCGTTTCAAAATGTCGGTCCGTCAACAACATAGTGACCGCACCAGCAAAAACTGGCATAACAGCGATCAAAAGAAACGCCGTGATTAACCATGTCCATACGAACATGGGCATCTTCATCAATGTCATACCAGGAGCACGCATATTCAAGACGGTAACGATCACATTAATCGCCCCCATGATCGATGATATGCCCATCATATGAATGGCTACAATCGCCATATCAACACTCATGCCACCTTGAATCGTCAAAGGCGCATACAAAGTCCATCCTGAAGCCGGAGCACCACCTGGCACAAAAAAACTTATGATCAAAATACTGAACGCGAAAGGCAATATCCAAAATGACCAGTTATTCATGCGCGGCAGTGCCATATCTGGCGCACCTACCATCAATGGCAACATCCAGTTTGCAAACCCAACAAAGCCCGGCATAACAGCGCCAAACACCATAACCAAAGCGTGAACTGTCGTCATTTGGTTAAAGAAATGAGGATCCACAAACTGCAATCCCGGCTGAAATAACTCCGCGCGGATAACCAGCGCAAAAGCACCGCCTAGCATAAGCATGGCGAGTGAAAAAACTAAATAAAGCGTGCCAATGTCTTTGTGATTGGTAGACATAAACCAACGTTTGAAGCCAGTTGGCATATGATCGTGATCATCATGGTGATCGTGAGCAGTTGCTGCATGTGACATGATATTTCTCCTACTCTCTCTATCGATTCTCAGCAATATCGGCAGCTTGCACCGAATCACCAACACTGTTACCTAAGGCGTTGCGCTGATAGGTCAGCACAGCGGCGATCTCTTCATCATCTAACTGGCGCCCAAAGGCCGCCATTGCCGTGCCGGGCTTTCCATTCATAACAATATCCAGGTGCGCGTCGAGGGGACCTACCACCAGCGCACTCGCTGTAATTGCTGGAAAAACACCGGGCAATCCAGCACCATCCGCCATATGACAAGCAGCGCACTGAGAATTATAAACACTCTCGCCCTTGGTGAGTAACTCATCCATGGACAGAGTCGCGCCTTCATCAGCGGCTTCAGCCGCGGGCACAACCGCTTCAATCACAGACTCAGCGAAACTGGATTCTTTTTCTTCAGAGCTATCAACGCTTGGCGTCTCGGCCACTTGCTCAACAGCCTTTCCGTCTAATTTAGCGAAACCTTTGGCATTGAATTCTCCGCCAGCCGCAACCCATTTATCAAAGTCATCGGCAGACAGCACTTCAACCACAATTGGCATATAAGCATGATCTTTACCACACAACTCGGCGCAATTTCCTCGATAGACTCCGGTTTTGTCCTCGTCAACATTAAACCAGAGTTCATTGATGTAGCCGGGAATCGCGTCTTTTTTGGTTCCAAACGCAGGAATCCACCAAGCATGAATTACGTCATTAGCAGTAATCAATGCACGAACCTTTCTGCCTGCTGGCACGATGAGCGCCTTGTCAGTCTCGAGCAGGTAATTTTCATTAATTTCGGTGGCAGTTTCTTTATTAAACTGGTCAATTTCAGTGCGAGGGGTGGATAGCGTACTGTAAAAGCTGATATCGCTCCCATCCATATATTCATAGCCCCATTTCCACTGATAACCCGTAATCTTAATCGTAAGGTCAGACTTGGTGGTATCTTCCATTTTGATCAGCACACGCGTCGCAGGTACGGCCATGCCCACCAAAATCAAAAATGGAATGATCGTCCAGATGATTTCCACGGAAGTGCTATGACTAAACGTCGACGGAGTAAAGTTTTTACTCTTTCTGTGTTTGAAGATCGAGTAGAACATCACGCCGAATACGCCCACGAAAATAGCAACGCAGATCCAAAAAATCAGCATATGCAAATCGTAGATCTCGCGAGCAACACCTGTCACAGGATCTTGGAAGTTCAAGCGATAATCCGCTTGAGCTAAGCCACTAAATAGCATGGTGACTATCGTGGCGCTGACTGCTACCAAACGAGCAGAAAGCTTACCGTGTTGAGAAAACAACATAATTAGAGGCACTCCAATTAAAATATTTATTCGTGACGATCAAAAAACAGCTATAAAACAACAACTTAAGAAAATAAGCCGTGATTCACTGTTTCTAGCCGCAATCTAATTCTCGAGCGTAAAGTCTACCATCGATTATCCGACTTAAGTTCACCAATGTGAATAGCCTTTACCAGGGCGCCCCTTGTTACAGAACACCTCCGAGACCCTCACGTCGAAACTAATAATACGACTTACACTACTTTTTAAGCCCATGTTTTGGGCGGTGAGAAGGTATCACAGGCAGTAGTTATCATCAATAAGAACCCTGCCTAATATCGGCAAAAAAGGCAGATCCAGCTTATATAGAGCACCCCACCCTAAAATAGCAGCCTAAATGTTGACACTTAAAGGAACATAAGCGCGTCTCGCGAGCTCATCAGCGAGAAACGGCACCTCGAAGAGCAGCCTCGCGGGCATCAACTGCTTCAGCGTACGCATATTTTCATTACTGCATTCAAAGTCTGGCGTTACTGCGCAAGCAACCCACCCCAGCAACGGCTGTCCATCTGCTAAGATTGCCCTGGCTGTTAACAATGCATGATTCAAACACCCCAACCTAAGCCCGACAACCAAAATGATGGGCAACTTCAAGTTATTAGCCAGTGCGGATATGTCTTTTTGCGCATGCGAGGCACAGGCAGACTCACCGCTTTCACCACAAATCCCCAACGGAACATTCCACCCTCCAACCCCTTCAACCACAAGAGTGTCAACTCGCGCTTTCGCGATCCCCACAGCATTCGCGACGCAGTCGAAATCAATTTCCACGCCTTCAAAATCAGCCGCGATATGAGGAGCGATTGCAGGCACAAACCCATATTGATTCACCAACTCATCCGGCAATTTGTACGAGCTAGCAGATTGCAGCATCTGAATGTCGGCGTTAATCAACTCGCCGCCAACCCTGTCAAAACCACTGGCCAATGGCTTCATGCCAGCTACCGAGTCCCCGCTCTGAGCCAAGTAACGCAACAACGACGCCGAGGCAACTGTTTTTCCAGCATCAGTGTCGGTTCCAGTCACAAAACAATGTGGAAACTTCATAGCGCTAACACTCCTTAATCGCCAGCATTGAAACAACATGATACCGCATGGGGAAGGCCCCAAACTTGAGGACTTGAGCATTAACATTTTCCCGAATTCGGGCAAATTCACGCCTTCCAAACAAACCTTTAGAAGAGCGTCTATTTGCTCCAGCACCCAATCCACGCACACTGGAAACCGCCGCCTCAAAGCCGTCGCACCATTGTGTCTGCCAGTTCGTTTCCACCCTCTTAATGCTAAGACCAACCTTTTCAGCCGCATCAACACACTGATCTTCGGTCGGCATCTCTAATGTTTCTGCCCGCCATAGACGACGCCACTCCAACAAGGTCTTATCAAGATAAGTGGAAATAGCAATATGCCCCCCCACTTTGGTAACGCGCGCGGCTTCCTTTAGCGCTTGCTCGATGGGCACCCATTGCATAGCTGAAGACGACAGCACCAAACACTGAGACTCAGCGCCCAAGGCGATATCAACCAAATCCTGATTCAACCAGTTGCCGCCACTCACCTTTGATGCCGCGACATCAAGCATCGCTGATGAGCAGTCAACACCGGTTAATTCGGCCAACGGGTTGTGCGCCTGGCATTTTGACAAAAGACGCCCAGTACCACAGCCCAAGTCAACGATATGCTTAGCATCAACCACCTCAGGCAGCACACTGGCGAACAAACTATCCGATACTTTGTTTTGGATTTGCGCCAGATTGTCATACCGAGCAGCCCCTTTATCAAAACACCGGGCGATTGTTGCAGCTTCAATCATTTCTACCCACACTGGCGATTAAGACCTTCATCAATGCCAAGGTCTTATCTGGCTGAGTAAGGAATGGAGCATGCCCCGCATCTAACACTTCAAATTGCGCATTCAATAAGCGCGCCATTTCAGCCGACCCCTCAGGATTCGCAACGCGATCCAGGCTTCCAGCTATCACCTGACACGGCACGGATATTTGTGGAATAGCGCCTCTAAGATCCGCGTCTCGCAAACAATCTATCCCTGATTGAAGAGTCAAAACAGAGGGGGCATCATACTCACAAATCGCCTCATGAGCTCTCTGGGCCAATTCCCTCGCTCCAAAGTTCTTACCCGACTGCATCAATAAAAAGACAGATAATGTGCGCCGATAATCCGCCTTCAATTCATCAGCAAACCGCTGAAAAACTTCAAGGTCAACACCCGCCGCCCACTCTCCATCAGACACGAATTTTGGGCTTGTACAAATTAACTGCAATGCAGATATTTGCGCGGACTCATCCAGCAAAGCAGCCTGTAAAGCCACCATACCTCCCAGACTCCATCCTACCCAAATCGCGTTTTCAGGGGCCCGTTCCAAACACGAACGAGCCATCGCCACAATATCACCATCACACTCAGCCGACACTTGAGTTCCATAGCCTGGCAGATCAATGAGGTGCACAGCAATATCAGGCACCTCGCTCAAAAGCTGCTCAGTATAATCTCGCCAAATTCCCGAGTTAACACCCCAACCATGCAAAAACACAATATTTTGACTCATAGCCTTATGCCGTACGAATTGAACTATTTTTTCTATTTACCACCTGAGCAAGCGCCATAAGGAGCGCACGGACCTGCTCGACGGAATGCGACGCAGTCAAGGTGACTCGCAATCTGGCCTCGCCTTTCATCACTGTCGGGGTTCTAATGGCTGGAACAAAAAAGCCCCTCGTGCTCAACTCATGACTTACTCTAATAGCTTCAGATTCATCTCCTATTAACACTGGCTGTATTGGGGTTTGAGATTTCATTAACGTTAGACCAATCTGATCACCGCCATTCTTGAAGCACTCGATTAATCGTGACACATGATCCATCCTTGATGATTGCTGTTCCCGCAAAACTTTCAATGCGGCAAGATTCCCGAGCACGGTAGATGGTGGCAGCGCCGTCGTGTAAACATAGGTCCTAGCATATTGGACTAAATGCTCTATAAACAGAGCATCACCGGCAATAAACGCACCGTATCCACCAAACGCTTTACTCAGCGTCCCCATTGACAAAACGTTTCCAGCTGGCGCCAAACCCTCACACGCCAATGAGCCAGCACCATCGGCGCCCAAAACGCCAAACCCATGCGCGTCGTCGATGCAAAGCAATCCGCCATACTGATCTGCGAGACTTTTCAGGTCGCCTATCGGCGCTATATCACCATCCATGGAGAAAACACCATCGCTGATCAGAATCAACGAATCGAAATCCGTCGTCAATATTTGTTTCCGCGCATGCTTCAGGTCTCCGTGCTTAAATCGCTTAAATATACCCGAACTTAGCCTTGCTCCATCGATTAACGACGCATGATTGAGCCGATCATGCAGCAGCAAGTCTCGCTTCTTAGCAAACACACTATTTAGTGCCAAGTTGGCCATATAACCATTTGAAAAAAGTAACGCTCGCTCAGCACCAACGAATTCTGCGAGTTCTTCTTCGAGCTCCTGATGCAGGCTTTGATGGCCGCAAATCAAATGAGAGGCACCAGCACCAACACCCCACTGATCAATGCCGCTCGATATCGCACTCGCGATCGCTGGATGCCCAGCCAGCCCTAAATAGTCATTACTTGAAAAATTAGTTCGCCACTCCCCATCAATTTCAATGAAGGAGTGCTGGGCCGAGCCAACAACTCTTCTGTCACGCCACAAACCAGATGCTTTACGTTCACTGTGCTCTTCGCCCAGCCTCTTTTCCCATAATTCAACGGACATACTACTGCTCCACTACCATCCGACTTTCACTGCAAATCAATTTAGCTCAGGAGACATTCCTAACTTATCCATCAGATCTCGATCATGATCTACAGACGCGTTACTGGTGGTTAACAACTCTTCGCCATAAAACACCGAATTGGCTCCAGCGAAAAAACAAAGCGCCTGCATTTGATCATTCATCGCTTCTCTGCCCGCAGAGAGCCTAACGTAAGAGGTTGGCATCGTAATACGTGCAACCGCGATTGTTCTTATGAATTCAAAATCATCAACAGGGTCAGCTTTTGCAAGCGGAGTTCCAGAAACCTGAACTAGGTTATTAATGGGCACACTTTGAGGTGGCGTCGGCAAATTTGCCAAATTAGCAATCAGGCCAACTCGATCAGATCTAGCCTCCCCCATTCCCACAATTCCGCCGCTACAGACATTCATTCCGGCATTTCTCACATGCTCAAGCGTTTCCAGGCGGTCCTCATAGGAGCGAGTGGTTATCACCTCCTTATAATAGGACTCTGACGTATCGAGATTATGGTTGTAATAATCCAGTCCGGCTGACTTTAATCGATTCGCTTGCTCCTCATCCAACATCCCAAGCGTAGCGCACGTTTCAAGACCCAATGATTTGACTTGTCGAACCGCTTCTTCCACAACCGCAAGGTCAGCGTCTTTAGGGCTGCGCCATGCAGCCCCCATGCAAAACCGTCCTGCCCCATTGGACTTAGCGCTCTTTGCCGCTTCCACAATCTTCTCAACACGCATCAATCTTTCTACGTCAAGCCCAGTCTTGTATCGAGCACTTTGCGGGCAATACTTACAGTCCTCTGGGCATGCCCCCGTTTTAATACTGAGCAAGCTACTCAACTGCAATTTATTCTGATCGAAATTCTCTCGATGAATCGTTTGCGCTTTGAATATCAAGTCATTAAAACTCATTTCAAATAGAGCAGTAACGGCAGATATCGACCAACGATTCTCAATCGGTGTTGAAGCCTCTACGACAAGGGCGGCATCTTCTCGCTCGACTTGAGCGCTATTCGTGTTTGTCATATAGTGAATTTTCCAAGGAGCAAATGGACAACAGCGGAACGGGCTGTAAACTAAAATGGATTTTACACTTTACAACACGCAACTCAAGTCATTTATACAGTGGCTACTTCCACGCACGTGCCAAGATTGCGGACAAAAATGCGATTCTGACACTCTATTTTGTCCTGATTGCGAGCGCAAACTTCCAAGAATCAGCAATGGATGCAAGCAATGCGGCCAACCAATCCCTAATGCTCACACATCCAGCTGTGGCCGTTGCCTCTCATCCCCTCCGCACCACGACTCGTGTTTTTCACCCTTTGAGTTCTCCCGCCCTCTGGCTGACCACATAAGAAGACTCAAATACCAAGACTCCCCACAAACTTCAAGGCGACTCGCAAACCTCTTTCTGAAGGAACTTGACGGGGCAGACCTTATGCCACCTGAAGCGCTTATTTATGTCCCCCTACACTCACGAAAACTCAGGTCTCGCGGCTATAATCAAGCCCATCAATTAGCGAAGGCCATTAGCATAGAATTAGAAATCCCCATTATTAAGGGAGCGATCGTTAAAACCAAGTCCACTCCAGATCAAGCCAGCCAAACCCTCTCTCAACGCAGAGCCAACCTAATCGGGTGCTTCAAAATCAATAAACCCATTCCATTCAAACACGTAGCGATAATTGATGATGTGATTACTAGCGGCGCAACTGTCGAAGAAATTTCTAAAATTCTCAAAAAAAACGGTGTAGACTACCTACAGGTATGGAGCATTGCACGAACCCCCTAACACAACCCAATTATTTAAAGACGCAATGATCGCTTACCCACCACACATAGAAAAAAACCAATTGATCGGAACGTTCAAGATCAAACATAACCTATTGATAAATATAAAACTCACTCAAAACAATAGGCTTACATTACGCACAGAAATGTGGTTCACGAGGTAACCGGAAATAGCAAACATGACCACCAAACCGTCAGATCTAATTGCCATAGCAAACCCACAACTCGCCAAGAAGCTTGCTGAGAAAAATACGACCAAAGCAAAGCACACTTCAGCTGAAAACTCGACTGAAAGCTCGTCAGAGCCCCCCACAAACGCGCACAAAACCTACCAACAAGAAATATGGCGCGCCGTTTTTACACTAAACCTGTTTCGATATGGGTGCGCATTGATTATGTTGGCCTTAGGGTTGGCATCAGACTTAGTAAATAACTTTGCGCCCTTTAGAAACTTTCATCACCCAACTTTATTCATGTATTGCGCAGGCTTATTGTTATTATCGGCCATTGCATTCACACTATTCACCAAAACCAGGCGATTCCCACTAAGAAACATTCTTATCACCCAATTTTTTCTTGATACCGTTACTGCTGGACTAATAGTTCACTCTACCGGGAGCATAAGCAGTAGCTTTACCCTACTGTTTTTAGTTATCGTGACCACTGGGAGTGTGGTCCTTCGCCGTAAAGAAGCCCTGGCACTCGCGGCCGGCTCGATCATCACTGTCTTTTTTGAACATTTTTACAGCGTACTTGTTACATCAGACAACATCCAATGGCGGTTTGATTCACTAGCCATGTATGGGGTTTTACTCATGTTTTTAAGTGTGGCTGTTTCATCTCTTGCAAGAATGGTCAGACATGCCGAGTTGAAGAGCTTTGTTCCTGGCAACGAATCGATTGAAGAGTACCTAGTCCGAGAAGAAATCACCGCCCTAAAATCGGCACTCATTGCGACCAACGGAAACAAGACCGAAGCGGCAAAACTTTTAGGAATGACGTTCAGATCTTTCAGATACAAGTTAAGCAAGTACGAAATATCCTGACAATAATTGTCAAAATTTAATTTTATGGATTTCGCAAAAAATGTCATAGCCATTTTACCAATTAAAATCAACAAGATAGCCAGTTTTAAAAGTTTTACATTCTTAGGGCTGAAAAAAATAAATTCTCTGGTATAAATGTACTCAAGTCTCGATGGGAGGCGGGCTCTTTTTAAGAGGGGCAAAAATCGTTTGAGGTCTGTGGATTATTGTCTGTAGATTTCGAGCCAGCAACCGTCATCAGCTTTAACAACTTTCATCAATTATGGGGTTGGGTTGGGGTTGAGGACAGTTCAAAAAACCAACGTTAGGAAATTGACATGAAAAATATCCAAGTATCACACGCAAACGCTAAGGGTTTCACTCTTATCGAATTGATGATCGTTGTTGCGATTATCGGCATTTTGGCAGCGGTTGCACTGCCTGCATACCAAGACTACACAGTACGTACTCGTGTTTCTGAAGGCTTAGCATTGGCTGCAGCAGCTAAATTGGCTGTTTCTGAAACGGTTCAAGACCGTGGTCAAACTGACTTCACAGGACTAGATCAAGGCGACACAGGATACTCTTTTGTATCAAGTAAATTTGTTGCGTCTATCGCAATTGGAGACAGCGGAATCATTACTGTTAGCACTCAAGCGACTGGTGCCGATGATGATCCAATCATCGTACTAACGCCTGATTTTGGTTCAGGCCGCGTTGACTGGGCTTGTACTCGCTCTGAAGGTATCTCGCAGCACGTTCCAGGACAGTGCCGTACAGCGACACCTTAGTATCGCCTCTAAAAGACTTCATTTAATGATGTCGATTTTAGAAATAAGGCCATCGTCATTTAAAGACGATGGCTTTTCAAAAGGCGCCCAACACTGTTGGGCGTTTTTCTTTGCCTGTATAATTATATGCGGCATATCGTTACTCCACGCTCAGAGTATGCTTAGCAGCGTTGCTCTTTTTATATCCGCGATAGCCTTCGCCCTATTTGGCGGCTACAAGGTTGTTGAGCGTTACCGAATTTTACTAATGGCAGTCGCCATCATCTACTTTCAGAGCATGGTATTTAGTAATTACACGAGCAGATCGATAACTCTAAGCCAATCAATAATTACAAGCTTTTTGGTATTCTGTGTCCTCGTGAAATTACACGGCGAGACAAGTTATAATCAATCAAAAGATCGATTTTTACTGCAGAATTTTGTTCTCGTTACCTGCATGCTAGCCCAAAGTTGCTTGATGATCTGGGGCTACATTCAAGACCCAGTCAGACAGTCCGGGCTTCTACTTGATTACAGTCAAAGCTCATTCTTTTTACTGCTCATTTATGGCTATTTGTACCATACACTGAAGAGCCGACAGTACTTCCCACTACTCACTTTTATAGTTGCACTCGCGATCTTTACGAGCTTTTCAAGAACAACCAATTTTTTGCTGGCTGTCTTCATACTGTCACTCATAGTCTTTCGCGTTTACACCCGAGAACATTCAATTAAAGGCGGAACAATAATTGCAATTGTTTTCGCTTTTGTATTCTTGCATCTGTTACCAGTAATTCTAGGGAGCGATGCCGTCGACAGAGGTGGCCTGCAAGACTTCAATACACTCAACAGTCGCACTCAATACTGGAGTTTAGCTTGGCAAGCAATAATGGAGAAGCCTCTACTTGGCCATGGTCTAGGAAATTTTGAGTATTTGGGCGCCAAAGACAGCTTCCCAAACCAAAAGATATTTTTCGTGCATAACGATTATTTACAGATTTGGATGGAGCTTGGAGTAATCTGGTTTTTTCTGTTTATTTACTCAGTCGGATATCTCTTGATAAAACATCGACAGGTGATCGCCATTCCCCTTGGCGTCAAGGGTGACCTTAAACGTTATATCGACTGGGTAATGCTGTGCTGCTGTGCGGCTTACATGGCCATAAATTTTATAATCGGCTCTTTAATTTTCCTTCTATTGATAGCCTTAATCATTGCAAGACTTACGACCTATGGCGAAAATTAGAGTCATAAGTCTCATCTTTGCCGCTTTTGTCGTTGTTCACGGAACCATCGTGACATCGAGCGGGGTTGTGGGTAAAGATGCTAGCTTTTGCAACTTGCCACTTATTCAAGCGTTCATACCATGGGATTCAGGGTGCTATTACAAGGCGCTATACAATACTGAAGTCACCTACGAGCAACTTCTCTATGAACAAGCTAGATTAGAAATATTCACTGAAAAAGGCGGCTACTCCCCATTTGTGCGCTGGTACCGATATCGGGTTAATCGGCAATATATAGAGTACTATAAAACATCATTTTCAGAACTTGATGAGCTCTATTGGGGGTACTTAGAAACTGACCCTGGAGACCTGAATCGTTACATGGACCACTTGGGTTACTTAATCCATAAAAAACACAGAGAGATCGCCCAATCATCGGTTGACAAATATTGCACGCGTTATGCTTCTAGCAGAACAGACGGGTTCACGCTCTTTTCTGCAATCACACAAGAATTGCGTAAAGCTAACATTGAATTATCATTGAAGACCTGTTTTGACAGCATTCACCCTAGTTATCGAAAATACATTAGATTCGAAACAAATACTCAATAGTAGTCGCAACTGATTTGATCGATGATTCCAAGCAGCTCTCCAGTATACAAATTTGCAGACGCATTACTGATCATAATAGCTTGCTGGGTTTCATATAAGTTAAGGTTCGGCACCTTTCTGATGCCTCAAAACTACTTCATAATCTCTATATCACACGTATTTTTTACCCATTTAGCACTGCAGTCGACCTCTTTTTATCGAGACTCAAATTCTCAATTGTCCCCTAACGCAATCGTTAGCTGTGCGGCTGCCTTTATTGTATCTTTGTTTATTATTTCCACTCTTTTGTACATCACGAAGACTGGTGAGGATTTCTCTCGACAATGGATTGTAGTAACGAATGCAATTGCAGCTGCCTTTATTATCACTTTCAGAGCGTTTATTTCACGCGTACAACACAGTCGTCCGAGAGAGAAAAACATTGCTATCATCGGCAGAGTTAGCTCTCTCGACACCGAAAAGAAGGCCAAGTTATTTTGTGCGGCGAATGGACTTAAGTTAGCCCTCTATGACGCCAATCCAGACGATCAACTTCAGTCTATTGTGGATGAAATCGAAAGACTTCGGCGACTATCAGACAAGAGTGTTGCTATAAGTGAAGTTTGGCTGGCCTCTTCAGTTTTCAATCGGCTTTCAACACTCGAAATAGAAGCTATCTTTTCGGACACCGCAGTTAGAATTGTCTACTTGCCGGATCTTCCTCACGGGCTCATCACGACGACAAACTCGCTGGCCCTGCAAAACGGCGTGTTGACGGTAGACTCCTCTATTAGTAAATCCAATAAACTCAACCATGTGCTGAAGTTTTTGGAGGACAAATTGATTTCCATTACCGCATTGATCTTACTTTTTCCGGTTTTTGCGCTAATTTCACTGGCAATAAAACTTGATTCAAGAGGCCCCATTTTTTTTAAACAAAACCGCTATGGGGTTGATGGAAAAGAGTTTAAGGTTTGGAAGTTTCGAACTATGACGAACCTTGAAGGTGATTCCGAGTTTCGCCAAGCAACCTCTGACGACACGAGGGTTACTCGAGTTGGAAAACTATTGCGACGCTCATCACTTGATGAACTTCCTCAGCTGATAAATGTTCTGTTAGGCACAATGTCTATCGTTGGGCCGCGCCCTCACCCAATAAAATTAAATGAGCAGTTCAGAGGAGTCTTGGATGGGTACATGAAGCGGCATACCATGAAGCCCGGCATCACAGGCTTAGCTCAAATTAATGGCTTTCGTGGCGAACTTCAATCAGACGAAGACATGAAAATGCGTGTCCGAAATGATCTGGAGTACATCCGAAACTGGAGCGTTTTACTGGATTTCAAAATCATATTCCTCACGTTTACGCATCTAATCACCACAGACAAAGCCTATTAAGGCCGCTCATCATTTCGCTCAGAGCATACAATACTCCCTAGAAGCTCAAACTGGGCAAGTAAATAAGCCAAATTGGACCATTGAATTTTAACGAAAGGCACAACGTATTTTTTATCATTCACTCAAAGATTGCCATAGACCGATGAAACCAGTACTTTCTATTCAATCATAAAACGACTAAATAAAATTTAGAGCAAGCACCACATTGGACAACCACAACCTCAAAAGAAAAATGCTTGTAAACTTGAGCGGTGGTGCTACCTCTAAAGTCATAGCCCCCGCTATTCAGCTATTTATCGTTAGCCAATTAAGCCCAAGCGACTACGGCCTTTTTCTTACTTCATTGGCCCTTATCTATTTCTATGAATTAGTTAAGGATTTTGGTCTACTTGACTCTATCATTGCTCAACGCGCCTTTGGTGGAATCAATACTCTTTTTTCAATACAAACTGTCAGTGCATTTGCATTTGCCCTAATTATAGTGACAGGGTCAATCCTAGCACTGGATTTTGGATGGATCGGAAACACTGAAAGAAACATTATCATTATCGTTTGCAGTTCAGCCTTTCTGATGCCCTTCACGGACAGCATTCGAACGTTCTACAGATTGAATGGAAACTACGCCCCGGTTGCGATCTCAAACATCATTCATGGTGTAGCTACTGGCGCAGTGGGGCTATATTGCATTTATTTAAATCTAGACGCCTACGCGCTTCCCATTGGATTCACCGCAGGTCACTTTGTTTGCGCTATATATCTGCGTACAGGGTACCAACAAAGACTTACTTATCAAACGTCCGAATTCAGAACACTCTTCTCGCTAGGAAAACACGTGCTTGCTCAACGCTCTAGTGGCTTTCTTGTTGGGCATGCCGATACCTTTATCGTACGAGCAGCCTTAGGCCCAGCGGTATTGGGGATCTATAAACTAAGCCAGCAAATCGCGTATGTAATCCCTAATGCTACGATATTCTTTTGTAACCAAGTGCTTTTTTCCGAATTATCTACAGCAGCGACAGGCAAAAATTTCTCGTATATCTCAAGAGTCTACAAACTGTATTGTCGATTTGTTGGGAGCGCAATGCTACTACTTTCAATATTGATTGTCACAGTCAGTCAGTCGATGCTTCCCTACGCTTTAAACTCACAATGGCAAGATTTAGCCACCCCTTTAGCACTTATCAGTCTAGGCCTTCCAACCGGCTTCATGTGCCTAATCAACAATGACCTTGCGAAAACCCTGGGGTTTTCCAATAGATACACGGCGTTGCTAACAGTTCGTAGTCTAATTACTGTGTCTGTACTGTTAATTTTTGCCAAAGAGGGACTGGAAACCTTAATCGTGGCTGCCGTCATTACTGGTATTGTCGCGAACATAGCAAATGAAACTCTTTTTCATTGTTCACAAACCAGCGTGAGAGACATTGCGGGCAAGCTCATTCTCTATGCTTTAAGCATTGCATGGTTTCTTATAACAACTATGGTTATCCTTTAGAGATGGAAACACATCAACTACTTAACCCTCACCTCGATCAATTTTTTGACACAAAAAGCGGATCAGAGCCGGAATGGATAGATGCCAAGGAGCTGATTTCACACCAGCGGTTAGATTTGATGGCAAAATACATTTATGCAGAACAGAGACTTAATAGCCCCGATCTCGATTATGGGCGCGCCCTCTACAAAGCTCATTTAAAAGCAATCAATAATTTTAAAGAAGGCGACCAATCAGGAAAGGTTATTTACACCGATTTTGAAAATGCTTTCAACTCAGCCATAGATTCAATTGAACGCAATGGGTTCGACCCAACTGAATCTCTTATTCCCGTAGACAGGAAAAACATAATCATCGATGGAGCTCATAGAGTCGCTGCATGCGCCTTATTAGGTAAAAAGGTTAAAATCACTCGTTTTAATTTTTCGACTAAGAGCCTAGGGGCAAGAGAGCTACTCAATATGGGGCTTAATCGAGATGCCGTCGACGCCTTAGTAAGTAAATATCTGTCCCTCACAGAAAGCAACTATGTGGCGGTATTGTTTCCAATAATGAATGAAAACAAGCCAATTGCATTAAGTGAACTCAACGCGATCGGCGACGTTTTTTATGAGCAAAAGATTTCTCTCAGTGCAAAGGGAAAGTCTAATTTAATTCGAACTCTATATCATGGCGAGCCTTGGCTGTCCCCGTCGAAGCAACTTAGCGGGGGCCTAGAACACCACCTGAGTAAACGGTTCTACCGCAAACAAAATGTTGTTCATTTCGTATTCTTTCAATGTGACGACATACAACAAGTATTAAATGCCAAAGAACGCATCCGGAATAGAATCGGGCGGGGAAATCTGCCCATCCATATTACGGATCACACGTCCGAAGTGCGGAACATATCTGATGTTGTACTAACGAACAACGGTCGCCATTGGCTGAATAACGCACTCTATAAACCCAGAGAAAATTTCGACAAACTCATCGGTAAGTACGAACAAATTCTTTCTCAAACTAATGCCTCTGTGGATAATTATTGTCTCGACAGCAGTGCTACTCTCGGGGTGTACGGCTTGCGAGATGTGTCTGATTTGGACTATTTTGTGATTGGCGAAGATAAAATTGAGAAGTTAGAACCGTCAATAGACAACCACAGCCAAGAGATATTGAACCACGAACAGTCAATAGATTCGCTAATAAATGATCCGAATCAACATGTAAAAATTCATGGTATAAAGTTCATCTCCCTCGACAATTTGAAGTACATGAAGATGCGTAGAAACGAGGCCAAAGACCAAAATGACATCCTACTTATTGAGACCCTTACTTCATCCAATCGACTCTCACTGGAGAAAGCAATTGACTTTATTGCGACTAAGTTCCGCCTATATAAACACGCTGCCCGAGTCTATTTAGGTACTAACTTACCACCATCAGCCAAACGGCTCGTACGAGCCACCTATCTATTACCAAGAAAACTACGAGACTTTCTCCAAAGAGATAATCTAGCGATCAATATTGGGCAATATGAGATCAAGTACAATTATAAAAATAGACTCATTGAAGACATGCTATTAAAAGAGTCCTACAAACCCCAATTAACTTCTTTAGCCCTAGGTATTTTATATCAATATGATCACTCTAAAGTGGTGCACGTTAATGCCGATGTTGGCTTTTTCGCTTTTGAGCTGCTGAATAATTTACCTCGTGTGTCTGTGATTGCCAATGAAGGGAACCTAGAACGATATGAATTTCTCTGTTCGAACATTAACCTGAATCAACTGGAAAGAGTCATTTTCCCTGATAACCACATGGAATTGGAGCCTCTCTCGAGAGGCAAAATCGACCTGATTGTAATTTCAGATATAACACATTCAATAGCCGAAGAAACGAACATAAAGAAGTTGATTGATTCGCATAGGAGTCCTATTATTTTCGACTTCGATGATAAATATCAAAGCTCCATCCATGCTCAAATACTGAATGCCGAGAAACTCTGCAAGACCACAAACTATTCTCTTGAATCGGTTAGTGGTGAGACCATTAACCTGAAAACTTATACACCACCAATAGACGGCATACTGCCCTTATTGGCGGTTCCCAGTAAAAACTCCGCAACATCTTGAACGTGACTCCATTATGTATTTGAAAAACCAGATTTCTCGTTTTCTCCATAAAGCGCTCACTTTTAAGGTGATAAAGAAGAACTTCACTCAATCTGAGCTTGAAGCAGAGGGATATGTTAGCCAATGCGGTCAAGACAAATGGGTTTTAGAGAGTTTGTTTGGCCACGAGAAAGTTGGAACGTTTGTTGACATCGGCGCGAATGACGGAGTAACGTTCAGCAACACATTCCGACTAGAAAAAGCTGGCTGGAATGGGATCGCTATTGAACCACTCCCAATTATTTACAGTAGACTCAAATCCAATCGTTCTTGCATCACGGTCAATGGTTGCATCGCTCCCACTTCAGGCGTAGAGCACTTTCGCGCAATTTCTGGCTACTCCGAAATGTTGAGTGGACTGGTGAAGGAGTATGATAGTAGGCACTCAGAGAGAATAAAAAAAGAACTTAAACATCATGGGGGAGAAGAAGAAATTATAGAAGTAGATTGTTACAATCTAAATGATCTCTTAGCTGACAATAGCATCAAAACGGTTGATTATTTGAGTATCGACGTAGAAGGCATGGAGTTAAAGATCTTACAGAGTATCGACTTCACGCGCACAGAAGTTAAGTGCATTGGTGTGGAAAACAACTACTCCGACTACAGAATCCCAAGATACCTAACAAATAAAGGTTTTATCTTTCATTCTATCGTTGGGGACGATGAATTCTATGTTAAGCCGGAGCTTATTCAAGCACACAATTAGAGTACACATAATGCGTTCTAACCATTGCCCTATAACCACAGTCTCTATTTCATGAAATTCTTTTTGAAAAAACTACTACCCCTAATCGACGCTATTTTAATACTGCCAACGATTTTTTGCGCACTGGGGCTAAAATTGGTAAGAAGACTTGGTGTTCAACGACTACCATTTACCAAACGAGTACTCAGGAACATAGGAATATTCCCTCTAACCAAACATTATTATGAACCCCAATTTGATAATGCTTCCCCCAGAATTCCCTATTCTAGAGATAGAGAACTTTCGGGAATCAATTGGAATGTCGCCGGGCAACTAGCCCAAATCGAGAAGCTGAAATTTCATGAGGAACTTAAAAGCTTAAACACTGAAAAACCAGATGACTATGGCTTCTACGTAGATAATGATGCTTTTAAATCAGGTGACGCCGAGTACTGGTATCAAATTATTCGTGCGTTAAAACCGAAAAAAATCATAGAAATTGGAAGCGGGTATTCAACTCTCTTAGCAATTAAGGCTATCGAAAAAAACCGGTCGGAAGACCATAAGCACCAATGCAAGCTAACGTGTATAGAGCCTTATGAAATGCCTTGGCTTGAAAAGGAAGCCGTCGAGGTTATCAGACAGCCTGTGGAACATTTGGAGACATCCTTTTTTAGCTCCTTAGGAGCTAACGACATACTGTTCATTGATTCATCACACATAATTCGACCACAAGGCGATGTATTGTACGAATACTTAGAATTGCTGCCAACGCTTAGCCCAGGAGTCGTCGTGCATATCCACGATATATTCTCTCCCCGCAACTACTTAGAGAGTTGGCTAGTTGATGACATAAAGTTTTGGAATGAGCAGTATTTACTGGAGGCTTTTTTAACAAATAATGATAGCTGGGAGATTATCGGCTCTTTGAATTTTTTACATCACCACCACTATGACAGCTTAAAATCTATTGCGCCATTTCTTAAGCCGTCTCATGAGCCAGGTTCTTTTTATATTCGAAAAATCAAGTAGAACCGAAGCAATTACGCCCCCAGCTTCTTCAAAATCGGATCCACCAGAAAATTGAGCAGTTTAAAGTGCCGTTTCGTCGTAAACCTCAACCATCTCTGCAAGAATTTCTGCCTTATACTTCTTGGATCCCTAAAATCGGATGTGATTTTCCATGCTGTAGTTTCCCCAGAAATGTAGTCGGCCCTATTTTCCTCCCAAACAGGAATACGGGCAAACTCACTTAGTCCGTGCTCCTCGATAAGCTCTTTCATTAAAAAATCCCAACGATACAGTTCAGGCCCCTTTAACTCATTGAAAAATTTGCGCTGATCAGGCGTAAGCCAAGAAGGGCTAATTTGTTGGATATCTGAGTTACGTATCATGTACATATGCGAGTAGGTACGATGCAACTGAGTAGTGCTTTCAGTTGTCTTATTCAGGTATTCCCATGCCATATACCAACGTTGTTTGCTCTGCATTCGAGCCCAATCCACATATTGGAAATGCAATACCCTTATTTGTTCGAAAAAAATCTTTGTCTCAGACAAAGGAACTCTTGGACTGTGTATCGCATTTCCTATATGCGGCCTACCATCATCCACAAACCCCCATACGTGATGGGCTTTGGGGCTCCAACAACACTCTACATCGGGACACAGGTTGACCCATCTAAAGCAGAAATTAGTTCCTGCAGGGGCATCTAACATCGTCTTCCATTCTTTTGAAGCCGTAGCATCGGAAGAAAAAGCTTCATCAGCATCTAAAGAAATTAGAATATTATTTCCACCAAATTCTCTTGCAGCCTCAAGCAACAGCTTTTGGCGCTCTGGTTCATTAAACGTATCCGAGCGGTTCTCAATCAAATGAACCTTATTTGACTTTAGGGCTATTTCTCGACTGCCATCAGTCGAATTTTGATCAGCTATGATGATCACATCAGCCCAAGACTCAGCGGATTTAATAAAGTGCTCTAAAATCCAAGCTTCATCTTTAATAGGTGTCAAACATATTATTTTTCTCATATGCGGGGAAATCATTTGAATTATCCAACTAATAAACCAATTATAATGGAATCTAGCACGCACCGGATTAAATCAAAGAACAAGCGCCTAGAGCGCCGAGATATCACGGAATAATGACAAAGCCTGGCACCCAATCATCAAAGAGTCCACAGAGTATCTGCTTTATCGTAGCAACCTTGAACTGTGAGGGTGTTTTACATAAAACCATTGATAGTATTATCAAGCAAATGCATCCATGCGATCATTTGATCATCAAAGATGGTGAATCAAACGATCAAACAATTGATATCGCCAAGCAGTTCGACAACGAAATTAATATGACTATTCTGTCGATTCCTGACACAGGAATTTATGCTGCATGGAATCAAGCTCTAGTGCACAATAAAAATGAGTGGGTGACTTTTGTCGGGGCTGGAGATATTTTGGCTGATAGTTATCGAGAAGAAATGAGCGTTCTTCTCGATGGTAGCCAGAAAAAGTTAAACTTCATTTCACACCGTGGCACGCTATATCTGGATGACAAAAGAAACGGTGAACCTGTGCTACTAAGGTCCATAGGTCATGGCTATGAAGAACGGTCATTTACTCGCCAAATGAAGATTTTCCACCCAGGCGCATTACATCATCATTCACTTTTCCACCAAGATTCATTCTCGACCAAATATAAAGTCGTGTCAGACTATCACTTTCTTCTTAAGAACCGTCATAAACTCACATCAGCGTTCATAAACAAAGAACTCGTTATGATGGAAGCCTCAGGAGTCAGTAACTCAGGCTTAGCCCCTTTCATTGAGGAATTTAGCATGAAAAGAGATATTAACCTCCGCTCAACTTTAATTCTCATCGTAGAGTTTCACTATAAAACCTGTAAATACTTATCCTTTAAATTATTAGATTTTCTAATTCATTCATATCGGTCGAAGATTGGGTCATAAAATGAATTTCAATATTTTGGGAAATACGTTTATAAGTGCTCATTCTCTAGGCCTTATAGACATTATTTATCGGCACCTTAAAAGCGATAACAAAAATCGGCTTGTATTTACGCACTACAATCTTCATGGATTCGCACTTCAGAGAGATCATTCGGAGTTTTATCAAGCCCAGCAAGACGCTGACTATGGAATAATTGATAGCACAATCGTCTGCTGGGCACTTCAATTCCTAGGGTATGACATTGACCAAAAATGGCGTGCTACCATGCTTGATTGGATCCCACTGCTACTGACCGAAGCCAATAAAAATAATTCGAACGTGTTTCTACTTGGAACTAAAGCTGACTTAATTACCTCCTCAGAAAACATCCTAGCGTCACAGTTCCCGAACATCTCGTTCGCATCACACCATGGTTATATTAGTGACGAGAGTTCAACCTCGACCCTTCAACAGTGTTTAAAACAAATAGAAAAGCACAATACCGACATTCTTTTAGTTGGAATGGGTATGCCTATGCAGGAGATATTTTTAACCCAAAATAAACCTAACTTAAGAGCACCAATATTAATCTCAGTTGGAGGCTATTTCGACTATATCTGTGGCGCAACTTACACACCTCCCAGATGGTCTGGAAAGTTCGGTTTGGAATGGTTATTTAGGTTACTAGCCAATCCTAAAAGACTCTGGAAAAGATACCTAATTGAACCTTGGCCAGTCTTACTTAGCTTAGTGGCTGAGATTTTAAAAAAGAGGCTATTTAGACATTGAAAACGCCTCAATTCAGCATAATCACACCAACATTCAACCGCTCAAGTCAATTACGGCGAGCAATCGAATCAATTCTCGCTCAGACCCACACCGATTACGAACTAATCGTAATCGATGATGGATCCACTGATGATACCCAGGTGATGCTCAACGAATTCGCCGGATTGGAGAGAATTTCCATAGTTAAGCAATCCAACCAAGGAGCCTCGGCTGCTAGAAACAACGGCATCAAACAGGCAAGGGGGCGATACATTTGCTTTTTAGATTCAGACGACGTGTTTACTCCAGATCATCTAGAAAAAACAGCCTCTGACATCTCCAGACAACCTGATATTCAGGCTTTTTCAAGCAAACTACAATTTAAGAGAAAAAGTACCAACTACATCAAACCCTTTAAGGCTTACAACAATACTCAACCATTAGATGAGTACCTATTGTGCGATAGGGGTTCATTTCTTATGGTTTCCTTGACCGTCGAAAGTGAAGTCGCCCGGCAATGCCTATTTAACACTCAAATTAGTTATGGAGACGATATCGAATTTGTCATTAAGCTTTGGAAGAAAGGCTGCGAGTTTTACTCGCAAACACACATCGGCGCGATTATCGATGATCGAAGCGATGATTCGAGACTTTCTAGATCACTTCAGGTTAGACAAATTGATAGCTTACTATCCGAATTGCGCCCTTGGATAAGCGACAAAGCCTATCTTGGTGCACAGGGATGGTTTCTAGCTAAATCATATGCGTTAGACAAACGCCACCAAGAAGCGGCAAAACTCTACCTGTCCGCCATCAAACATAACTGTTACAGTATCAAAATGTCATTAATTGTTGCTGCTCAGGTATTTTTACCAGTCCCAGTGTATTATTGGGTATCCTCAGTTGTTGGGAAACTATCAAAAGCAAGCTTATCGTAGACTTGATGACCAGTTTAATGTGACGACGAAGCGTTATCGGTTGTGACACTGCGCAAAATATTTAGCATCTATTACATTCTTATTGTGAGTTAATTTATGAGCACCCAGGCCCCAAGAATAGCAAAGACACTGATTAATCTTGATCTAGTACCGGCTGAAGAAATTACTCCTATTGCCAATCAAACGCAGCGCACAGACGAATTTTTAAAGGAGGTCTTTCAAAAGGAGCTAATTTCAAGCAAACAACTTAGTAAGGAATTATCGTCAAGATTTGGGTCACCTCTGTTTGACTTGTTTGCTATTGACCCAGAAATGGTGCCCAAAGATCTCATAGAGCCTAAAATTGTCGAACGTCACTTAGCGGTTCCAATTTACAAGCACGGCAAAAATGTATTTGTGGCAATGATCGATCCGACTAACAGATCAGCCATCGATGAAATCAAGTTCTTCACGGGCCTTCAAGTTACTCCCATTCAAGTCGAACTTGACGCCTTAGAATCACTTCTCACCAGCTTAGAAGAAGAAGACTCAACCGCATTAGATGATTTTCTAGGCGATGGCGAAGTAGAGCTCGAAGCGGCGGATGAAGACAGCGACAAAGGGCCTGAGTCCGAGGAACAAGCCAACGAAGCTCCCATCGTAAAGTACGTCAACAAAATTCTCGTCGACGCCATTAACCGAGGCGCGTCGGATATACACATAGAACCGTTTGAGAAAGAGTTAAGAATCCGTTTTCGCGTCGATGGCATTCTTTATAAGGTCACATCTCAACCCATTAGCTTTGCATCTCGTATCGTGGCAAGAATAAAAATTCTGGCCAAACTTGATATCGCCGAACGGAGAGCGCCTCAAGATGGACGTGTAAAGCTCAAGGTTTCTAAGAATAAAGCCTTTGATTTTCGTGTCAACACACTCCCAACTGTCCATGGTGAAAAGGTCGTTATGCGTCTCTTAGACTCGAGTGCGGCAAACTTGGACTTAAACATACTAGGGTTTAGTGAAACTCAACTCGAGACATACGTAAAGACGGCCGCTCGCCCCTATGGGATGATTCTTATTACAGGACCAACAGGCAGCGGTAAAACGGTAACGCTGTATTCAGCGTTGAATATGCTGAACGACCCAACGAAAAATATTTCAACGGTTGAAGACCCTGTTGAGATTCAATTACCTGGCATCACCCAGGTCAACATTAATGAAAAAGCAAATCTCACCTTTGCAGAAGCTCTGAAAGCATTCTTGCGCCAAGACCCTGACATATTAATGCTGGGTGAAATACGAGACTTAGAGACAGCTGAAATCGCCATCAAGGCCGCTCAAACCGGACATATGGTGTTCTCCACATTACACACCAACGACGCACCATCGACCTTAACTCGAATGCTAAACATGGGCGTGCCGGCATTTAATGTGGCTTCAGCGGTAGAGCTCATCGTGGCGCAACGTCTTGTTCGGAAGCTCTGTACTGCCTGTCGAGTGCCTGCTGAGCTTCCAGAAAAGGTATTGATTGAGGCTGGGTTTGAAGAAGCTGAACTTGGGGAACTTAATCTATTTCAAGCCAATATTAAGGGTTGTCCAAGCTGCTCCAGTGGCTATAAAGGCCGAGCTGGTGTATTCCAGGTCATGCCTATTTCTGAAGCAATCAGAACCATCATCATGGAAGGTGGAACGGAACAAGACATCGAAAAACAAGCTCTTAGTGAGGGCATTACAGATTTAAGGCAATCTGGTTTATTGAAAGTTAAAGATGGTGTCACATCTCTGGAAGAAATTGAACGTGTCACCAACGTGTAATACACTATCCTTTAAATTCAAGGATTTAATCCTGCTTTTGGATAGAAACCTAACATAGAACAATACAGCTAATGGCCGCTAAAAAACAAAATAAGACCTTAGAATTTATCTGGGAAGGCGTTAATCAGAAGCGCATTTCAGTTTCCGGTGAGATAGAAGCCCCGACTCTTTCGCAGGCTAAAGCCATACTTCGACAACGTGGACTTCGTGTCACCAAGATAAAGAGAAAAGCGAAGCCCTTATTTGGCGGCGCAGGCTCAATTAAAACCGTGGACATCAGCTTTGCTTCTCGACAAATGGCCACGATGATTGGCGCAGGCATACCTATTGCGCAAACCATGAGGGCCATTGGTAAAGGGCATGAAAATGCCGCCATGGAGAAGTTGATGTTAGACCTTTCTCGAGACGTAGAATCGGGAACAACATTAAGCACCGCACTAACTAAGTACCCGATCTACTTTAATCGACTTTTCACCAGCCTCACTGAAGCTGGCGAGGAATCTGGTAAGTTGGACACCATGCTCGATAGAGTAGCTACTTACAATGAAAAAATAGAAGCCATCAAAAGCAAGGTTAAGTCTGCCTTAATGTACCCTTTGATCGTATTGTTTATAGCATTAATAGTGACCGTACTCCTACTCCTATTCGTGATTCCTCAGTTCGAAGAGATGTTCCAAAGTTTTGGAGCAGATTTGCCCACATTGACGCAAATCATTGTGGACATGTCACGCTGGATGCAAGATAAATGGTACATCGCCCTGTTTGTAATAATAGCGGCTGTCGTGGGATTCGTTTCAACCTATAAACGCTCAAAGAAGCTACAGTTTGCAATGGACAGGCTGCTGCTTCGAGTTCCTATTTTCGGCGTCATCCTCAAAAAGTCAGCACTAGCACGGTTCTCAAGAACCCTCGCGATCATATTTAGCGCCGGTGTTCCCTTGGTTGACGGGATGGATACGGTTGGTGCGGCTACCGGTAACCGAGTGTACCAAAAAGCCGTTAGCGACGTTAAAACGGACATCAGTACGGGTCGAAGCTTGGAGAATGCAATGTACACAACCAAAGTTTTCCCCAATATGATGCTGCAAATGGTGGCCAGTGGTGAAGAATCGGGTGAACTCGAAGTTATGCTTGATAAGGTAGCTGACTTTTACGAGCGCGAAGTTGACGACGCCGTGGAGGCGCTCAGCAGCCTAATTGAGCCCCTCATGATCGTAATGCTAGGCGGAATTATTGGCACCATGGTTTTGGCCATGTACATGCCGATTTTCAAAATGGCATCGGTTATTTAGTCTCGCAGTCAGTGACATCATGCTCTCAGATTTAGCTTTACTGCCTAATTCCGCGCTGTCGGTATTGGGGTTAATTTTAGGGTTGCTGGTAGGCAGCTTTCTTAACGTCGTCATTTTTCGCTACCCAAATCTCCTCAAACATCAATGGACTGTGCAGTCTAGAGCTTGGCTTGAACTTGCGCCAACCGAAGACCCTCCCCCTCCTGGGATAATCAGCCCGGCGTCTCATTGTGGTCATTGCGGCTCTTCAGTGAAACCGTGGCAGAATATTCCGATACTCAGCTTTCTCTTGCTCAGAGGCAAGTGTGGCTCATGCAAAAAAGCCATAGGGTGGAGATACCCTATGGTTGAACTGCTAACGGGGATGCTTTGCGCG
Organism: Arenicella sp. 4NH20-0111; assembly: GCF_040366405.1. Taxonomy (NCBI): domain Bacteria; kingdom Pseudomonadati; phylum Pseudomonadota; class Gammaproteobacteria; order Arenicellales; family Arenicellaceae; genus Arenicella; species Arenicella sp. 4NH20-0111. Next base: position 171,887 of record NZ_BAABWF010000008.1, read on the forward strand.
ATTGTTGTGTATCAGTTTGGCTGGAGCCTTCAAAGCGCCTTCGGATTGTTGCTAACATGGGTTTTGGTTGCGCTGACCTTTATCGACTTTGATCATCAATTATTACCAGACGATATTGTATTAACAACTCTATGGCTCGGCATTGGCTTAAGTTTAGTTCCCGTTTACACCGACCCTAAAAGCTCAATAATTGGTGCCATTGCAGGGTACCTGGCATTTTGGATGGTGTTTCAGCTCTTTTTACGCCTCACAGGTAAAGAGGGAATGGGATACGGCGACTTTAAGCTATTATCCTTGTTAGGAGCTTGGTTGGGGTGGCAGTACTTACCGCAAATAATACTTCTTTCGACTTTAATTGGCAGCGTGTTCGGCATCCTGCTGATGATTAGACAACGCGCTGGCGGAGACACGGCCATCCCATTTGGCCCCTACATTGCTCTTGCTGGTTGGATCGCTTTATGCTGGGGTGATCAGATTAACTCAGCGTATGCGGCCTATTCTGGCTATTAGTAAACCGAATATCATCTAGAGAGTAGAATTGAATATCATTGGTTTAAGCGGCGGCATAGGGTCAGGGAAAACGGTAGTCTCAGATCACTTTGGCCACTTAGGTGTTTCAGTAGTGGATACCGACGTGATTGCACGCAAGGTAGTTGAACCCGGCAAACCAGCTCTAGATAGCTTAGTTCAAGAGTTTGGCTCTTCAATTCTCAATTCTGATGGCAGCCTAAACCGCTCCAACCTGAGAGAACTCGCTTTCGCGTCTTCAAGCAATAAACGCCGTTTGGACGCAATAACTCACCCAGCTATTCGCATCGAAACTGTGAAGCAAATCAATCAAAGCGAAGGAAGTTACTGCATTGTGGTTGTGCCATTGCTTTATAAAGAGTCACCGTTTTTAGCGATGATGAATCGAGTGCTTATCGTAACTGCTGATCGGGAAGTTAAAATAGCTCGTGTTCAAAAACGTAACAACTTCAGTCGAGATCAAGTGATTCAAATAATGGACACGCAACTCTCCGACGAAAAGAGACTCGAATTTGCTGATGACGTCATAAAAAATGACTCTTCACTCGAGCATGTTTATCGAGAAGTCGAAGTATTACACGAAACGTATTCATCACTGACATAATCGTGCATGAGGGAGCCTTATTAGAGCCTAGGCACACAGTCTCGCCATTAAACGTTATCACACCGCGTAAGCGCTCGCTTCAGCCATATTCATTGATCAGCTTTTCGATCATCACTTGATTACCTTGTAGAAAGTCCAAATCAGAGAGTTCCTGAACAGCAACCCACTTCAGTGCTTGCCCCTCTAACGATCTAACGAGTCCTGTATATTCGCTCGCAGTTCTAACAAATAATGCCACTTGCCTATCAGGGTAGTCATGCGCTACCTCCATGAATCGCTGGGTGGCCCCCAGACTAATTCCGACCTCTTCCTTGAATTCCCTCGTTAACGCTTGCTCAACCGTTTCGCCAGGTTCAAGCTTACCACCAGGAAACTCCCACTTATCAAAATACTGGTCCTTGACAACCCGCTGGCCTACTAAAACTTCTTTATCCGCATTAAATACGATACCAACCGCTACTTTAATTCTTTTAGTCACGACACCACTTAACTTCGATAATCAGCATTGATACTAACGTAATCGTGAGAGAGATCTGAGGTCCATACGTTGAAACACGATGCTCCGGTGTTCAAGTTTATTGAAATAGTGATTTCTTCCTGTTGAAAAACCGCTTGCCCCGCTTCCTCACTGTAACTGCTCGCGGGCTGGCCATGTTCAATCAAAGCCACCCCATTAATGAAAATGTCAACCTTAGCCATTTCCAACGAATCAACAGAAGATTTCCCTAATGCCATCAATATTCGCCCCCAATTGGGATCACTTGCGTACAGCGCCGTCTTTACAAGAGGGGAGTGAGCGATATCGTAAGCAATGGTTCTGCAATCTTCTTCTTTCAATCCGCCCAGAACTTCGATGCTTACAAACTTCGTCGCACCCTCTCCATCTCGGATAATCGCCGTGGCGAGGTGCACCAATACTTCTTCCAATGCGCTTGAGAAGCTATCCAGCTCCTCTTCACTCGATAAATGCCCAGTGGCTGATCTGCCTGTGGCAGCTAAGACCAAGGCATCGTTGGTGGATGTATCACTATCAACGGTGATTCTATTAAAGCTTTTTTGGGTTGCAGCTGACAGCAAGCTTTCTAAATCGCCTTGGGCAATATCGGCATCAGTCACAACGTAAGCTAGCATGGTCGCCATATTAGGGCAGATCATTCCAGACCCTTTACTGATACCAGTAATAGTGACATCTTGTCCGTTGATTTGAATCACCACTGAAATGCCTTTCGGCACCGTATCAGTGGTCATGATTCCACTCGCCGCACTCAACCACTCATCGGCCGCCAGTCTAGGAACCGCATAATCGACCCCTGACAATAAAGCAGCCATATTCAAAGGTTCACCAATAACGCCGGTTGAAAATGGCAGCACTTGGTTGGCCTTAATTTCAAGACTGGATGCAACACGCTCACAGCTAAGCATCGCGTCACTCAGACCTTGCTCTCCTGTTACTGCATTTGCATTACCTGAGTTGATCAGTAATGCCCTAGTCTCGGCTTGAGCTAAATGCTGCTTAGCCACAATAACGGGAGCAGCACAACATTTATTCTGGGTAAACACGGCGGCGACTCGAGTGCCTTCGCACAGCGTGATCAGCACCAGATCATCACGCTCTTGATAGCGTATTCCAGCGGCTACCGTTGCCAACTCAACTCCATTGACTGGTAAAAGCGTTGTTGGCGGGCTTAAATTTACTGGCATTTCATTCTCTAAACGTCACAAAAATTACAGCGGCGGCTGTCTAGGACAGCTTGCCATGGCACTGCTTGTATTTTTTGCCAGAACCACACGGACAAGCCTCATTTCGCCCGACCTTAGGTTGCTGACGCACGAATGTTGACGCCTCTTCAGTTTCTGGCTCAGACACGGACGCAGAGGCGTGCTGTAGCTCTAAGTCCCTCTGAGCGGCTTCTTGTTGTCGCCTTTCTAACTCATCGACTTCAGACTCTTCTTTAAGTTGCACTTTAGAAAGAACACTCACCACTTCCGCTTTCACGCGATCTAACATGGCAGTGAACATTTCAAACGCTTCGCGTTTATATTCCTGCTTTGGATTTTTTTGGGCATAGCCACGAAGACCGATGCCTTGCCTTAGATAGTCCATCTCCGCGAGATGCTCTTTCCACTGTGTATCAAGAGTCTGTAACATAATCACTTTCTCTAAATGTCTCAAAATTTCGGCGCCGTATTGTGCTTCCTTCTCTTTATAACCGTCTTCGACACTGTCAATAATACGATCACGCAGAGTATCTTCGTATAACTGTTTATCATCATTCAACCACTGCGAAACAGGCAGCTCCACTGCGAATTCATGACGAAGGTCTTCTTCAAGCTGCTCGATATTCCATTGCTCAGGCAAACTTTGCGGAGGAATAGTGCGATCTATAACCGATTCAACGACATCCTCACGCATTTCGTTAACGTTTTCCGAAACGTCTTCGGTGGACATAAGTTGATTACGCTCAGAATATACCAACTTACGTTGCTCATTAGACACGTCATCATACTCAAGCAACTGTTTTCGAATATCAAAATTATGGCCTTCTACTTTTCGTTGCGCGTTCTCAATAACCCTCGAAACAAGTCGACTCTCAATTGCCTCGCCCTCTTCCATGCCTACTTTTTGCATCATATTAGCAATCCGTTCAGACCCAAATATGCGCATTAGGCTGTCATCCATGGATAGGAAAAAGCGTGTTTCGCCCGGGTCTCCCTGACGCCCTGAGCGGCCGCGCAGCTGATTATCAATTCGTCGTGATTCATGTCGCTCTGTACCAATAACGTAGAGACCGCCTTTCTCAAGAACTTCAGTATGATCTTTTTCCCATTGCGTACGAATTTCGTCTTTCTGCCTCTCTGACTCTCCCTCCAATAATCTAATATCGAGATTGCCGCCAAGAACAATATCTGTACCACGACCAGCCATGTTAGTTGCTATCGTAACTGACCCCGGAGCCCCAGCCTTGGCTATAACCTGAGCCTCCCTTTCATGTTGCTTCGCATTCAAAACGTCGTGGGCGATTTTTTGACGCTTAAATTCCTTAGAAAGTAGCTCTGAGTCTTCGATAGATGCCGTGCCTAGCAATACAGGCTGCCCATTTTCATGGCGCTCTCGAACATCATCAACGATCGCATTAAATTTTTCTTGTCGTGTTCGAAAGATCACGTCAGCCTGATCGACTCTGATAGCATTCCGGTGGGTGGGTATGACCACAACCTCTAAGCTATAGATTTCCATGAACTCAACCGCTTCGGTATCTGCCGTACCGGTCATTCCAGATAATTTATTATACAGTCGGAAGTAGTTTTGGAAAGTGATGGAGGCCAGCGTCTGATTCTCTCGCTGTATAGTGACTTTTTCCTTCGCTTCGATAGCTTGATGCAAACCATCTGACCAACGACGCCCCGACATCATTCTTCCCGTGAACTCGTCGACGATTACAATTTCATTTTCTTGAACAACGTAATCAACGTCTCGTTGAAACAATTCATGTGCTCGTATGGCTGCGTACATATGATGCAACAAACTGATACTTCCTACATCATAGAGGCTGGCGTCTTTGGCCAACAAGCCGATACGTTCCATCAACTGCTCGGCTTTCACATGACCAGCTTCAGTGAGGTAAGCTTGCTTTGACTTTTCGTCAATCGTGTAATCTCCCTCACCGTCCTCTTCTAACTGCCGAGTCAACTGAGGCACGATCACATCAATCTTTGCGTAAACGTCCGCCGCTGTATCAGCGGGCCCTGAGATAATCAACGGTGTTCTGGCTTCATCGATAAGAATGGAATCCACCTCGTCGACAATAGCAAAGCTTAAATCCCTCTGTGCTTTTTGATCGTTCGAAAACGCCATGTTGTCGCGTAGATAGTCAAAGCCAAACTCATTATTTGTTCCGTAGACTATATCGCAGGCATAAGCTGCCTTTTTTTCCTCAGGGTCCTGCCCAGTGCCAATAACACCCACGGTTAATCCCATGAAGTTGTAGAGCTTAGCCATCCACTCTGCGTCGCGAGCCGCAAGGTAATCGTTCACGGTTACCACGTGGACACTTCCAGCAAGAGCATTTAAATAGGCAGCCAAGGTTGCCATTAAAGTTTTACCCTCACCGGTTCGCATCTCAGAGATACGACCGTCATTCAACACCATGCCACCGATCATTTGCACATCATAGTGCCGCATTCCCAATGTGCGCACCGATGCTTCTCGCACCACAGCGAACGCCTCATTCAAAATATCATCAAGCGACTCGCCCTCTTTTAAGCGATCACGAAATTCAGGCGTCTTAGCCTTGAGTTCATCATCACTAAGTGCTTTACATGATTCTTCCAACAAATTGATCTTTTTAACGCGCTTCGACATTTGTCGAACTAGACGATCATTGCGACTGCCAAATATTTTCTTTAACACAGTGTTAGGGCCTTATTTATATTCTATGTATGTGCTCAATTAGAGAACTATCGTGGTGATTTCAGGAAAAACAAGTAGCCTGACACGGCCTTTTGTTTAACGCACAAAATTAGTGGCCAAGTATAAGGGTTTATTAGCAATATCAAAACACGGTAAGCCGTAAAATAGCGACTCTTGAACGGGTAACTCGCCTAGCCCCCTATCCATGATAGCGTGACGTTACCTAACTGGCTTAGACTCATTAAAAAGGCCAAACCAAGTAGCTTCAGCCCACTAAGGTTATCCAAACGCTACTCGCCTTACCTTCTTTCTATGAATAGATCTATCCTTTCTTGTAAAGGTATCTTACGGGATTGATTCTTCGACCATCCTTAGACACTTCAAAATGCACATGAGGGCCAGTAGACAATCCGGTTGAACCAACCTCGCCAAGCGGCTGGCCCTTAAGAACCGTTTCTCCCACTTGAACTAAATTTTTTCGATTATGACTGTATAGAGTCGTGTAGTTATCACCATGATCAACCTCGACCATCCAACCATAGTTGCCGGACTTTTTAGATTTAGTGACAACTCCGTCTGCGACCGCAAGAACATGAGCCCCGAGCTTACCAGGAATATCAACCCCTCTATGAAATTGCTTTCTGCCCGAAATGGGGTGCATTCTCGAACCGAAGTTAGAAGACACCCACCCACCTTTTACCGGCCAGCCAGCAGGCGTTTGCTGAGATTTAAGGTTGTTACGCGAAAGCAAGAAATCAACAGCCGCTATCTCAGATTCTCGTTGGGATAACTCTTTTTCTATGGCAAGTATCGCATTTTCAATATCGATCTGCTCAGACGCTTGATTACCACTAGAAGCACCGCCAATGGCAGGCTCTTGGTCAAACTGAAAGTCATCGAGGGTGATGCCGGAGGCTTCAGCTATTCGCATTTCCACTGCATTGATTCGAGATACTTGAGCCTGCAAGCCTCCTATCCGACTTCCCAGCACATCCAAATGCTGCCGTACATAATTTCTTGTCTTACGCATCTCCTGTTCTTGCTCGGCAACACGAGTTTCAACAGCGATACGATATTCAGGATCGACAAAGGGATTTACAGCTCTATCAATACTGGATGCAATCGTATAGGTAGTTAGCCCCAAAATAATTGGAAGAGCCACAAACATCGCAAGCCCACCTAGCAGCAATTTGTGGCCAGCGAAACAAACCGCACTGTTCCTAGCCGTATTGTCTTTTACTAGTATAACTTTCAAAATACACCCATTATAGGTTACTGGTTTTAGTCAAATTTTTGGCTAAATCATGTTTAATAACTAGACTTCACCGAAATCACCACTTACTCAACGCCCGACATGACGAACAAAAAACGCATCACCGACAGCAATCGTATAAAGCTATCGACGATTGTCGAACGATTGCCAATGTACCGCTTTTTAGACGACGCGCATTCGTCGCTGTTAAAACTGCAACCTGTCTGGCAAGAGTGGTGCAATTCACACCTGCCCGCCATTACGGTTAGTTCGGCGCATCTTTCGAGTTTCGAAGGAGACACCATTGTCATAAGCGCGGATAACTCAAGTACAGCAGCTCTGATCAAACATCAGAAATCAAGCCTGCTTCTTGCGCTCCAAAAATTCTCTTTAAACAACACATCTAAAAACGTCAAAAACATCAAGGTCCGTATCGACCTCATATCGACCTCAGCCGCTGACGACATTTTGCAAAGAGCCACTTCATCGCCAGATGATGCCAGGCGCTTCGAACGACCAAACTCTTCGGCAATTGAGTCGGTTGAACGACTCAAATCTGACATCAAAAACCCTGAGCTGGCAGAAAGCTTAGGTAATCTGGCCGAAACACTAAAAAACTTAAAAAACGATTAACCGTCAAATACACATTCTAAAAACTGTTTTCAATTCTGATAAATAGCACGTCGCTCTAGACGCCTGCTACGCGCTCGCAAGATGCATAAATGAAATGGGTGCGTCAGCAGGGTCATCATAAGTAACAAGTTCCCAAGCATCTTCCTGAGCCATCAATGCTCGCAACAGCTGATTATTCAACGCGTGCCCAGATTTGTAGGCGCTAAACTCACCAATTAGTTGATGTCCCAATAGATATAAGTCTCCAATGGCATCAAGAATTTTATGCTTCACGAACTCATCTTCATAACGCAAACCATCATCGTTAAGGATTGAGTATGAATCCATAACAATGGCGTTATCATGACTTCCGCCCAGCGCTAGGCCAGCTTCTCTCAATGCCTCTACCTCGTGCATAAAACCAAATGTACGCGCACGACTGACTTCTTTCACAAAAGAGGTAGTAGAAAAATCAACCGTCGCCTGCTGTGGCGATTTAGCGAATATCGGATGATCAAAATTGATAGCAAATGAGACTTTAAACCCTTCAAACGGTTCAAACTTTGCCCATTTGTCTCCATCTTCTATTTTGACGGCCTTCTTAACACGAATAAATTTTTTGGGAGCGCTTTGCTCTACCACGCCAGCAGACTGCACTAAAAACACAAATGGGGCGGCACTCCCATCCATGATAGGCACTTCAGGGGAGGTAAGCTCAACGTAAATATTGTCAATACCAAGACCCGCCAAGGCAGACATCAAATGTTCGACAGTTGATACTGACACATCGCCTTCTTTTAATGCCGTAGAAAGACGAGTATCACCCACTCTATCGGGCGTCGCGGAAAGTTCTACAACAGGATCTAAGTCAACACGTCTGAACACTATTCCAGTATCTACGGGGGCCGGCCGAAGGGTAAGGTAGACCTTTTCGCCAGTGTGCAGCCCTACTCCGGTTGCTCGGATAACGTTTTTTAGAGTGCGTTGATGAATCATAGGCTATGTTCCGTCGTTCTTAATCTCTGACTGACGCACAACCTATATTTTGACCGTAAAAAAGGTCAATCAAAGTGAGACTGTCATGAGAGTGTAGAGTATTCGTGCATCAAGTTAAGTCACCATGTATAGGTGATTCAAACTTAAAATCAGACATAACACGTGCGTGCGCTCTGTCTACAGTTCGATACTCATTTAATAAGGTCGATTGTATTCTCTTGGGTTTATTGAGTTGCCAAAAAGGTGGGGGAAGGTTCACGACCTTCCTTAAGAAACTAAATCGACTTGGCTGCATCTTATTCTTTTTGTTATTGCAAACCAAATGCGAAAAAATTCTCCCTACCCGGTTAATTTTCTCAACTTTTGTCTTTCTTATGTTGATATATGACGTATTCATCACACTCAACACGCTGTCATTGAAGTGTTTTAGTACACTTTTAATGGGCACAGCACAAAACCATTGGCGAATCCTACACGAAACGGGAGTAATTGTGTAGGCTTCAGCCAATGGTTTGTTGATTGACATTGTGACTATCAAGAGCAAAATCGTTCAATTGACATTGTTTTTCATTCAAACAATGCCGTTTAAACCAACAATTTAGTTAGTCTGCTTGCCGGCGTAAAAACGTTGGCACATCAATATCAGACGCTGATTCGGCATCAAACATAGGCAATGTGTCGGCACTTGCACCGCGTCGCCCAGGCATAAGGCCGCCATCAGCTGATGATGATTTATTATCGTGCGGCCTATCAATCGGCTCTTCCTCACCATAACTACTTCCGACCGCTCGCCCCATTGGCTGCACCACCTCCATCTTCGGCTGAGCTTGAGCGGCGCCTTCCATAATTCCTGTGGCCACCATTGTTACTCTGAGCTCATCCTGCATTGCCGGATCGATAGACGTGCCTATCACGACTGTTGCGTCTTCGGAAGCCATGTCTCTAATCATTCCGCCTACTTCACCAAATTCTCCAATTGAGAGGTCTGGGCCCGCAGTCACGTTCACCAAAATGCCTTTGGCTCCACGAATGTTGGTATCTTCAAGCAAAGGGCTACTGAGTGCATTATGTGCAGCCTCAGACGCTCTATTTACACCAGTTGCAGAAGATGAGCCCATCATTGCTTGCCCCATCTCCGACATAACGGTCTTAACGTCGGCAAAGTCTACGTTGATCAAACCAGGACTGGTAATCAACTCTGAAATACCTTGCACTGCATTACGCAACACATCGTTTGCCATGGCAAACGCATTTTCCAAAGAAGCGTCTTTTCCCATTACCTCTAACAACTTTTCATTAGGGATGGTGATCAAAGAATCCACAGACTCTTTCAGAAGCTTTAATCCTTGATCCGCTAACTTCGACCTACGAGCCCCTTCAAAACTGAACGGTCTTGTCACAACCGCCACGGTCAATGCGCCAATATCTCTCGCTATTTCAGCGATTATTGGTGCAGCGCCAGTGCCGGTACCACCCCCCATGCCTGCGGTGATAAATACCATGTCGCTTCCCGCTAGCGCTTCCGCAATTCGCTCTCGGTCTTCTATCGCTGCTTGGCGTCCAACATCTGGATCTGCACCCGCGCCTAATCCTTTGGTGAGACTTGCGCCTAATTGCAGGATAGTTGAGCAATCCGATCCTTGAAGCGCCTGCACATCGGTGTTTGCATTGATAAACTCAACGCCTTCAATATTGGATTCCTGCATGTAATTGACAGCGTTGCCACCGCCTCCGCCGATTCCGACGACTTTGATGACCGCTTGCTGGTCAACCGTATCTAATAATTCAAACATTTATATTTCTCCCGTTATTTAAAAATTACCTTGAAACCATTGCTTAAGGCGTTGCCAAAAAGCAGCGGTTCTAGATTCTGTAGTACCTGTTTTCTTTGATGTGGATTGGTTGGCGTGCCCGAACTGCACCAATCCAACCCCCGTTGAATAAATTGGATTTTTTACCACTTCACTCAAACCGCCTAAGTACTTAGGCATTCCTAAGCGCACCGGTCGGTGGAATATTTCTTCAGCCAGCTCAATCATCCCTTCCATTTTTGAACTTCCTCCGGTCAATACAATCCCAGACCGAATTATGGCTTCGTATCCATTACGGCGAAGATCCAATTTCACCAGATCAAATAACTCTTCAACTCGCATTTCCACTACTTCAGCTAACGTTTGCTTAGACAGTTTGCGAGAAGGTCGATCACCCACAGATTGCACGTCAATACTTTCGTCTGTTGGGGCTAGTTGGCGAAGCGCATACGCGTATTTCTTCTTAATCTCTTCCGCCGAAGGCGTCGGTGTTTGTAACGCCACCGCAATATCATTCGTGATCTGATCTCCAGCCACGGGTATGACCGCGGTATGCCTTACAGCACCATCGGCGTACACCGCAATGTCGGTGGTTCCGCCACCAATATCGATAAGACAAACACCCAGTTCTTTTTCATCCTCAGTAAGAACGGATGCACAGGATGCCAACTGTTCCAATATGATGTCGTCAACCTCTAAACCGCACCGTCGAATGCATTTTTCTATATTTTTTGCAGAGCTAACCGCGGCTGTAACCATGTGTAAATTAGCTTCAAGTCGTATTCCGCACATACCCAATGGATGCCGAATGCCTTCTTGCCCATCGATGATGTACTCTTGCGGTAACACATGCAAAATGGATTGATCATTTGGCACAGCCACCGCTTTGGCTGACTCAATCACCCTATCAACGTCATTTTCATCAACTTCGCTGTCACGAACAGCAACCACGCCGTGTGAATTAAAGCTATTAATATGAGCGCCTGCTATACCAGCGTAAACTGAATATATTTGGCAACCGGCCATCAATTCAGCCTCTTCGACGGCCTTTTGAATTGCAACAACCGTCTCTTCAATGTTGGCGACAACACCTTTACGCATGCCCGTCGCTGGGTGGTGGCCGTACCCAATAATTTCCACGTCCCCATCCACGTTAGTCTCACCAACGATAGCGAGGACCTTCGAAGTGCCTATATCAAGCCCAACAATTAACCTTGAATCTTCTTTTTTACTCATGCTTGCTGTCCTCCTCTAACTGCACCACACTCAAACTGGTGATTGCTAAAACAGCCTCTATTCGAAACGCCTAGGATCTCAACCGTGCTAGAGGCTTCCGCCTCTCGTTGATCTACGGCTAAGCCATCAGGGTAACGTGCATCCACACGTAAGAGAGAAACACCCCTGCCTTTAAATTGCCGATCAAATAGCACCAGAAAACGATCTAATCGTTGGACTATATTTTCACGCCCTAACAGCAATTCAAACGTGCTACCTTTCGTATCCAGTGCTAATTCCATGGACCATGCCTGACTTGCACTGAGCGTTATAGAGCGAATTTCGAGACCGCTCATCGCCAACCTTTTTTGCCATTGAACAGCCTTCAACAACATCTGCCCAGCGTCATGATCAGGCCCATTGAGAACCAACGGGCTTCGTAAATCCAGCGGTTCATCAATAGTGATGACGCTTCCCGCCAAACTTACCCACTTTTCAGTGCCTGACTTATTGCTCGTTGTCTCGCCCACAGTCTGCCACTTCATGACCGGCCTGTGCTCTTTTAGACTTATCAATAGCGTATCAGGCCATTCACGCCTCACGTCTGCGCTACGCACCCAATCAATTGCTTCGACTTGTTTCTTGATCTTGTCAAGTTCGACTGAAAAGTAGTTTCCCATTTTTTCTTTTTGAACAACCGTCTGCACTTCCTCCGGCGTCAAGTTAACAAACGCACCCTTAAACTTGATCTGCTCAATTTTAAAAGCATCTGGCCGATACAGATTATCCGCGATAAGCAATATTACGGTGCTAAAGGTCATGATCGTTGCTGTCGCCAGCAACATCGCCTTGGCTAGACGCAGGACCTTTTGTACCTGCACCTGTCTTTCTTGATTAGCAAGGGCCCTCGACTTAGACATCACCCCTCCTCTGCTCCAGCGTTTCTTGCAAAATTGACAACACCAAGTCGTCAAAGCTAATGCCTTTAGCCTTGGCTGCCATCGGGACCAAACTCTGGCCCGTCATTCCCGGCACTGTATTTACTTCTAATAACAAAGGCTCATTATTTTCCGTCAGCATGACATCCACGCGGCCCCACACATGACAATCGAGCGCATCAAAGGCGGCAAGAGCAAGGCTACGCACCTTGTTCTCTAATTCATCATCTAAGCCCGCCGGACAAAAATACTGCGTGTCATCAGACTCGTACTTAGCTTCATAATCATAGAACTCGTTGCTAGTTTTCATGCGGATGACAGGTAACGCTTCACCCATAAGAATGCTACACGTTAACTCGTCTCCGCCAATAAACTGCTCCGCCAAAACATCGTCTCCAACGCTCGCGGTTAGACGATAGGCTTCAAGAAGATCTTCCTCGGCAACGACTTTACCAATACCAACACTGGAACCTTCTCGCGCAGGTTTCAAAAACAGAGGTAAACCAAGCTCATCGATCACCCCATTTAGATCTGATTCGCTCCTTAATACGCGGTACTTAGCAGTCGGCAATCCCAAGGCTTGCCAAACCTGCTTAGTTCTAACTTTGTCCATCGCTAACGCACACCCTAACACTCCACTTCCTGTGTAAGGCATGCCGATGGCTTCTAATGCGCCCTGCACCACGCCGTCCTCACCCCAGCGCCCATGCAATGCAACAAAAACTCGATCAAAGCCTAGTTGTTTAATCGACTCAATGTTATCGGAATTCACGTCGTACCGGTGCGCATCGACTCCTTTGTTCAGTAATGCTTGGAGTATCGCTTCGCCGCTTCGTAAAGATACTTCTCGCTCGGCCGAAATCCCTCCCATCAATACCGCAACCTTGCCAAATCTCGAATGCTGAATGCTCATGACTGTTTGCCCACATAAGAATCGAAGAGTGACCGCGAGGCCTTACCGATGCTTCCTGCTCCCATGGTCAAGATCACATCTCCAGTACGGACAATCGGGCGAAGGATTTTATCGAGGTCATCAACATTTGGAACAAATATAGGGTTACTCTCCCCTCTAACTCGGATTGCCTGACACAAAGACTTTCCCGTCGCCTTAGAAATCGGCTCCTCACCCGCTGGATACACCTCACAAATCAATAGATCTTTCTGGTCGGTTAACGCGGCGACAAAATCATCAAATAGGTCGTTTGTTCTGCTGTAACGGTGTGGTTGGAAGACCGCAATTAGGCGCCGATCAGGCCAACAAGCCCTCGCCGCGCTTAATGTTGCGTTCAGTTCAACGGGATGATGAGCGTAATCATCAACCATCACCACTTTCTTACCAGCAATCTCAGCTTCACCAAATATCTGAAAACGCCTACCGACACCCTGAAACTCCTTAAGCCCACGTTGAATTGCATCGTCGTTTACGCCCAAGTGGCTGGCTATTGCGACAGCGGCTGTCGCATTTAATGCATTATGAACACCCGGTATCGCCAAATCGATTTCAAGCTCTCTTTCGCCTGGCCCCCGAGTAATTTTAAAGTTCATCCGAGACTCAGTTTGAACGAGGTCGTGTGCCCTAAAATCAGCTCCCTCATCTTTACCGTAGGTCAAAACAGGTTTGTGTATACGGTCACGTATCGACCTAACGTTTGCGTCGTCTGAACACAAAACAGCCAGCCCATAAAACGGAAGGTTCTGCAAAAAGGTAACAAATGTTTTCTTAAGTTCTTCAAGCTCTCCGTGATAGGTGACCATATGGTCTTCATCTATGTTGGTAACCACCGCCATTTGAGGTTTGAGATTTAGAAAAGATGCGTCGCTTTCGTCTGCCTCAGCAACCAGATAATCACCCTTGCCCAACTTGGCATTTACACCGGCACTATTAATCAGCCCACCCACCACAAACGTCGGATCCATACCTGCGGCAACGAGAATTGCCGCAACCAAACTGGTGGTAGTGGTTTTGCCATGCGTTCCAGCGACGGCGATACCTTGTTGAAATCGCATCAACTCGCCAAGCATCTCGGCGCGCGGAATAACGGGAATCCCGGCACTGATAGCACCGCTAATTTCGGGGTTAGTTGCGTCAATTGCAGATGAAACAACCACCACATCCGAGTCGGCGATATTACTCGCATCGTGACCTATCGTTACCGTCGCTCCTGCGCGACGCAACCTATCCACCACAGGGCCTTCTGAAATGTCGGAGCCGCTCACGGAGTAGTTCAAGTTAACCAACACTTCAGCGATGCCAGACATGCCACTGCCCCCAATTCCAACAAAATGGATGTTTTTAACTCGATTACGCATCCAACACCTCCTTGATCGCCAGCGTCGTTGCTTCTGTTGCATTAGGTTTATAAAGTGTTCGCGCGCACTCACCCATGCTCTGCAGTCGCTCACGCCCTGATGTGAGCCTCACTAGTGTGTCAACCATCTCAGAGGAGTCCAATTTATGATTTAGAACCATTTCACCTGCACCGACGTCTACCATGGCCATGGCGTTGTGTATTTGATGATCACCAGCTGAAAATGGAAATGGAATCAACAAAGCGGGTTTCCCCACAGCACAACATTCAGCGATCGTCATTGCTCCAGCCCTGCAGACCAACAAGTCAGACCATTGATACGCAGCCGCCATGTCATCAATAAACTCAACAACTTTGGCGTCTATCTCATGGAGATCGTAAAGTGCTCTTACCTGCTTAGACTTTCCTCGACCCGCTTGATGCTTTATCTTTAGTTCTAACCCTAAGTCCGAAAACACCTTAGGTAACTTCATATTGAATGAATGAGCCCCTTGACTACCTCCAATAACCAGCACACGCAGGCGTTTCCGTTTGCCTTCTTCTCTGGAGGATATTTCGCTTCGAACAGGGTTCCCAACCCATCGCGCGTTTTTGGGCAGGTCCAGCACATCAGGGAAACCCGTTAATACGATTTTCGCCAATTTTGCCAACCACTTGTTTGTCAGACCAGCGACCGAGTTTTGTTCGTGAATAATCAACGGCGTTCTAAAAACATAGCTCATCAAACCACCTGGGCCGGAAACAAACCCGCCAAACCCAATCACACAATCTGGTTGAATACTTCGCATCACGCTTGCCGACTGCCAAAGAGCACGCACCAGCTTGAATGGCGCCAAGACCAACTCAGCCCCTCCTTTACCGCGCAGGCCCTCGACACTGATGAACTCAATATCAAATCCGTTCTCAGGAACCACCGTCGCTTCTAACCCCCGGCGTGTTCCTAACCAAGTGATCTTTGCGCCCTGCGCAGCCAACATTTTCGCAACCGCAAGAGCTGGAAATACGTGACCGCCAGTTCCTCCAGCCATCACCAATATATGCTTACCATTCAAGCTCATGAATGAACCCTCTTTTGAGCTGAGTCAGCTTCACGAATACGAGTCTGGCGATCAACGCCAAACAACAACCCCATTGCGACGCAACAGACCAACATAGAGCTTCCACCGTAACTAATAAAAGGCAACGTAAGGCCTTTTGTTGGTAGCGCGCCAAGATTAACGCCAATGTTTATGACCGCCTGAAACACCAATAAAAACCCGATCCCCTGAGCCAATCTCGCGGCATAGATCCGGCCTATTAACTCTGCCGCTCGAGAAATGACCAGCGCACGATGCAGAAGCAATGCGTACAGCAGCACAACGACAATCACCCCTACAAGCCCCAATTCTTCTCCTATAACGGCAAGAATAAAGTCGTTATGTGCATGAGGTAGGTAGTACAGTTTTTGAATACTCGCACCAAGTCCAACACCAAAAATTTCTCCGCGACCAATTGCAATCAGTGCCTGTGTCAATTGAAAGCCTGAGCCAAATGGGTCCGACCATGGATCCATGAAGGCCGTCCATCGTTTCATTCGATAAGGTGAATTCACTACCATCAAGAACATTGCTACACTAACCACACCTAAACACATCGCCGTATGGAGCACTCTTATTCCACCCAAAAACATCATCAAGCCTATGGTTGCGGTAATAACAACAAAGCTTCCAAAGTCCGGCTGTGACAAAAGTAATCCACCTATTACCGCCAGCACCAATCCTAAATTAACGATACCTTTAGAAAACTTTTTAATTTCGGCTTGTCTTCGGGTCAAATAACTGGCCGCATACAAGACCATGGCCAACTTTGCCACCTCAGCAGGTTGCAACCTAAACCCTGACAACACGATCCAACGTCTAGAGCCGTTTACTTCGATACCCCATTGGAGTAAAACCAAAAGCAAGATAATCGCAACCCCTAAAAAAGGCATGCTTAGCTTTTGCCAAACCCAAACAGGAATGAGCGCAATCAATACGGTAAGACTTAGCCCAACGCACATGTGTATTAGTTGCTTCCAAAACTTATCGGTGTGAGTGCTCAATTCCTGATCACCCATGGCGATAGTCGATGAAAACACCATCACTAGACCAATCAACATCAACGCAACAAACACACCCAATAAAGCGGAGTCCACGCCAGCGGATGTAATCTGATTGTTATTACGGGTTGCTTGCAACGCGACCGAGCTCATACTTCGACCTCCGCCTTTCCATTCACAAGAGACAAAACGGCGTCGACAAAAGACTGCCCTCTGTGCTCAAAATCTCGAAACATGTCAAAGCTAGCACACGCTGGAGAAAGCAACACAACATCACCGTCGCGTGCCTTTTTGTAGGCCAATTCACATGCCTCTTTCATCGTTGCAACGTGTGAAATAGGGGCTAACTCAGCGATCGAATCAGCAATGGCTTTCGCATCCGAGCCAAATAGAATAGCCATTTTCATTGAAGGCCCAACTGCTTCTTTTAACTCATCAAAGTCAGCGCCCTTGCCTTCTCCACCGGCTATCCAGATCAGATTTCCCTCTAAGCTCTGCAACGCAGTTTTGGTGGCCCCTACATTGGTTGCTTTTGAATCGTTAACCCAAGTGATGCCGGACGCTTTGATAACCGTCTGCATTCTATGAGGAAGCCCACCAAAGGATTTAATGGCCTCAATTACGCGGCCTTGAGGCAACTTCAAAAAGTCAGTCAACGCCAGTGCGCTCAACACATTCAACACATTGTGCATGCCAGTCAGTGGAACATCACGCAGCTTCATTATCCGCTCACGACCCTGCATCAACCATCGTCCTGATTTTTCCCTGACTACGCCATACTCCGAACCATTGAGAGGCTGATCTAAGCCAAAGCTAAGCACGTCATTGGCATTCGTAATTTGCTCTAGACGCTCATCATGTCTCGGTAATATGGCGCGATTAGCCCCGCGCAAAATCTTCGCCTTAGCTAAAACGTAGTCGCCCATGGAGTCATAGCGATCCATGTGATCTTCACTAATATTGAGTATCGCTGCCGACTCAGCGGGCACGCTCCTAGTGGTTTCTAACTGGAAGCTTGATAATTCAAGAACAGCCAAATTATAGTTTTCTTGATCAGTGATCGCATCCAAGACCGGTTTACCGATATTTCCTGCAACAAGGGGTGTCATGCCCGCAGCACGGCATATTTCGCCAACCAGACTGGTTACGGTGCTTTTCCCGTTGGATCCTGTAATGGCAATCAATGGAGCTTGATTAACTTTCAAGAAAATTTCAACATCACCAATGATAACCGCACCATTGTATTTCGCAGCTAAAAGCGCTGGGGCGCGCAAACTCACGCCAGGACTCACGACCAAAAGATCAGCGCCCAGTACCGCCTCGCAGTTCAGGTCGCCATAATAAGATTTTACTTGCGGATAATCCGCACGCAGGTTCGCCGCCATACTCGGCTCTGAGCGAGTATCAACCACATTGACAGACCGCCCCTGAGAACTGAAATACCTAACGACGCTATAGCCGGTGACGCCAAGGCCAACCACCGTCACGTTACTAAAACGCGATAGGTCAGTTTGGTTAAATTGAATTGGAGCTATTAGTGACATGGGGTCTAACGAACCTTCAACGTGGCCAAACCAATTAACACTAACACCAAACTGATAATCCAAAACCGAACTATCACCCTAGGCTCTGGCCACCCTTTGAGTTCAAAGTGATGATGAATAGGGGCCATTCGAAAAATACGCTTTCCAGTCAACTTAAACGAAGCGACCTGTAAGATCACGGACACTGTTTCTAAAACAAAGATACCGCCCATAATAAACAGCACTAGTTCTTGCCTAACAATGACCGCGACAACGCCCAATGAGGCACCCAGCGAAAGAGAACCAATATCTCCCATAAAAACTTGAGCGGGGTAAGTGTTAAACCACAAAAATCCAAGTCCAGCGCCGACCAATGCCGCGCAGAAAATTGTAACTTCTCCAGTACCAGGAATAGCTGGTATTGCCAAGTATTGAGAAAACACCGCATGCCCTGACAAATAACAAAACACGCCTAGAGCACCAGCAACCATTGCCGTAGGAACAATGGCCAAGCCATCCAACCCATCCGTAAGGTTTACAGCATTGCTCGTACCCACAATGACAAAGTACGTTAATGGCAAAAAGAGAATACCTAACGGCAGCGCCACATCCTTGAAAAACGGTATGATGAGCGAAGTCTCAATAGGCAATTCAGCGGTGTGATATAGAAATGCTGCAGCCAATGCGGCGACTATGCTCTGACTCAAGAACTTATTTCTGGATCCCATTCCACGTGGATCCTTATTTATCAGTTTCTGGTAGTCGTCATACCAGCCAATTACCCCAAAAAAGAAGCAAGTAAACAACGTCACCTGCACGAACCGATTAGCCAAATCAGCCCACAGCAGTGTCGACATGATCACGGAGGACAGTATCAGCAACCCACCCATCGTAGGTGTACCGACCTTATCAAAGTGCGTCGGCGGGCCATCCTGCCTAACCGTCTGCCCTATTTGATGAAATTGAAGTTTACGAATCATCATTGGGCCAATCAGCAACGACACCGAAAATGCCGTCAAGACCGACAAAATTGACCTTAAAGTGAGATACTGAAACACATTAAAGAATGAAAACTGTTCAGACAGCGCATTGAAAAGTGAAAACAGCATTAACCTTGCCCCTGTGCGATTATTTCGCCACCCTTAGATTTTTCTTGTAAATCGCCATAAGACACTTTGAGCGCTTCAACCACATTTTCCATTTTCGCAGAACGTGATCCTTTCACTAGCACGGCCGAAGCACATATTTTTTCCCGCTGAAGGTATTCCAACAGTTCAGATTGCTCAGCAAATGCCACGCCATTGCCGTGATACTGGCTTATGACGGAGTCAGCGTAGTCACCACAAGCCAAAAGCGTATCCACACCATGCGCGTGTGCGAACTCACCCAAACTCACATGTTCCTTTTGCGCGGAATTGCCCAACTCGGCCATATCGCCAACGATGAGTACATTTCCGTCATATTCAGACAGAACTCTGATCGCAGCGTGCATTGAAGCAGGGTTCGCATTATACGTGTCATCAAACAACACAAACCCAGCAAGCATGATAGGGTTAAGGCGCCCTTTAACCGGCTGATAATTCTCGAACCCCTTCACAATAACCTCTAGCGGCACCTTAGCGGCCAGCGCCGTCGCTATTGCCGCCAGTGCGTTAGAGACGTTGTGTTCACCCACGCTATTCAATCTGATCTTAGCCTTTTTCCCTTTGGCGCTTACCTTGAGGATCAACTGCCCTGCGACTTTCTTATAGGTCGCGGTCACGTCTGCTTTCTTTTTCAAGCCAAACGTGATGGTTTTTTTGTCAACAACCAGATCACTCCAAAGATCGGCAAAAGGGTCATCAGCGTTAATGACTGCCACACCGTCATTGGCCATGCCCGAGAATATCTCACCTTTGGCATTGGCAACCGCCTCGATCGTACCGAGCCCTTCCAGATGTGCGGCGGCGGCGTTATTCACAATAGCAACCGTGGGGCGCGCAATCGCACTCAATCGTTCAATTTCTCCAGCCTGATTCATCCCCATTTCAACAACCGCGTATTGATCCTCTGGAGTAAGCCTCATCAAAGTCAGGGGAACGCCTATCTCATTATTTAGATTGCCGTGAGTCACCACCCCCTGTCCGATTTCGGCAGTTATCGCGCCGAGCATTTCCTTAACGGTGGTTTTTCCAACGCTGCCGGTTACCGCAAGAACAGGTATTGGAAATTGTAGGCGCCACCAGGCAGCCAAGTCTTTTAAGGCTTTATGAGTATCTTTGACTTTTATCATCGGCAATGAGCTGCTAACCTCGCGCTCTACCATAAGAGCCAATGCCCCGGCTTCTGCTGCCTGCTCGACAAAGTCATGAGCATCGAAGTTGTCACCTTTAAGGGCAACAAATAATCTACCTTCGCAATCAGCTCGGGTATTGATTGCAATATTACTGACGATTGAGTCACTTCCAATCAACTCGCCTTGAACTGCATTACACACTTGAAACAACGACATCATGACAAAACCCCTTTTGAAAGTTCTTCATTTGTGAGCTTCAGACATCGCTGCACTTGTTGACGATCTGAGAACGCCACAACATCCGCTCCTATGGTCTGTGTAGTTTCATGTCCCTTACCAGCCACCAGTACCCAGTCATTTTCCTTAGCATTACCAATTGAATAGTTTATGGCATCAGCACGATCCAGAATCACATCATAGCCCTCGCCCGACATCCCCGATGCGATATCCATGGCAATTCGAGATGGGTCTTCTGTGCGGGGGTTATCGTTCGTGATAATGGCATAATCAGCGTACTTTTCGGCCAGTCGCCCCATCTGTGACCGCTTGCCAGAATCTCTATCTCCGCCACACCCAAATACGCACCACAACTTTCCTGAGCAATGTTCGTCTATCGACATTAACGCTTTTTCAAGGGCATCTGGGGTGTGCGCATAATCGACCACAACGCGTGCAAAACCGCGATTCGTATAAAGCTCCATTCTTCCAGGTGCCGGATTCAATTCGGCAAGAATTCGTTGAATCTCGGCTACGTCAGTACTTAGTGCTAAGAGAGTCGCTACTAACATTTCTATATTGGGAACGTTCACCTGCCCAACCAGCGGCGTTTGTATCTCGAATTCGACACCACTGCCTTCGATCACCAACTCAATACCGCTCTCCTTCAATTCGACATCCTCTGCATAGACGTCGCCACCACTACCATACTGAACAATAAAGTCAGAGTTTGCGACATCAACCAGCCGCGCTCCTAAGTCATCCGCAGCATTCGCGATGGTCAACTCACTATGGAAATCAGTAAACAATCGCTGCTTTGCTAGACCGTAACCAGCCATATCACCATGATAATCCAGGTGATCGCGGCTCAAGTTTGTAAACAGACAACAAAAAAACTGAACACCATTGACTCGACCTTGATCAAGAGCGTGTGAAGACACTTCCATACAGACTTGCGTCATTCCCGCATCTCTAAACTGCGCAAGCGCCTGCTGCACCGCTATTGGGTCTGGTGTCGTCAGTCCGGAGCTACTCAAACTATCTAAGGGACCAACTCCGATAGTACCAATCATGGCAGCATTCATTCCTAACTTGGTCAATGCTTGCACCAAAAGATAACAACAGGTTGTTTTACCGTTCGTTCCGGTCACGCCGAATACTTGTAACTCTTGAGACGGTTCTTTGTAAAAGATATTTGCTGCGTGCCCAACCATCTCATTCAAGCCAGTCACTGGGAAATGAGGGATGCTTAGGCCCTCAACACTCTTTGCGTCGTCAGCCTCATACACAATCGCTAACGCTCCCGCTTTTTCGGCAGCCAACATATAGTCACGGCCATCACTAGCGTGCCCCTTGCAGGCAAAGAACACACTGCCCTCAGACGCCTTTCTACTATCAAGGGTAATTGAGCTCACCTTTTCAAGCGAAGCAGATTCGATTCCAAATACATTCAGTAGCTCTTTCAGGGTCATGCTGTACATCAAACACCCTCCACTCTGTCTTCGGAACTGGCTGTTTGGGCGCGTTTTATCATCAGCTCAATAGGTTTTTGCTGCTGTTCAACGCTGCGCTTGTTGCCTATATCATCTGGTGCAACGTGCAGATATCTTAATGCTCCAGCCATCACTTCAGAAAACACCGGAGCTGCCACCAGGCCACCGTAATAATCTATGCCTCTTGGATCATCGATCATGACAACCAGCACAACCTTGGGGTTTGAGATGGGTGCAAATCCAGCAAACAGAGACATGTATGCATCATCTTGATACGCACCATTAATAACTTTATGCGCTGTGCCCGTCTTTCCCCCTACTCGGTATTGGTCAACACGAGCTTTAGGGGCCGTACCTTGGTCACTCACCGCTAGCTCAAGCATTTTCGCCACCTCTTCGGTGGTTGCCTTGGAAAACACACGCTCACCCTTCGGCTTTTCTTTCACCGGATGCAAGCTGACCGGCAGTAGAACTCCGTCATTAGCCAGCGCCAAGTAAGCCCTAGCTAATTGAAGAGTGTTGACTGAGAGCCCGTAGCCATAAGACATGGTCGCATGCTCTATTGGCCTCCATGATTTACGGTTAGCCAAAATACCTCTCTGCTCTCCTTTTAAAGTGAGTTTGTTTTTCTGGCCAAACCCCAAATCAACGTAGGTTTTATACAAATCTCTCGGCTTCATCATCATGGCGATTTTCGCCGAACCGATATTACTGGACTTTTTAATCACTTCGCTGATGGTAATTTCACCCATCTTCTTAGTATCAGTAATTCTTGAGCCGCCAATGTACATACTGCCCTGCTCTGCGTCGACCAATGTATCTGGCTTTACAACACCCGCATCCATAGCCATGGCAACCGTGAAAGGCTTCATCGTCGATCCAGGCTCAAATGAATCTGTTATTGAGCGATTCTTAAAGCGGCTACTTTTAAATTCAGATCGATCGTTGGGATTAAAGTCAGGCATGCTCACCATGGCCAACACCTCCCCAGTCTCCGCGTCCAACGCAACTAAGGACGCTGTTTTAGCCTTGTGTTTTTTCACCGCGGCTTCAAGATGCCTGTGCGCGAGATATTGAATTCTCGCATCGATACTCACTGTCACGTCTGCCCCGTGCTGAACCCGACTAAGCTGCTCTACGTGCTCAACAACATGTCCTACACGATCTCGTAACACCTGGGTCCGCCCATTACGCCCCTTTAACGCACTATTAAATGCCAGCTCCAACCCCTCTTGGCCTTCATTATCGATGTTCGTAAAACCAACCACGTGCCCCATCACCTGAGCTGCAGGGTAGTAACGTTTATACTCCCGGACACTGTTAATACCAGGAACATTCAACGCGAGTATTTTCTTAGCATCCTGTGGAGCTAAATGCCTCTTAATGTAAACAAACTCGCGAGCCTTTCTACGCTCTGCCAGCGTCATTAACTTATCCCGAGTGATACCCAACAGAGACGTAAGCTGCTTATATGAATATTCATCTTTTTGCTCAAGAATCTTGGACGGATTCATCCAAATTGAGTCAACCGGCGTACTAATCGCGAGCGGCTGCCCATTACGATCACGAATCATCCCGCGTGTGGGCGGCTCATTCTGAACACGCAAATAGCGGGCATTACCCTGCGATTGCAAATAATCTCGATCCACGACCTGCAAATATCCGGCACGCCCAATAAGGCCTACAAACATTGCTCCAAAAATAAAGCCAACTACTTTATATCGCCAAGTTGAAACGGGAACGATCATTTCAGCGACTTGATTTGATGCTGATTCGTTTTGCACAATTGAGTTAGCGCGAGACATATTTATCCTCACGCCCAGCTTTACTGAGATCCACAAATTCCACGTCACCTTTTTTGGGTGCACGCATGGAAAGACGCTCACGCGCATCACGCTCTATCACGTTCGGCGACGACCACAACTCCTGAGCGATCAGCAGCCGCCCCCACTCATCATTCAGATCGTCACGACGAACTTCTTCCTCCTGAAACGCCAAGTACGCAATACGATGTTGATGACGAGCGTTAACAACAAATAGAGCACTGACAACAACGCTCGCGACAAGAAACCAAAATAAACTATCTCTCATAGTCGCCCTCCAAACTGGAAAAGGGTATGTCGGTTCTCTCAGCAATTCGTAAAACTGAACTTCGCGACCTAGGGTTCTCGATCACTTCGGTCTTACTAGGCTTTATCGCTCTCCCTATCGCTTTCAATGGGGTGAGATAATGTTGGTCAGTCACCGGAATCCGGCGCGGAGGCAAATTAGGCGTTGAGTGCTTACGAATAAACCGCTTAACAATTCGATCCTCCAATGAATGAAAGCTAATAACCGCCAATCGCCCTCCACTATTTAGCAACCGCATTGCTTGCGGCAACACTTGGGAAACTTCAACCAACTCCTGATTAATATGCAGTCGAATGGCCTGAAAGGTTCGAGTAGCTGGATGCTTGTGTTTATCCTTCTTTGGCGTCGCTTCGGCAACAATAGACGCCAACTGCAATGTACTTGTGATTTCCACTTCTTCGCGTGTCTCGACGATAGCCCTAGCAATTCTTCGGGCAAACTTCTCCTCACCCAGATCAAACAGCACTTGAACCAGCTCTTTCTCTTCCACACGAGCAAGCCATTGCGCCGCAGACTCACCCTGACTCACGTCCATACGCATATCCAAGGCGCCGTCCCTCATAAAGCTGAATCCCCGCTCAGCCTGATCCAATTGCGGAGATGAGACACCGAGGTCCATCAATATACCGTCTACTCGATCGACTGACTCCATGGCATCAATCACACTTTCGATTCGACTAAATGAGCTGTGCACAATACTGACTCTCGAATCCTCAGAAAATCGCTCTCGCCCCAATTCAACCGCCTGAAGATCTCGATCAAAACAAATCAACCTTCCGTCGCTATCCAGGTGACGCAATATTTCAGACGCGTGCCCACCACGACCCAAGGTCGCATCGATATAGATTCCTTTGGGCTGAATATTCAACGCGTCGACCGCCTCTCTGAATAAGACAGGTACATGCAACTCTTTAGTGGTCACGAAATCTCCTAAAAAGCGAGAGAAGCAAGCTCTTCAGGCAAATTAGCCTCGTCAAGCTCTACTTCATACATGGAATCCCGCTCAGCTACCCACTGAGCCTCATCCCATATTTCAAACTTATCGCCCTGCCCAACCAAGACCGCCTTTTTACCGATATTAGCGAATTCACGCAACGCAGACGGAAGCAGCACTCGACCACTCGAATCCATAGCAACGTCATCCGCGTGCCCGATCAGCATTCGTTTCAACTTCCGAATTTGCGGATTTAACGTAGGCAAAGAAACGAGCTTCGTTTCCACATCCACCCATGCATCCGCCGTGTAAAGCAACAAACATCGATCTGTAGCGCTAATCGTCACGACCAAAGCCGACTCTTCGGATGAACTCAAGGCGTGACGATGCTTTGTCGGTATCGAAACACGACCTTTTGCATCAACACTAATATGACTACTACCTCGAGACACGGCGCTCTAAACTCTTTGACACTTGTTGCTTCCATGGTAACGCGGGATTTCAAACGGTATTAACCACAAAATCCCACTATTACCCACATTTCGCCACTATCACTCAGCGACGGAATTGTGTCAAGCGTTAATGCTAAAGAAAACCTTTTTCTTTCAGTAAGTTAGCTCACTTTTATGCTCGAGATATAAACACAAGTTAAAGTAATACATTAAGTTGGACTCGCAAGATTTTATTTTAAAACACGCAAGAAAAAGACCTGCTTCGGGTAACGAAGCGTATTAATGATTGGTTAGGAGCTGTAGAGGAATCAAAACAGTACCGCAGCAGAACTGTATAAACAACCAGCAAAACATTCGCGCCTCTTACAGCCGCCCTTTCGCGATCAAGGCATTCCGCGTCAATAAGTAAATCACTTGGTCGCGGTGAAGGTTCCCGTCAACGTCACATCTGCCTGAATACCACTTATGTCGCACCGCCCCTCACCTGACACATCACCTGAGGCAGTCGTTCCGTCGACTCGTCCAGTTGTCGCCAAACTGCCAGTACACTCATCCTCATTAACAGTAAAATTGCCAGCGAATGAACCATCATTAGCCAAACCGACCGTAAACGTTTCATCCGGATCATCACCATCAAAACGAACCATTGCGTCCTGAGTTACTGTCACGGTGATATCGAACGTATCTGTCTCGCTCAAAGTAAGCGCTGACGCCGTGATAGTCAACGTGCCTCGATAAGTTCCAGCAAAAGACGCTGGCACATTGGTTCCTGGCAGCGTGGGTTGCACCATCGCACCAGAATCACTATCACCTCCCCCACAACCGACCAAACTTGCAAGAACCAAAATCAACAAAGAAATACGCTTAAACATGATATGAAACCCAACTAGCCTGCACTGGCTAAAAATAATTAATAGAAAATATTTAATACCAACAACATCACCAATAAAAACAACGTCGTCATGCCAAAACCCGCCTTCAGAAAATCTTTCACTGAATAGCCCGCAGGTCCCATAATTAAGGCGTTAACTTGATGGGTCGGTATCAAAAAGGAGTTTGAAGTCGCTAGTGCAACCGTCAAAGCAAATATGGCAGGGTCAGCCCCCACACCCAACGCCATTTGAATTGCCAATGGCACAAGTAACACAGTTGCCCCCACATTAGACATCACCAACGTAAAAACTGTGGCGATAATTGCCAAAAACAGTTGAATTCCCCATACCGGAAACCCGTCCATAAAAGTCAGGGCCAAGTCAGCCAAGAAAGCCGCCGCACCTGATTGCTGCATAGCCATCCCTAAGGGTATCAAACATGCAAGTAAAAATACGGTTTGCCAAGAAACGGCTTCATAAGCCTCTTCCATATTGAGGACCTTTCCAATCACCATTCCAACCGCGCCAACCATTAATGATAGCGATAATGGCAAATCACTAAACAGAACCAAGCTGATAGCGATAGCGAACGCTATCGATGCATTGCGCAACTTGTTGGTCCGAAATTCCTCCTTAGGGAAGTCAGTAACAACCGCGAATCGCTTATCCTTAGAAACGTTAATCATATCTTGCCAACGACTGTGGACCACCAATGTATCACCAGCCTGCAGTCGCAAACTTGATAAATCATCATCTATCACCGTATCGATACGATAAACAGTGAGAACTCTCATGCCGTAGCGTTTTCGAATATCGGCTTTTGAAATTGAGCTCCCTATCAAATCGGAATCTGGTGGTATTACCAACTCGGCAATACCCGCCGTGGTTGGGTTCAGTGCATCAGCAAATTCGTTCAAAAATGGGCTTACGATCAGGCTGTGCTCTTCTGCGTAGGAAGAAACTTCAACTCGAGCCCCCATAATCGCCAACATGGACCCAGCCTCGATCAATGTATCCTGCGCGGGAATTATTTGTACATTAGTGCCTGTTTTAATCCCCAGAATCCACCCTGATCGACCTCGAGCCTGAACCTCACCTAGCCTTAAACCAGCCAAATCACTGTCCTCCTTCACAGTGACCTCGAAAATTCTCCCATCGATGCCATACACATCACGATAATGCTGCAAATTCTCGGTCGTTAACGCTTGTTTTTCAGCGACAGGCAAGATCCGCTTCCCAAAAATCAAAAAATACAGCACTCCCGTAATAACCAGAGCAACGCCCACTGGCGCAACGGCAAACAAGCCAAACTTCTCCATAGGAATTGCATTATCAGGAAAATGTAAGTTTGCGCTCTCAAGCAAATCATTGAGCAAAATAAGCGGACTCGATCCTACCATTGTCATCGTCCCCCCTAAGATAGCGCAGAAGCCCATTGGCATGAGCAAGCGAGAAAGAGGAATTGCCGTCCGGCGCGATATCCTACTGGCCACAGGCAGAAATAAGGCAGCAGCGCCAATATTCTGCATAAAGCTGGATATCCAAGCGACGCACGCCGAGAGCACTAAAGTGATCCTTCCTTCTGTTTTGCCGGCGCGCTTTAATATTTGAGCGGCCATTACCCCCATCACACCGGTCTTATCTAAGCCTGCGCCAATGATCATAACCGCGATTATAGACATCACGGCGTTACTGGAAAACCCATCGAAAAGTTGATATATCGGGACTAACCCCCCATTAAACATTTCAATTTGAGAAGACAACCCAAGAATTACCAGCACAATCAAAGCAGCCACATCCACACGCACTACTTCAAAGACAAACAGCGTTACGGCAAAGACTAATATACCCAATACTGCAATAATTTCTGGCGTTAACATTAGCACTGAATTCCCTTGGCCCTAGATGGTTTTGTAAAATGACCGTTAATGCTCTGATGGTATCACAAGCTATAAAAAAAGATCAGCCAGAGCCGTATTTGTTACCGTCTCAAACGTAAGAATTTGTAAGGTCTTTCATTGCATTACTTCAAAGAAAGAATGTTTGTTGAAAATGCAAGTCTTTAAGCAGCAATATATAGCTTGAAGTGAAGCCCACTATTGCTCTTATAATTAGGGTTCAAAAACAACTTCAAATCATCGTATGCAATTAGACCCACACGCAATTTGGTCATTGGCGTTAACAGTAGTGGCTCTGATACTGTTTACCAGAGAGCGAATCCCTCTGGAAACATCGAGTCTATTAGTCATAGTGGCACTGGCTGTTAGCTTTCAATTGTTCCCATATGAAAACTCGGCTGGGCAAATACTACGCCCCGTCACTTTTTTCGCCGGGTTTGCGCATGAAGCGTTGATTGCCGTGTGCGGGTTGATGGTGGCTGGATACGCCATCGTCAGAACAGGAGCACTTGATCCCGTTGGCCGCGGCTTAGCCAAGCTCTGGGCCTTTAGCCCCACCTTTTCGGTTTTGGTAACACTCGTTGTTTCAGCCTTGTTAAGCGCAGTAGTTAACAACACGCCTATCGTAGTATTGCTCCTACCAATAATGCTAAATGTCGCTATCCGCACCAAAAGCTCGCCATCGGCGATACTTATGCCGATGGGACTAGCCACCCTACTGGGCGGCATGACCACCACCATAGGAACCTCCACTAATTTATTGGTTGTCAGTGTCGCCTCAGACATGGGCCTCTCAGATATCGGCATGTTCGATTTTTTCGTGCCGGCGGCAATTGTCGGCTCGATCGGCATAATCTACCTTTGGTTGATTGCGCCCAAAATTCTGCCCAATCGAACACCTCAATTAGAAGATAGCGGCCCACGCATTTTCACCGCCCACTTACACGTAGGCAAAGACAGCTGGGCTGTAGGAAAAACGCTCACTGAAATCATAGAGAAAACAGAAGGCGCTATTCAAATTTCTGGCATTCGCAAGTCTGAAAGTACATTCACAGCCCCATTACCTGATGCCAAGATTAAAGCCGGAGACCGCTTACTGGTTCGGGACACACCATCTCAATTGAAGGAATTTGAACGCACCCTGAACGCCACTCTTTACTCTAAGGGCAACGAGGTAAGCGACGATAACCCACTATCCGAGGACCAACAACACCTTGCAGAATTAGTCATCGACAGAGGTTCTCCGATGATTCACAGAACATTGAATGAGGTCCACTTTTCTGACGTTTATCAACTTGTAACGTTGGCAATTCATCGCAAAGGAAAAGTACTAGAAAGCATGCCGCAAGGCATTGCAAAGACACCTTTACGACTTGGGGATGTACTCCTGGTCCAAGGTTCAAATGACAACATCGAGGAAGTTAAGAAACGCGGCCATTTTTTAGTGCTTGATGCAACAACGGAATTGCCCTCGACAAAGTACGCGCCCAGAGCAATAGCCATTATGGCTGGGATAATCATTTGCGCTGCCTTTGGCATAATGCCCATTGCCATCAGTGCGGTTGTGGGGTCTCTGTTAATGGTTTTGACCAACTGTTTGAAATGGCAAGACATTCAACGAGCTCTGAGCGCTCAAGTAATTTTAATTGTCGCCGCCAGTCTAGCGCTGGGTACGGCGCTGACTCAAACTGGCGCTACAATGTATGTGGCTCAGGAGTTCGTAGCGCTGACCGAAGGCATGCCTGACCGCTTTATCTTTGCCGCACTTATGTTGCTAATGGCGATCCTGACGAATATTGTTTCAAATAACGCTGCAGCGGTAATCGGGACCCCTATCGCAATAAATATTGCCACACAACTCGGCTTGCCGCCTCAAGCGTTTGTATTGGCTGTTTTGTTCGGGGCCAACATGAGTTACGCAACCCCCATGGCTTATCAAACCAACTTACTGGTCATGAATGCTGGAGGCTATACCTTCATGGATTTTGTTAAGGCTGGGGTGCCATTAACAATCATTGTATGGCTATCGTTTAGCTTTGTTGTGCCAATGATGTATGGCTTCTAACATGGAACAGCCACAAACCGCCCTCAAAGGCCTTGTGTTTGCGCTGGCAGGCTATGCCTCATATTCTGTACACGATGCGGTCGTAAAAGCCCTGCAGGACTATAGTGTTTTTCAAATATTGTTCTTCGCTATGTTATTTACCTATGTGCCATTTTCGGTGGCACGTATCGCTGCTGGCAATCAACTTTCAGTTACCCCAAAATTTCCCAAGCTGGCATTTACCCGAGCACTGTTACACGTTAGCTCCTTGGGGTTTGCATTCTCTGCTTTTGCAACGTTGCCACTTGTGGAAGCTTACGTATTATTATTTTGTACTCCGTTAATCATATCTTTACTCGCGGTGATTTTTTTAGGAGAGCAAATAGCCTTAGTTAGATGGGGACTCATCTTAATGGGTCTGGTTGGCGTCATTGTTGTACTCAGACCTTCTATCGAAACAATTCAGATCGGCCATATACTCGCTCTCAGTTGCTCTTTTTGCAGTGCAGCATCAGCCATAATTGCACGCAAAATAGGCTCATCTGAAAACATGGCCACGATGATACTCTTCCCTTTGCTCGCGACGATATTTGTTTCGGGAGCCGCGCTGTACTTCGTCTATATTCCGATGCCAATCGAGCACTTAGGGATGATGTTTTTGGTTGGTGCGCTTGGCCTTCTAGGCCAATACTGTATTCTGACAGGATTCCGCTTAGCGCCCGCTGCCTACATTGCTCCGATGCAATACAGCCAAATTGTTTGGGCAATTATTTTTGGCTACCTATTTTTCAACGAATCGGTTGACCAGTGGGTAATTATCGGATCCCTCATCACCATTTTCTCCGGCATTGGCATGCTCCTACGCGAACGCCAAGTTTCCAGTATTCGCGCAAACTTAAATACGCGCAATGGTCGAGTCGTAGGCGCCCCTTTAATGAAACCCAAAGAAGCTGAAAAATCCGACGAATGGAGTAACTAGTCTAACTCTTGACCTTTGATCATTCGCCAAAGTCGCTTCATTAATGAAGCAGTCTCGGCAGAACCCGGACGATCAGTGGTCCATCTAATATGCTGCGTTTGGTCCGCATTTTCATCCAAAACAATGCCCCACATACCGCCCACTTCGTTAGGAATAAGTGAATACCTAACATCGATAATGCGCATTCCATTAGTCGGGTCTATCGCCAAGTGTTGATTGGAAAACCACCTGAAACGCTCGATGTCTTTCGCTTGTTGTGAGCCGCTAGACAGCCAAACAAAGTGCTTCTTCAAGTCCAGCTTTTTAACACTGACTCCCTCATAAACTTTATCGGTTAACCCTACCCTTATCGCATCTACGTAATAGAATCCCTCAAACTCATAGACCGATTTCCACACCAAAATATTCGCAAAGCTTGGCTTCACTCCAAGCTGTACCGGAGTGTGCCCCCGTTGTTCAGCCAATGAAAATGCCAGACTCTCCGCTCTTTGATTTTGAAGCAACCCAAGACTGAAATACAAAACCACATACGCCGCCGACGCGCCAGCCCATGATTGTGAGCGTTTCATCACAGACACCACAAGTAAAAATAACAAGGGAAGTGTAAATAATGGGTCAACCACGGACACCGTATTCCACGCTATCCTCGCATCACTAAAGGGCCACAGCAATTGTGTGCCGTAGGTTGTGCACGCATCCAGCAGGGCATGAGTCGCATAGCCTGCGAAGCTAAACAGGTACGTTTCGCGAAAAGACAACTCTATACGTTTAAACCAACGTTTAAACACAAAATGAAAAAATAGAGCGCAAAGCAAAGCACCAATCGGTATGAAGACGAGTGCGTGAGTAAAGTGCCTGTGATACTCCAGAAACAACAATGGATCGGAATCAGAACTGATCAAAACATCCAAGTCAGCAGCCATCCCAGCTAGCCAGCCAACCACGCCAGCCGCTAACTTCTGTTTCTTTTGACTGACCTGTTGCGCGGCGACTCCGCCTAATACTCCCTGAGTAATTGGATCCATTAGAATCCTTCGTTGAGCAACGTTACGCGTAACCCGTCGTGAGAATGATCTAATTCAAGCTGGCAAGACAACCTAGAACGCTGAACGTCGAAATTGTCTTCAAGTTCTAGCAGCGACAACTCATCTTCTTCAATGGTGCTTAACGGCTTGTCGGTGCCTTCAATGTATACGTGACACGTCGCGCAAGAACAAGAACCGCCACATACTGCCTGAACTTCGTCATGACCGGCATCACGCAAATGCTCCATCAAACTTAACCCGGGGTCGATTTCAAGCTCAGACTTCTCGCCCTTGGAATTCTCTACAAATACTTTACTCACGGTGTTTCCTAAATTCTTTACTTTCTAATGCGGATAACGATCATACAAGGTTCTAGCCTGACTGTTAAACCGTTATAATCACGCCAAAGCGATTCCACGAAACGATAAGCTCGCTCCCAACAACTCAAACCTGAACTCGATTCGGACTATATCTATGCCAGCCTACAACGCATTCTACGCACAATCTGGGGGTGTTACCCCAGTTATCAACGCATCAGCTGCTGGAGTCATCCAGACAGCCGCCAAACACCCAGAAAAAATTAACAAAGTGTATGCTGGCCAAGACGGTATTTTGGGCGCGCTCTATGAAGAGCTAATTGACACAAGCATGGAGAGTGATGAGGACATCGAGGCTCTCAAACGAACACCTTCTGGCGCATTTGGCTCATGCAGGTACAAACTCAAATCCTTAGAGGAACATCGTGCGCAATACGAACGACTTATCGATGTTTTCAAGGCTCATGATATAAGGTACTTTTTTTACAACGGCGGTGGTGATTCACAAGACACATCCCACAAAGTATCTCAGCTAAGCGAACAGATGGGGTACCCAATTACGTGTGTCGGCGTACCCAAAACGATTGACAATGATTTACCCTTCACAGACTGCTCTCCAGGGTTTGGCTCGGTCGCAAAATACGTCGCTATATCTATTCTTGAAGCGTCCATGGACGTTGCGTCAATGAGCTCCACATCCACGAAGGTCTTTGTGATGGAAGTGATGGGGCGACACGCAGGATGGATCGCTGCTGCAGCTGGCTTGGCTGCAGACGAAAGAAACCTCGGCCCAGACGTCATCTTATTCCCTGAAGTTGATTTTAACCGTGAAGCATTTCTTGAGAAAGTTCGACACACCGTTGATAACAAGGGGCAATGCAGCATCGTTGTCTCTGAAGGTGCAAAATATTCAAACGGAAAGTTTCTAGCCGATTCTGGCTTAAAAGATGCATTTGGGCACGCTCAATTAGGAGGCGTTGCTCCCGTTGTGACGCAGATGATAAAAGACGAGCTCAATCTTAAATGTCATTGGGCAGTATGCGATTACCTGCAGCGAGCGGCGCGCCACATAGGCTCTAAAACTGATATGGAACAAGCCTACGCCTTGGGCGCAGCAGCCGTAGAACTTGCAATTTCCGGAACGAACGCCGTTATGCCCACCATTGTGCGCACCAACGATGCACCCTATGAATGGACAATCGGTCATGCGCCTCTGGCAGATATCGCAAATGTGGAAGAAAAAATGCCGGACAATTACATCAGTGATGACGGTTTTTTTATTACTCAAGAATGTCGGACCTACTTAGCTCCTCTAATCAATGGCGAAGACTACCCGAGCTACTCTAACGGACTACCTGATTACGTGGTACTTCGAAAACACAGAGTTGATAAAAAACTTGCTCCATTCAAGGACTAATTAAAGCCACGGTACTTCTTTCAATGCTGGGGGCTTCTGAGTTAGACAAAAAAAACACAGCCTAGGCTGTGTTTTTTGCTATTTATTCTCGCCGAATATTACGGACGTCGACCTAATTCGTTACCACTTTCGCCAATACCAACGGTCGGCCCTAGCGTAACGTCTCGAACATCTCCGTAATACGCTAAGACTGGCGTTTCGTAGCCTTTTTTGATATTCCCACTAGCCGACTTCTGAGTAACCCTTTGGGACACCTGTTGAGAAACCCCACTCAGACCTTCAGCTGCTTCACTATTTTGTTTTGACATTTTGTTTCAACAATTTATTTTGGGGCGTTTGACCTAGCGACTCCCCAATACCATCGCTCGGCGCATCGTACCACATTCGGTACCAAAAATTATAGTAAGCACATTGCCACTTGACCAACGTTTTAAAGGTGTTTTGACCATTTTTATCGAAAAAATAACGTTGTTTTACATATTTTCGCCAATACTTAGGCTCTCTATCAAAGAGCTTTTCGTAAACCCTATCAGTCTTTACCCCCCGAAACAAAGCGCTCTGGAACTGTGTTTTATCGTTTCGGTTCAATAAGTCATCTGGAAATTCCGTCGCATATGCACTTTTTACAATCGGTCTGCTCACTCCCAATTTAATGAGCTGAGAAGTTGGGATTGCCAACATAAATTCACACAAATCTCGGTCACGAAATGGATATCTTCGCTCGATTTGATACTTATTTTCCATAACACGGCCAAGCATCGCATCATCGCCCGCAAATCCATCCATGGTGACAAGATACTGAATAGGCCGCAACGCTTTTCTAGCGACGGTTGACAGCCAATGTGGCTTCACCTCAATTACCTCAACAATATCGTTCTGAAGTAAGTCAGTGGCAATAGAACCTTTGCGCCGTGGCCTTAACTTTTCAACGGTATCGCGCACCACCGGAATGTGGATTAGTAGAAACCGCTTAACCATTGACCACAAACCTATTTGTCGTTTTGCCAACTGAAACCTAAACTCTTTCCAAGCCAAACGGCAGTCGCCCCGCAATAAAGCGCTGACTACTTGACTGTTATCGTGTGTATACAACAAGTCGCCCTGCAACCCCGTCAGCAATATCGTTACGCCATCCGCGCGTGCTTGACGAAAAGTTTGTTGCTGGAATTCAGCATAGGGTAATGAAAAGGGAAACAGCGGGTTAATGTGGGTATCTGAGTCAAACTTCGTCCACAGCTGATCACAATGCACCAAGTTTTGCTTAATATCAAACGCTTTACAGATTGGCTGAGAATAACGACGCTCATCCATAGTACTATCGATATCAAATACCCAAGAGTACGCTTGCAACTTCTCTACCTGCTCATCTTTGCTGGCGGAAATTGCAATTGGCACTGAGTCAAGTCCACCACTGAGCATCACGCCAATTTGCCCCACTGCTCTCGTTCTGCGACTTACAGCTTGATCAAGCAATCGGCGAAACTCACGAGCGTACGACTCATCATCAAATAAGTTAATGCGTTTAGCCGGAGAGGGGTGATAG
Source organism: Arenicella sp. 4NH20-0111 (assembly GCF_040366405.1). Taxonomy (NCBI): domain Bacteria; kingdom Pseudomonadati; phylum Pseudomonadota; class Gammaproteobacteria; order Arenicellales; family Arenicellaceae; genus Arenicella; species Arenicella sp. 4NH20-0111. The sequence goes on from NZ_BAABWF010000008.1 coordinate 207,758, forward strand.
AAGGATTTAGGAAGAGGTTTTTGATGTTGCGGGTTTGACCAAAATATACTCTGCCCAGGCTCTAAAACAGTCAGCCCCTTTAGACAGGCCCCCTGAGAATTCGTTTGGTGCCCGATTAACCACGCACCAATTTTTGCCTTATTTAGTGTATGCGATACATCAGGATGATCAATGAATGCCTGCTCAGTATTGGCGAGCATAAGGCGTTGAGAATCCTGCTTATAGACCAGATAACGCCCCCCCATCGTATCCCGCGCAGCTAAAACTGAGCCCAGAGAAAAATCGAACCACACAAACACAAATGGGCCGACCACCTCAGGTAATCGTGAATCGCCAAATCTCAGCAAAAACTCATGTAGCAAAGCTCCATCGCTTATTGCGCGCTCAATTCCCAGCTCTGCCAACAAATGCGTTCTATTATCGATTCTTCCTTCGAACAAAAGGCACTGAGAACCCGAGCTGTTATAAAGAGGCTGCTTCTCACCCACGTCCTCCGGTGTCATCCAGCGCGCAGCCACGCCTATCGCCACGTTATCATTGATCAATAACTCATGAGTATCACCGCCGTACGGGGCGATTGATGCAAACATACGTTTTGCGACCACCGGATCAATCGGTCTGCCGCTGGCTTCCAACCAAATAAAAAAGGCGCTCATAACGACAATTCTAACGTAGATAGAAACACGTCGCCATGCATCACCGCTCCTCCGCCAATGTTTATCGGAATCGATGTGGCTACCCCTTGCCGCCACTAACGGGAAACCTAACTACAGCGCCTCTAACTAGCTCGATTAGCAGCCCTTTGTCCAATAAATAATGTTTCAGGTAAATGTCACAAACGTATATTTGAAAGTAAATTCAAATATGAATCATTTGCATTTGCAAATGCAAATGAAAAATGTATATTACGGCACGCGGGCTGAGTAATACAAAAACTGCTGTTCAAACCTCAACTCGCGATGAATCCCCCCGAAATGTCGTTTTGATAGAAGGGATATTCCAAATACTTTGAGAGAAAAAGAGTCGAGAGATGCAAAAAAACAACATCGCCATTTTTATTACGGCAATGCTACTGGGTAGCACAGCGGTTGCACAAGAAAAGAGTGACATAGAAGAAGTTGTCGTAGAGGGACAATACCTCTCAAGCAACGAAGTTAATTCAATTAAGGCACCCACTCCAATCATTGACGTGCCTCAAAGCTTGTCTATCATATCCGCAGCACAAATAACCGAACAGGGAATCACCAGCATTGGCGACATCATCGATTACACGGCCGGAGTTAACACCTCACAGGGCGAAGGCCACCGCGATGCGGTAGTGTTCCGTGGCGTACGCTCCACCGCCGATTTTTATTTGGACGGTAACCGAGATGACGTTCAATACTATCGTGGCTTATACAACGTCGAGCAAATCGAAATTTTGCGCGGCCCTAACGCATTGCTTTTCGGTCGCGGCGGAACTGGCGGCGTGTTGAACCGTGTATCTAAAAAAGCCAAGTTAGATGAAGCCTTCACCAGCTACAAAGCAAGCGCTAATTCATTTGGCGGCTTTGGGGTAGAACTAGACCACAACTTTTCATCAGGCGACTCATCAGCTGTTCGTATTAACGCGATGTACGAAAGTCTCGACAACCATCGCGATTTTTACGATGGCGACAGAATCGGATTCAATCCCACGGCGCGCTTTGAACTTAGCGAAGCGACAACATTAGACTTATCTTACGAGTACGCTGATCACGAACGTTTCATTGATCGAGGCATTCCAACTGGCACCGACGGTCGGCCTGTTGAGGCTTTGGAAGACGTTATTCTTGCTGATCCAGAATTGAACCTCACAAAGCTAGAGGCGCATTTATTTCGTGCCGCTTTGCAACATAACTTCTCTGATAGCTTAAAAGGTAACATCAGTGCGTTCTACGGTGATTACGACAAGTTGTATCAAAATTTCTATGCGACTGATTATGACCAATCAACCAACATTGCAACATTGGATGGGTACGTCGATACAACCGAACGCACAAATCTAATTCTATCAGCGAATTTGGTGAATGAGTTTGCAACCGGTAACACCGAGCATACTTTGATTTTTGGCGCCGAATATATCGACACCAGTTCTGATCAAGATCGATTTAATCCAGTATTCAGCACCAGCGGTAACGACAAAGAAGATTTCTTTGCAACTCGCCCAATTTCCTTCCTTGGGGGCGTAGGTGTGACCGCAACTGGCACGCCAACTTCGTACACTTTCTCGGCGTTAAACGATGACACTCGAGTCGACCTGTCAGCCAATTCGTTCTACATCCAGGATCAAATCGCATTCTCTGAAAACTTTGATGTTTTAGTTGGCGCGCGCTATGACAGCTTTGATATCGAAGTATTCAACGCAAAAAGTAGTGAAAACCGTAGTCGTAAAGACAGCGAAGTGTCTCCACGCTTGGGTTTCATCTACAAGCCACAAGAGAACATTTCAGTTTACGCCAGCTACAGTGAGTCGTTCTTGCCTCGCAGTGGTGAACAATTCGCCAATATCAACGGTGACAATAACCGCCTTGAGCCAGATACCTTTGAAAACTCAGAAGTTGGTATTAAATGGGATTTCAAAAGCGGTCTAAGCTTAACAGCTGCGCTATTTGAGAATGAACAAAATAGACCCGTTGTATCCGACAGTGACGCATCTAGGTTTGACGTAATCAAATCTGAGGTGTCAGGCTTTGAATTACAGCTAACCGGCCAACTTACTGATTCTTGGTACATGACAACCAGCTACACAAGCTTAGATGGCGAAACCAATAGCAGCGGTAACGTGCCTCGTGAAATTCCAGAGAGCATGTTTTCGATGTGGAACAAATACCAAGTGTCTGACAAATTTGGACTTGGCTTGGGCGTTACTTATCAAAACGAGAGCTTTATTAACAACAGCAACAGTGCGGTTTTACCAAGTTACACACGAGTAGACGCTGCTGCGTACTACGATCTTTCTGATAAATTAAGAGTCCAAGTGAACATCGAGAACCTAACAGACGAGCTGTACTTCCCGAATGCTCACTCAACTCACCAAGCTACTGTCGGTGCCCCAATTCATGCATTGCTGACTGTAACTGGGAAATTCTAACCATTTACTTTAATTGGTGTATTGCAGGCGTTGCTTTCTGCAATACACCTACTCTCCACATATTCGAATATTTCGGCTAAAACAGAACTAAGCGGCGGATTCCGGCTTTAACAATCTACCAAACTTTTCTTGGCCAAAGCGATCGGAGAATGAACCCTCTTTCCAAGCAATTTTTCCACCTATCATCACCATCGGCACAACGCCGTCAGACCTGTTTACCAATTGCTGGTGTTGAAACTCTTCTCGATAAATTCTCTCTACGTTTGCTTCGCCATCGTAATTTTTTAAAACCTCGGGGTCAACTAAAATAAGGTCTGCGACATCACCCTCATAGATCGTACCACGGCCAACGCCAAACACGTCGGCGGCGTCTTTGGTTAATCGCTTAACCATATACGCAACGTCACCTTCTCCGCCTTCGGCCGCCAACTTTAAACTTCGAAGGTTAACATCGTAGAAAGCCATGTTAGTTAAATGGGCTCCACTGTCGTTGAATCCTGGTAACAGCGAAGGGTCCATCAACAACTCCCTCACGGTAGTTAGATCACGATTTGCAGTGATGGTAAACCAAGATATTTGTGTATCGAATGTTCTCAGCATCTGCAACATGAAATCTGCTTCGTCGGCCACCCAGAAAAAATCACGATCAATAAGGGCTTTCTCTGCTGAGTCAACATCGTCTGATGCGCGTCCTTGCTTTATTAAAATGACTCGCTCGAGCACCTGCTCAAACGTCATCCCTTCCCAGTTCTCTTGCGGGCACACGTCAATGGTCATCTGAGCTAAGTCACGATCGAATGCATAATCTTCCAAACGCAGCTTCCGCTTAAGTCGAGCTAAATTGAACCCAGACTTTCCTTTCATCCACATGGCACGAAATACTTTGATGTACTCTGGGTCCTGAAGAATTAATTGCCTTGCGGCGCGATCCTCCAAATCTGTTTCATTGAGCGCGCGTAGCTCTGGTATTTCTTCCGCAATCGGAGTGACGGCACCATCCGACCAAATTTTGAAAGACGCACCCAATGCTTGCATATAAAACTTCCCATTCAAGAGCTTAGAGTTCAAGAGTTTGTTCAATAGTCGCGTCAACTTGATAATGTTGCGGTTAGTCGCCACATCGAGTGCTGCCACTACCGTTGTCTTCAATGGTTTCCCATGTAATCGACCGGATGACAAAAGGAACGTCTTGAACACATCCACAGGACTGTCCTTAGGCGGTGTCGCTTGCCATAAACGACCCTCTTCACGAACAACTTGGGTGAGTTGCTTTAACTCATGGTATTTTGCGAACTGAGTGGGAATTGTCTTATGACAATTTGGCTGATTAGCTAGATAATGAAATGGCAAGGCATCTGTAGAAAAGCCAGCATAGCCCATCCGCAACCCTGCTCTGAGTCTATTTTGCATGTCCACGATTTCATTGGGAGTTGGGTCTCGACTAACGCTTGCGTCAAACCCCATCGATTCAATTCGTAACATGGAATGTGGAATCATGGTAATGACATTCGGCCCCATAGATACTTCGTCCAAGTGTTCTAGATACTCTTCTGGAGTATTCCAAGTAACTCGATCTGCGCAGGCTTTCAATACCGGCTTGGGAATATTTTCCACCCTTGCATAACAGTCCACTATAGGGTCGGTGTTATCAACACGCTGATTCCCAAATGCTAAGCCCAAACTGCAATTGGCGATCGCGACAGTTGTCGTGCCATGACGAGTTGACTCTGGCAGACCTGGAGCAACCTCCAACTCCAAATCGTAGTGAGTATGAATGTCAAACAGTCCCGGCATCGCCCACTTTCCAGATGCGTCTATAACCTCGCGGGCCAAACTTGGATCAAGATCCTCCCCCCGACGAACAATTCTCCCTTCAGAGATCGCAATATCCTGCATCACAGGTTCTTCGGTATCGTTAAAAATACGCGCGTTTTTAATTAGAATGTCAAAAGTCATAGTGTTATTTCTGTAAAGATTTGATCATTGGTATTTGATCGTTTAGGGCCTATTGGTCAAAAAGCTGGTGAGAATAGTCGCACCTATTTCCAACATCTTGTCAGGATTGTCTGGCTTGCTTCCAAACACCATTCGGTGTACTAACCCTTCTCCCATTGCAAATAGGCTATCAGCGACGACCATTGAATCATCGAGCTCGTAGTCTTCCAGAAATTGCACCACATGAGAACGCATCAGCTCCTCACCTCGGGTAATAATCTCGTCGAGCTTTTCATCCACACCACGTCTTTGCTCTAAAACTTGATGTAGCAGTCCATCTTGAATATGAAAATTATAAAGAAAGTGAAGAACTCGATTGAATAGCTCTTTAGCGCGCTCACTTCGTGTGGTTTCTGTGTCGCTAACATCCTGTGAGCTGCCCTCTAGAATACTTACTTGATGATGAAGATCAGTAAACCGGTTCTCAGCAACGACACACAAAATATCGTTTTTATTTTCAAAGTACTGGTAAAACGTACCAGTCGCCACGCCGGCCTTTGTGGCGATTGATTTGGCTGTTGCCGCTTCAAATCCAGCAACTCCAAATTCATGCGTTGCGGCTTTTAACAAGGCTATCCTCTTTTTTAAGGCTCGCTCTTGTGTTGGCATACTTTTCATCTAAATCGCCTCCCCTTCAAATTAAATCACGATGCTTTACATCAATATTGTCAAGAGATCTTCATATAAATTGAACTTGACGTCAAGTTCAATTTATATGAGACTGGTCTGCCATCGCCACTCTGGTCTAAGCTAAACTCTCAACCGCGCAGGTCGTTATGCAGAAATTTAAATCACAGCCACTTAACCGTTGGCGCGAAAAAGGCGATCTGACGAAATTAAATTGCAGGCTAGGCGCCTTCAACGTATTTTTTATTGATGAAAACAAAGAAAAAGAAGACACAATACTATTGATACATGGCTTCCCAACCTCCAGTTTTGACTTCGCTAAACTTTGGCCTTCATTTTCATCCACATATCGTCTCATTACGATGGATATGCTCGGATTTGGTTTTTCAGAGAAGCCTGACAACAGACAGTACTCAATACACCAACAAGCCGATCTGTACGAGTCTCTAATCGATCAATTGGGCATTGATAAGTATCACGTGGTGGCTCACGACTACGGCGTATCCGTGGCACAGGAGCTTCTAGCAAGGCAACTAGAAAGAGAAGCCCAAACTCAATGGCTATCTTGCTCACTTCTCAATGGGGGATTGTTTCCAGAAACACATCGCGCGTTACTAATTCAAAAACTGATGCTTAGCCCAGCTGGAAAATGGATAAATAGAGCGACGGGATTTAGCGCCTTTTCTAGATCATTCAGTAGCGTTTTTGGCCCGCAGACAAAACCCACCAAAGAGGAGCTCGCTGAGTTTTGGGAGTCAATTTGCTATAACAATGGCCGCCATCTATTTCACAATCTGATCACCTACATTTTGGATCGACGAGAACATAGACAGAGGTGGGTTTCTGCCCTACAACAATCTTCGGCCCCATTGGCTCTCATCAACGGGTCGTTCGACCCGGTTTCAGGCGCCCATTTAGTCACACGTTACAAAGAACTAAAGTGTCGGCTAGATTATTTAGTGGAACTTGACAACATTGGCCACTATCCTCAAGTAGAAGCCTCACAGAAGGTATCAAGTTCGATTTTAGCGTTCATTAACTCTCGTAACCCTTAAAGAATTTATGCTATGCAAGCCAAACGCAGGCAAGTAACGACAATAGAGCATAGTACTGATGGACTAGAGCGTAAAAACTTGTAATTATGAGACACTTATCTCTAATGGGAAATTGAAACAATGGAACGGCGTAACATGCAAAACAAACACATTCTCATAGTAGATGATCACTCATTGTTTCGCACTGGGTTAAAAATGATTCTCATGCAAATTGGAAAAGCACGAGGAATTTCAGAAGCCAACTCAATCAAAGAAGCGCTCGATTTTAGCGAATCTGGCGTGGATGTCATTTTATTGGATATACAGATGCCTGGAATTAACGGAATTGACGGCATAAAACCTGTTCGCGATCGATTCAAGACCTCACCAATTATCATCCTATCGGCAAGTAATGACCCTAACGCAATGGCAGAAGCCAAAAAATTGGGGGCCTCAGGTTACCTAAACAAGGCGGCAAGCGCGGATGAAATGGTCGCCTCAATTAATAGAGTGCTTCGGGGCGGCACATGTTTTAGTAGCGATGTCGATAAAGCAAACCCTCAGCACAACGCCAATAGCTTGAGCAACAATCTAACGCCAAGACAGTTGGAAGTCCTTATGTATTTATGTGAAGGAAAACCTAACAAATTAATCGCACGTGAATTGGAGATGTCGGAGAACACGGTTCGAGTGCACGTTTCCGCGATCCTGTCCGCTTTAGGCGCATCGAATCGATCTGAAGCCATGTTAATCGCGCAACGAGAAGGCATCACTGTTTAGAGGATGCTAATTAAAAATGAGCTGCCGGAACAGGCTGACATAGAACAAAGAGAAGCCAACAGAACTGAACAAGAAATTCTATATTGGCGCCAATTGCGATTGATTCATCGCAATTATGTACAGGGCGTATTTGGTTACACACTGGTAGCTCTCTTTACCTCCTATTTAATATATCAAGCGACATTAGACTTACGATCAATTGTTTGGGTTGCCGTGATGTGCATGGAAGCCATAGCAAGCATCGCCATTTTTTCATTTGGTTTTGAGCGATTCTTTGGTCGAAATGTTACTTTCGATACCCAGATCGTATTGTGTTTGGTTTTAATCCAAAGTCTTACGTACACGTATTTACCGTTCACATTTATCCCAGAAGGTGACCCTTCCGTTGTTATTCTACTGTGCGTAATATCGGCTAGTCTCGCGGCTGGCTCAGTCGCACTGTCTTCGCCGTTCTTTGTTGGCTTTGTGGCCAGCAGCTACCCAAGTATGCTCACAGTCAGTTATGCCCTTTACCTCCGCGAAGAGCCCCTATATCAATGGTTAGGTTTTGCATTTGCACTCATGCTTGTCGGTCTTACGTGGTTTGCGGTTACCCTTACACGAACAATCCAACAATCAATTGAACTTTCTTTAGAAAACCAAGGATTAGTTAAAGACCTTAGAAGCGCATTAAATGAAACAGACGAAGCGAACCGAGCCAAATCCGTATTTCTAGCGTCCGCAAGCCATGACCTACGACAACCATTACACGCACTCGGGCTGCTTAATGAGTCTTTGGGAAGAACAGAACTATCAGATGCTCAACACGAAATTCACCAACACATGAATTCCGCGTTAGGATCAACACGCGAAATGCTAGATGCATTGCTTGACATATCAAAACTCGATGCTGGAGCAATATCCGCGCAACCAAGGTCCTTTTTAATTAGAAATGTACTCAACAAACTTGAATCAGAGCTTGCTCCGACCGCTGATGAAAAAGAACTGATTTTCCGAACCAGAGAGACCATAGCTGCCGCTTACAGTGATCCTTTCTTGGTAGAGCTGATACTCAGGAACTTGATAGCGAATGCGATTAGATACACCAAAACAGGCGGGTTGCTGGTTGCTTGTCGGAAACGCAGAGATCACCTCAGCTTAGAAGTCTGGGATACCGGTGTTGGTATTGCAGAATGCGAGCATCACACCATATTCAAGGCATTCCAACAAATCGGCAACCCTGAACGTGATTCTCGCAAAGGCTTTGGCTTGGGATTGGCCATCGCGCAAGGCCTTGCATCCACAATCAACTCACGCATTTCGGTTGAGTCAAGAGTTAGGAAAGGAAGCGTATTTCGTTTTCTCATTCCGAAAGCGACGGAAGAAGTTATTGAGGACATCAATCAAGAGCTAGAGTTAGACCAATTTAAGGGCATCACTGTTATGGTGGTGGACGACGCACCTCATATTAGAGCATCAATGAACTCTGTACTTCGATCTTGGGGGTGTATTTGTATTCTCGCTGAATCAGCAGAAGATGCATTAGCCGCACCCAACGCCAACCAGACACAGATTTTGTTAAGCGATTACCGCCTACGTGAAGGCGTAACGGGCAAAGACGTAGTCCAACTCGTGAGGAATGAACTAAAACGCCACATCCCCGCGATTCTTATCACTGGAGATACGGGCTCAGAGAGAATCCGTGATGCGCAAACCACAGATGCACTACTACTACATAAGCCTGCGTCCGCAACGCAACTTTACATGATGATGCGCAAGCTTCTAGATTAACTGCCAGATATTAAAAGCTGGTGCATCGAATAGAGTTCCGCATTGATATAGAGTGAAGTTATGTTAGGATCTTGCAAAGCAAGACTGCTCCTTATTACTATTACCCGTATCTAAAGCGTGCCAAATGCGCTTGATTAGATGCACTGCCCTACTACTACGTTAAAGGACTAATTATGGATTCAAATACCCTCATCTTAAGGCGACTGTTTTGTTGTCTAGCTTTGGTGCTACTCTTTTCCACCTCTGCCCTATCGAAAACCAGCGTTGTGGTTTTCCCCGTGAGTGCAGAGTTAGATAACGTTATCACCGTTGCAAAAAAGGGCGGCGACTATACTCGCATTACAGACGCACTCAAATCAATTCCGGATAGTGGTGACAGCTCGGGCATCTCCGGAGAAAAACACCTAATTGTCATTGCCCCTGGCACGTACTTCCCTAAGGAGACGTTAATACTCAAGCCAAACGTTCATTTGGTTGGCTCAGGGCATGGCACGACGGTGATCAAATCTATCGTTGATAATAAATTTCAAAATACCACCACAGGCACGAACACGGTAGTTGAATTAAAGAGCTTCTCGAAAGTTTCTAACCTAACGCTGATCGCCACCGTCACTGGAGCGCTATCGGCTCAGGCTTTTGGTAACGAGGCGCAATCAAATCGAATTGAAATAAACAATGTGCGGGCCTCTATAAGCAGCTCTGGCGGTACCGCAATCGGGATTCACACCAGTAGTGATGTGACAGTAAGAGACAGCATTATTTCGGTCCAGGGTAATCAGAAATCGTATGGAGTGATCGGAGGCCGTGACGGTCTTCCAACAGAAAATTTCTTCATTGATTCAGCCTTTCATTTGAACGGGGGGTCACAAGAATGCATTGGGGTTTGGGAAAAGTTTGGATCTGACATCCAAACAACAACCCTCAATGGGGTATACATCGGCGACGGTTTACCGACTCTCGATGTCGCCCTAAACAATACGGCTAACTCCTGTGTCGCAATAAAAGCTTTTGGAGCTCACATTAGAATTCAAAACAGCACAATCAAAGGTGACGTTGTGTCTGAGAAAGACTTTGGTATTACGCCTGAACTAGTAATAAGTCAATCCATTCTCACTGGCACAGCGACGGGAAACGGAACGTTGCGTTGCCTAAACAGCAACAACTCTGAGCACCCTCTGAATAGAAACTGCCTTGCACCAGATTAATTTGTCGTCGAACTTAAGAACAAAGGAGGCTAATCAGTCTGATCGGCCTCTCTTCTGACACACTGTCTCTGGATTCCTATTTTTTTTCTAGTTCAGCTAACATCAGCTTTTTAATTACAGGCACAGGAGCATTGCCGTAACTCAAAAACTTATTATGAAAATCTTTTAAGCTAAATGCCTCACCTAACGTATTCTTTAACTCCTCACGAAACGCATAAATTTCAGAGTAACCGGTAAAATAGCTGGTTAACTGCACCTGCGAGAGCGTCGCTCGCTTCCACTTACCTTCGGCTTCGGTGCGTTCTTGAAAGGCTTCATTCATCAACAAATTTAGTGCCGCGTCCCGCTCCATGCCTAAGACTTGAACGCTGTAATCTAGAATAGTGTTTACCACCACTCGTAGGTTCCATTTCGAATACATCAACCACATTTCTGGTTCATTGTTTCCATAACCCGCCTCTAACATCATTCGCTCTGAATAAACGGCCCATCCTTCGATCATCGCCCCGTTAGCGAATATCGACTTAATTTTACTCGGGCTTTTATTAGCATGAACCAATTGCGTGTAGTGACCGGGGGTGGCTTCATGGATATTTAGAATCTGTAGAATCCAATGATTGTATTCTCGCAGGTAACTTTCAGCCTGCTCGTCAGAGTAAGAATCCAGTGGAGAGACATTGTAATACGTGTTAGCGGTGGCGTCATACGGCCCGGGAGCGTTGACTGAAGCACCGGCAATTCCCCGCTGATATTCTGGTGTCAACCGAACAACCAAAGGACGAGTTGGATCAGAATCCAACAACTGGTTGTCATCCATAAAAGCCTGAATAATCGGCATCTGACGACGAATTTCCTCCACAAAGTCTTCTCGATCGACATGCCTTTCGGAAAGCTTATCGATTAATTGCTTTACAGCAACAAGGTCTGCTTCTGGCCGCGTCGTTTCCGGAAAATAGGTCTCCCATAACTCTGACGTGATACGAATCATCTCCGCGTGTAGCTCTTGCTTTGCTTTTAAAGCAACCTCATAAAGCTCATTTGCTTTGTAGCTCGAGCCGATATCATGCTTAAACTTCTTTTCGTATATTTCGGCCCCTATTCTAAAACTGCGGGCATCATTACTGTCTAATAACGTTGATTTCTTATTCTCCAACCAGCTTACGTAGCCTTCCGCAGCTTTGGTGGCCATGGCCAATTTGGAATTTAGTTCTACAACAGCCTCTTCGTTTAGCGCAGAACCGTCAATTTTCTCCGGGATCAACTTAGAAAACAGGCTCACGGCTCCGCCTGTTTGTTGAATAGCCAGGTCGATGTGCTCTAGAGTCGGGTTTTTAATGTTCGCAACCGCTGCCTCATAATATGCAGGCACATTCTCCAGTCGCTTTGAAATAACCCCCAGACGATCAAGCAGGGGCTTATAATCGGTGTTTAGAATTACGCCAAAGGCGCCGGCTGGGTTATAACGAGCAGGGTTCCATTCGTAGTCACGAAATTCATCGATATACCATATGTTCGACTTTAGCTCAGCCTCGATAATGGCAAGGTCAGAGGCATTTGCCGCACTTAATTGGTTCGCATCGAACTCTTTAATAGCTAAGAGTTCGTTAACATAAAAGCCCCTTTCAGCCGCTCGCTGGACACCGTTTGGAACACGCAATTGGTCGTCGTGCTCATAATAGCCAACGTAAACGGCATAACTCGGTTTAAGCTCCCAAGTCTTAACTAAAAAATTCTCCTTAAATCTATCAAACGCTTCATTCTGATCAAGTATTTTCTCTTCCTTGATTGGGCTAACAGTTACTTCACTGGCGCTTTTAACATCAGTGTTTGCATCGGCTTCAACATCCTTAGCGTCGGGAGTCGAAACTTGTTCTGACCCCGTGCATCCACAAAGTATAGTGAGGGTAAATAGAAAGGTAATCAGGCTATGTTTCACCGGCGCAATCCAATTTGATAGTTTGTACAGACTATAAACAAAAATTGGTTTCTGCTCCACCATGATTAGTAAGTTGACGAGAGCAGACTAAATTCAATTTGATGAGCAAATACCCCGAATGTGGTTTTATTAGGTCAATTGCTTAGATACAATAATGCCACAAACCATAACAGTGTTATCTGATCGCGAGCACCCGCCTTATGACCGAACATTATTCTCATCTACTGAGCCCACTTGATTTGGGCTTTACCGTTCTAAAGAACCGCACTTTAATGGGATCCATGCATACAGGCTTAGAAGATCGAGCCAAAGATTTTCCAAAACTTGCTGCCTACTTCGCTGAACGAGCAAGAGGCGGAGTTGGCTTGATGGTAACAGGCGGGTTTGCTCCCAATGTTGAGGGCTGGCTTTCCCCATTTGGTAGCAAACTAAGTAAGAAATCTGAAGTTAAAAGGCACAGACAAGTGACCAAAGCGGTTCACGCTGAGGGCGGTAAAATTTGCTTGCAAATTCTACATGCTGGACGTTATGGCTACAGCCCATTATGCGTCTCGGCTTCTAACGTGAAGTCCCCTATCTCGCCATTCAAGCCTCGTGCTTTGAGCACAAAGGGTGTTTACAAGACGATAAACGATTACGCAAACTCCGCCTATCTAGCCAAAGAAGCTGGATATGATGGTGTTGAGATTATGGGATCAGAAGGTTACTTTATTAATCAGTTTCTTGTTACGCACACCAATAAGCGCACGGATGAATGGGGCGGTTCATTTGAAAACAGAATGCGTTTACCAGTCGAAATAGTTAAATCTGTTCGCGAAAAGGTTGGGCCCAACTTCATTATTATCTATCGATTGTCGATGCTCGATTTGATCGAACAAGGAAGCACCTGGGATGAAGTCGTCCAATTGGGTAAAGCCATAGAATCAGCAGGAGCCACTATAATTAACACAGGCATCGGTTGGCATGAAGCAAGAGTACCGACCATCGCTACGAGTGTGCCTCGTGGCGCTTTTGCATGGGTCACCGGGCGAATTCAAGACCATATAAGCATTCCTGTGGTGGCCACTAATCGAATTAACGACCCTGATGTAGCAAACGATATCATTGCTCGAGGTGACTCAGACATGATTTCCATGGCTCGCCCCTTTCTCGCCGATGCCGACTTCGTTAATAAAGCGGCCGCTGGTAAACCTGAACTCATAAACACCTGCATCGGCTGCAATCAGGCTTGCCTTGATCACACATTTTCTGGCAAGCGCTCGACGTGCTTAGTCAACCCCCGCGCTTGCTATGAAACCGAGTTAAATTATTCGCCAGCAACTTCGGTAAAAAGGATTGCCGTGGTCGGAGCTGGACCAGCAGGACTTTCCGCTGCGACCGTGTTGGCCGATCGCGGCCATCAAGTTGACCTAATAGAGATGTCAGATCGTATCGGAGGGCAATTTAACATTGCGAAGAAAATTCCGGGAAAAGAGGAATTCTATGAAACTCTCCGATACTTTGAACACAAAATTAAGGAAACCGGCGTCAACCTAATACTAGATACAAAAATTGACGCCAAACAGTTAGTCGAAGATGGCTACGACGAGGTGATTTTAGCCACGGGCATCACACCGAGAGAATTGTCTATCGAAGGAGCGCTCCATCCCAAAGTACTATCGTACATTGACGTAGTTACTCACAAAGCACCGGTCGGGAACAAAGTTGCTATCATTGGCGCCGGCGGAATCGGTTTTGATATTGCAGAGTTACTGACCCATCAGGGACAGTCGCCCAGTTTAGACATAGATACATTTAATAAAGAGTGGGGTGTGGACAGAGATTATGAAAGTCGTGGAGCCTATGTCCATGCAGACCCGGAGCCTTCTCCGCGTCAGGTCACCATGATGCAACGAAAAAGCACAAAAATGGGCAAAGGTCTTGGTAAAACCACAGGTTGGATTCATCGAGCGTCATTGAAAATGAAAGACGTCAATATGGTCACCGGTGCGGAATATACAAAGATAGATGATCAAGGGCTCCACTTCACCATAAACAATGGTGAACCGCAGGTTATTGAGTGCGATAACGTCGTAGTTTGTGCTGGTCAACTTTCACGTCGAGACCTGCTAGACGATCTAGATCGAGCAAATGTACCAACCCACCTAATAGGAGGCTCTAAACTTGCCGGTGAACTTGACGCAAAACGAGCCATTCGCGAAGGGTTTGAACTCGCGTCCAAACTCTAGAATCAAGCACACTTGACGATCTAAAATCCTTGGCCACCGATTTGGGTGGCCAACCTTTTCGTACAAGCAACCGCAACTATTAATTGCTGCATCTAAAGCTGATAATTAAAGCTCGCCTTGAATACGATTGAGTAATCATCTGCCTTATCAGCGGTGTTGTCGACCGTCTGATTAAAGACAAGTAGAAACTCTTTGTTAGCGCTTGGTTGATAACGCAGGCGACTATTGACCGATACGGTATCGCTCACATTATCTCCCTGAACCAGATTCAACCAAGCCCATTCAGTGTTAAAAGCAATATTCGCTCTTGCGCTGTAGAGCTTACTAGTAAATTCGCCCTCAGCTGTCTTAATGTCATTGTTTTCAAACGACAATCCAGCGAAAAAGTGCTTATTTGGCCTCCAATTTAGCTCGAGTTCTACGAGCTCACGGTCTCCACCAAAAAAATCACCATTTGCGTATAGAAATTCTGCGCTGAGCTCCCTTTGCGGCCCCGTTTCAAAGAATACCCCATAGCGTTTGAAATTGTACTCACCCGGCATCACCTGAAGCTCACCAGGTAACGTAAACGACTCCTCGATACCCTCAGTCTGATCGATCAAAAAAACCGTAAAGAAATCATTTTTTCCCGAAAAGCCTTCTAAAAAGTTTAATTGATACCGTTCTGTTTGAATTTCACCATCTATTCTATCGCTTCTAAAGTACTGAGCTCGCGCTCCAAGCCAATCGAAATAGGAATTATCTAACTGAAAACGCCTACGAAAACGTCCATTAATTTGCTCCACACCAGATCTATTAACGAACCCTAAGGCAGGGTTAAAATTCTCTTCGATTCGCCGCAAATCGATATGGCCTTCATATTTATAATTGGGGTAGCTCAATCTAACCCCGTAGGCACTTTGATCATCGTAAAAACCATTGGTGTTTGATTCCTGAAACCAAAAGTTTGCGCGAACACTTTGATCACCAAAAACATGACTGTTTCGGTATGTGTAATCGAGGCCGGTTAAAGAATTACCAGAGTCTGAGTTTGGATCACCCGACGTCGCGATAACTCCTATTTCAGATTCATCAAAGACGTTACGCGTTGCTCTCCCGACGAACAACTCGTCGTCCGCACCTTCAGCGATGGTATCTTGCTTTATCAGTAGGCCTCCCAAATTCCAATCGCCAGCACGCCCACTTAACTTTAGCCCAGTTTTTAAATCCAGGGGATCACCGTCATCAGATAAACCAATGCGTCTGGAGAAAAAAGGGCGTGCATTGCCATCCAAACCACCAAACTCGAAAATACTCGCGTCTCTAAGGAAAAAATCTCTTTTCTCAGGAAAGAACAATGAGAACCTTCCTAGGTTTAACTTTCGCTCATCGACCTCGGTCCCCGAAAAATCGGTATTCAGCGTTAACCCGGCCGTCAAAAAAGGAGTGATGTTGTAAAACCCTGTCAAAGACGGTTCGAACACTGAATCAGATCCAACGCTGTCACTGTTCTTGTACCCTAACGATAATGAAGGGTTGAGTTCAATACCCTTGCCTTGGCTGAATCCCGTCATTCCCGTGATTTTACCAAAGGCAGAGGGAGAAGTATTTCTGTCTACGGACGACCAAGCCATTTCCTCACCTCGCCTAGGGCTATTTCTTGTAAGGTTAAGACCCCACGTAGTGTTCTTCGGATCAAAAGCAATAGACTTAAACGGGATAGCCATTTCAACCGCCCAACCCCACTCATAGATTTTTGCAGCGGCGTCCCAAACGGTATCCCAGTCGTCGATGAAATAGTCGTTTCCTACCAATGCGTCCCTACGGACTCCGTTTGGATTGACCTGAAAGAAATAGGAATTACGTTGATCGTTAAACGTATCGAGGTTCACAGACACTCGATCATCAGAAAAAAAGGTTTGTCCTTGAACTAGCCCTTTAGCATCTATGGATTTCACGTCTGAATCATGGACCTTAAACGCTACGTAAAGGTAATCGGAGCTCACTACAATTTGAGCTTCCGTTTTTTCACTCACTGGCCCGTGATCCAATGGGCGAGATTGGTGAAAATCACTTATAACAGCTGATGCTTCCCAAATTGAGTCGTCTAGCACGCCATCAATTAGCGGACTCATTTTTTCATTCAAAAAACTTGGCTGAACTGTTGGACCTTCTTCGCCCGTCGTTTCTGCGCAAGTATTTACAGCGAAGGCTGCGTAGAATGCTACAAAGACAAACAATCGAACCAAATTCATTTCAAAACCCATAAGTGCCGTTATGGAGTTAAGGATGATGACATCAATAGAATAGTTTCAGCCAGATTTGTAAATCCTCGCCTCCTCTATTCTTTATCACTAGTATAGTCATGCCCGCCACAACCAATTTTATTTGCCATACGCCATAATCGCTTTGAGCGCGCACCCGAGCGGCAATATAAGTGCGTTCTTTTCTTTTCCGCAATGATTTCAATCAAGCTATCGCGATCGTCATTAGAAATTTGATAAGAGGAGAATGCTAATAGTTTAGTGTCAATACCATGAGCCGTTGCTGCAGCCGCGATAGCCTCGTAAGTTTCCTGGCCGGCATCTTCGCCATTGGGCCTATTACACACAAGTAATTCGACTTTCTCGTCTATGAGTCTTTCGATATCGCTCAGCGTTAGTTGACCTGATGCGGAAATTTGTTCATTCAATTTCAAATAATTCATCCTCTTCCTCTATACTAAAATTGCTTAATAGAATTTACAGATCGTCAAACCTTATCATACCCATTACCGTAATAATCATCTAACTCCATACTTCATGCCTCAACACCAACGCCATACGGTGTTAAATACATAATGCAGTAACCCGTAGTTCCAGGTCATGTACAACACCCATATTCGCCTCCCTATTATGTTGATTGGATTCTTTTTTACACTTGGCAAACATTATTTCTCCTAAGCTGTAGTCACATTGACCCTCGGTGCATTCCTTAGCGTAATTTTCCGCAAATTCAGAGGTGTCACTTTCAAGTTCAATGATGTCTAAGCCGTAGTAAAGCAGCTTTGAACGCCATGCGATATCGTTCTTAAAGCCCAAAAGAAGCCCGCGCCTCTGGAATGAAATTGAAAGATTCTCGGCCGCATACTGTCTTCTATTCAAATCGTCTTCGTTATAAGTAATTCGTCCCACACGAATTCTACTTAAATCTATTTCTTCCGCTTTCCAAAATGCCTCAATTTCCGAAACTAGATTTGATTCTAATCTATTTTCATAAACTCGAAGTTTTGTCTCACTGATACTAACGTATGCCAAAGGTATCAGTACGAAGAACGACAAGCAGAAATTACATAGGTGTGTAAAATATGAAGGCAGTTTTTTCAACACTATGAATATTGGAGTAATGCCAATTATGGCTGCAATCAGAATAGGAATCGACACTCTCCAACTTTCCGGTGATTGACTAGCTACTAAAAGAGGCAGAAGCGGTATAAGTGTAATGGCAATAAAGAAAAACGAATAGACGGTTGACTTTACATACGAGCGCGTAGTCAAAAATACAACGCCTGCTATAGTCACGCTAATACCGATTGGTACCCATTTCCACAATGACCAGAGACTTTCTATTTCGAAGTAAAATGAAAGCGGAGTCATATACACGTTTACCATCAAGTTCAACAAACTCCGCAATTTAAGAACTAGCGTAGCGGTATCAGTGAATATCAGACTAAGATTACTTATACCTCTTGCCCCAGCTGGATCAGGGAAAAGTGATGCGGAGACTTTACTCTGCACAATGTAAAATAGAGAGGCAAAGACAAAACATGAAATTAGTACAACTAGCCTCTCAAAAGACACTTTTCTTCCAGATAGAGCAAGAACAAAACATTCTGAAATGCCAAGCACAAGAAATATAACCAAAGCATACTCATAAGAAATAGAAACCAATAGTAATAAGGAGAAGGAGCACAACCTTGCAGTCCACGAAGATACGTTTGGTATCAATAACATATAGGAGTAGATAACCGTTGAAATAATTAGGCCCGATGAAGCAGTCACGTTCCAGAGGATTACCTCATTGGTAATTGGATGCGCAGCTAATAGTGCCGCTAACAACAATGCAGATACACTCCTCACCCCCCATAACATGAGTACCCGGTAAAGAAGAAAGGTGTAGAGGGTTACAAAAAATATTGCTAAAACCTTAGGCCATATTGATAGTACAAACTCACCTAGATAAGTGCCTGACAGACAAATATTTCCCATAGTGATCCATCGATAATCTTGAGGAGGGAAACGACAAATATCATATTTTATTACGGTGCTGTTTAGATCAACAAAGTAAAGAAAATCATCAGCGTACAATACGTTTTCTAATATACCTAAATACCTCAAATATGCGTTCAAGGCCAAAAGAGCTATAAAGGGCACTATTGCAGAACCTATGGAAGTATCTTTAACACTTTTAGTTGTAGTAAGCATTGGTTGATATATTAATTATGAAGGAATTATGATCCGAGGTGCAGATCAATAAAATAGCAGCCGTTATTAGTCGCAAACTATACCATTGAATAGCGTCAACCAATTTCGGAAGCGATCAAATTAGCAGAAAGTCTCTTTCACTTTTAAATTTGTAAGGTGGCATAGTATTCATCTCTTCGGTTCGTTCCGAACGGTCTATAAGAACCGCCTGTGATCGTAAAAGTCAACGCCCGTAATTAAGAAGGA
>NZ_BAABWF010000009.1:0-142234 GCF_040366405.1 Arenicella sp. 4NH20-0111
CGTCTATCCTCGGCAATCTCGGCATATCGAACTCCATTTCGATTTATTACATTGAGTCAGTCTAACTCACTTTGATACCTACGTACTTCCTTTGTACTTTTAATTCGGCTCTGACCCCTTTTATTGTTTCCACCTCTTCGCGCAAGCGTTCATTTTCTTGGCGCAACGTCGCCTCTTCACTTTGAGCGGACTTAAGTGGTCTACCTGGTTTGGCCTTAAAGCTAGACTCACCTTTAAGCTCCAGTTGTTCCTTCCATTTGTAGAGCAGGTTGCGGCGAATTCCAAGTTCAGCGGCAATTTCAGAGGCTGGCCGCTCTGACGTTTCCATCATGCGAACAGCTTCAAGCTTGAACTCTTTGGGGTAAGTTTTATAGGGTCTTCGTTTGCTTGTCATTAGGATACTCCTGAGAGATCATTGTCTCTCATTTAAAGTGTCCGTCAAACTATGACAGCTTCACTCTGACCCCTTTAATTTTAGCAGCCTCAGAGCCGATTTTTTTCCATTTCGATTTATTACATTGAGTCAGTCTAACTCACTCTGATACCTACGTACTTCCTTTGTACTTTTAATTCGGCTCTGACCCCTTTTTTCCCACCAGACCTTAACCCAATTCCAAGTTGTCTAGCTCTGGCTAATATGTCTGACCCAGCAAGTGCAATATCAAAATCACTTACTCTCCCTGCATCAAATGCTTTTCCAGTTCGGAAACTCTTACCAGTAACAGCGCTACCTTGAAGAATAGCTTTCGTACCGCTGAAACCAGCATCAGCCAAGCCCGCATTCAGTGTTTTGCCAAACTGACTAAATTCACCAGCATTTCTAAAACCGAACGGTATTCCCTTTGTGGCAAGGGTACAGCGGGATTACTCTTCTATACCTAACTCCTCTATTAGAGTTTTAAGCTCTTTAACATAGGTTCCAACATCTTCTCGAGAAAACCCCACTCTAGTGTGGAATTCCGAAACATTCATTCCAAAGCAAACTTCACCGAGACAATTTTTTATCATCAGCAACTCCTGCTTAGTCATTGAACACTGTATATCATCATTTTCAATTGTTTGTATTTTCATCGTACTTGTACTTTAAACTGAGCTTATTGAAAGGGAGTAGTCCTAGCAGGTAAAACATTATTAATATAATTGTTCCAGTCTCTAGGTTGAAACGCCGTGCTTTGTCCTGAACCAGTAGGATTTCTGATTACCACCGTACGTGTAGATTCTTGTAGGTATGCTGCTCGACCGTCTCTATAGTATCGAATACTACTTGGGTTACTGAGGACATTATCCACATGCCTTCTAAACTGTGCAGTCGTACGTATACCTAATCCAGCAAACTCTCCCTGCTGTAAAACATGTTTGACGAAAGCGTGATCTACAACTTCGTCCAGAACAAGGTCTCGATTTAACCTTGCAGCATCAGCTATATTGTCTGCCCCCTTTGTGGCATCATCAGCTGAAGTTCTAGATACGTTACGAGCAGTTTGCGCTGCACTATTCGCACGAGAAGCTGCTAAACTCAGTGGTCCCATCGCAGCCGCGCCAGAAGCCGCAGTTGCAACTTGGCCGATCACCTCGGTTTCCTCTTCGGTTATATAACCAAAGTTACATTTATCCTTACAGGAGTTTTGAATTCTCTCGAGGGTTCGCAAAGCGTTATTATATCTAGTCCAAGGTACCCCGATACGATCCCAAATGCTGGTTGGCCCACCTGAGATAGCATCATAGATACCTTGCATAATAAAATCTGAGTGCGAAAGTCCCGCGCTACGCGTTGAAGAAGAATTTCTCGAAAAATCATTATTTCTATCAGAGTTATATACAAACGTATCCTGAAATGAAAATCCGCCATAATGTGTGAAATCTCCGTAATCGGCAGAAACAAACTCGCTATCATCACTTCCAAACAGTATAGGGTCTGGCAATCTCGGAATCTCACCAACCCCACTTCCGGGGCCTTCGCATCCTGCGCCCTGAGAAGCACCTAGGCAAGGCGTCTGCCGCTCAACAATATTCCCACTCGGATCCACAAATTTCATCGGATTATTCCAAACATAAGAATACCGATTAAAACTCGCCATGTTATACGGCGCTTGCAACACCGGATCCGCACTCAAGAACCGCCCGATCAGCGGGTCATACACCCGCGCGTTCATGTTGATTAAGCCGGTTTCATCGTCCATTTCATGGCCGGTGTAACCTCGGTTGGTGATGCTGTTCACGGCTAAGCTGCCGCCCACGTTTAAGCGCATGCCCCACGGATCAAACTTTAAGGTTTGCTCGATGTTGCCCATGGCGTCAAGAATGACGTGCGTGGAACCAAGGTTGTCCGCCAGCAAGTACTTAGGCGTGTCTTTGGCTGTGTTGTCCGCGCGCTCGATCTGAATGGCGTGCCCACCGGTTGCTATGGTGTAGCGGTGCGTGACCGCGCCGTTCTTGTCTTCGATGCGCTCGTAGTCTTTGCCGATGTAGATGGTGCTGTCAAAGTACTGAGTCACCATGGATAAGGCGCTGAACTCTGCTTCTTGCTTGAAGACGCGTTGTTGCTCTGGGCCGTATTCGTACAACGAGCCACGCTTTGCGCCGTCCGTGCCAACCTCGGCTAACATGCGCTCAGGCTTGTCGAACGCCGTCCAGTTGATCTCGCGATTGCCGGTCTGCGTGACGCTGCCGTTTGCGTCGTATACGTAAGTCATGGTGCCCGCACTGGGCAACGACCTGACGAGGCTTTGTGAATCAAACTCCCAGTTCACTTGAAACTGCGCCAAGCTGGCGGCGCCCGCATTGACCGTCACGCCTAACAGACGGTGCGAGTTTTTGGATGACCCGTTTTGTTGGTAAACGTAGGTGCCCACGTCCGACTTGGTTTTAATGTTGCCAATGTCGTCGTAGGTAACGCTGACCACCGTGGGCGTGATGCTGGAACCTGGAATGCTGTTGAGCGTGTGGGTTTTCAGCCGATCGAGCACGTCGTACTGAAACGATTCGGTGATGCTCAGCTTGACGTCTTTGCGTTCCATCACGTTGTTCATGCTGTCGTACTTGTACGTCAGGTTTTGAACCGTCTGACTGCCCGCACTCGGGACAGTGACTGACGCAATGCTCTCTAACACGTTCTGACCGGGGCGGAAAACCTTGTCGGTTACCACCAACTTGCCTAAGGTTTCTTTCTTGACGCGCCCAAGGGCGTCGTAGTCGTCGGCGCGCCAGTGCTCTATGCACTGCCCTTGCGCGTCTTCGGCGCTTAAGATGGAGGTTAAATAGCCGTTTTCGTAACTGTACTGCACCCCAAACTCATTGCTGCCACCGCTGTTAGGGTAAAAGCGTTCAGACAATTGCCCTAAGTTGTTGTACCCATAGCGTTCATTGAACTGGATGCCTTTGATGGTGGTTTGTTCACTGATCGGTCGACCGTAGTGATCGTAATTAAAACTTCGGGCGTAATTATTCGGGCCCGTCACCGACGACACCGCGCCTTTTAAATAACCCGGCCCAGCCCACGTGGCGTTATCGTAGGTCCACGTACTTAGCCCACCGCTTTGCGCGGCGGTGCCTGGAACCGTACGGGTTTTGATGCGCGACAACTCATCGTAGGTCATGTTGATGACGTTGCCTTTGGCGTCGGTCTGACTCGCCAACTCGCCCCACGCCGTGAACGCGTAGGTGGACGAGCCAAGATCTGGGTCGTTGAGTACGGTTCGGCGACCAAGCAAATCATAGCTTAAGGTAATTTCGTTTCCGTGCGAATCTTCCGTTCTTCTTAGGTTACCGTGCGAGGTGTAATCGTAATTTAGAATCTTGCTGGCGGCGTCGATCACCTGCTCTACTTGACCCAACGGGTTTACCACCGTGGTGCGGACTCGGCCTTGGGTGTCGGTAGCTTGGCGCACCATTTGCCCAGCGGCGTCCAAACCATAGTCGTAGCTCATGGTGGCACGCTGCCCATTGCCGGCGCTGTCGTTGGCTTTGTTGTACGGCAATAAGACTTGGGTAACACGCCCAAGATCGTCGTATTCGGTTTCCGTCCAGTGCTGCGTCTCGCCGTCGTAAAAGGGTTGCGTACTGGCAACCGCGCGGCCCAGCGCATCGTACTCGGTCAGTTGACGGATAACGCGGCCGTCCACGCCCAAGGTTCGGCCCTGCATGAGTTGATTAAAACGGTTGTACGTTTGCACAACCGCGGGCTCACCGGGCGACGTGGTGGTGACTTGGAACGACGCCGGTGACTGACACCCTGTGCACGACTCAAAACCAGTGCGGGCGTATTCAATGGTTGAGATCAGTGATAACGGCGACTTGCCGCTTTCAACGCGACAAAAGCCATCGTAGGTGACGGTGTTCACCAGGCCGTTCTCGTCGGTGACCGAATTGGGTTGATCACACACGGGGTCGTAGCCAATGGTGGATTGGTGCAATGCGGCATTGGTGACGCTGACCGGCAAGCGGCCTAGGTTGTCGTACCCAATGCTATTAATGCGTTCGTCGCCCGTGTTAAGCCGTGGGTAACTTTTTTCTTCCTCCACATTGCCGTAAGCATCGTAACCGTATTCGGTGACCATGCTCAGGCTGGCGTCACTGGAGTTTGGTTCGCTGGTGACCTTTGTAAGCCGCCCTTTATACCCTGTTTCGTAATCGTAGGCGGTTTGCGTGGTAAGCGCGGACGTGCCCGTACTGTCATTCTTTTGCGTTACCAAGCTCACTTGGCCTATGTGCCAATTAGGGAAGTCCTTGTTTTTGTAAGTGTAAGTGGTGTCTGTCCTGTGCAGAGTGGCATTACTCGCGCTATAGACCCACGAGGTTTGCTTGGTCACGTTGCCGTAATCGCCCATGGTGGTGTCAACGCGGCTGTTACTGATCACGCCGTTTCCGCCACCTCGGTTGGCGGCCAACTCTTTTTGCTGACTGACCGTACTATAAACGTACGAGTGGTACGTCTTATTGCCATTGTCCCACGTCACAAGCTTATTGCTCACGTTCGTGGCGGCGCTGCTGATCGTGTCGCCGTCGTGCATGGTGGCGCTCTTGCGCATCATGCCGATGTACGGAAAGCGCTGATCGTATTCCGAGTAGCTCTCCAATCCGTTCAAGTTATTTGCGGTATAGCGACCACGAAACCCTAAAAAGCCACGATGCCGACTGAACTGCGCGCCTTCGTATTGATAGGTGGTGATGCTGTCCGTGCCAGACACCACGGTGGGCGTGCGTACTTCTGAAGTGACG
Organism: Arenicella sp. 4NH20-0111; assembly: GCF_040366405.1. NCBI lineage: Bacteria > Pseudomonadati > Pseudomonadota > Gammaproteobacteria > Arenicellales > Arenicellaceae > Arenicella > Arenicella sp. 4NH20-0111. The sequence continues at coordinate 5,218 of NZ_BAABWF010000009.1, forward strand.
TACATTGGCCTGCGGATAAATCGGCCGCCAGCAACCGGCACAATACGGTCGCCATTGTCGTCTTCAGGGTATTGCTTGTAGATGACTGAATCGGCCGTTAAGGGCTTGAACACCGGCTTGATGGTGACGCCTTGGTTGGTGGTGATCGAATCCAATTCGTCTCGACGTGGTGAGGTTTTGAGGCGCGTGTTGCGCGCGATTGACTTTCTCGAACCAACCCAGTCTGCCGCTCCGTCGCTGTTAACGTCGACAAACTGACCGTAACGGGGCTTCGCTTTTCCTTTCTCGCTGTAATCATAATACAGCTGTTGAGGGGTGTACACGCTGTTTTGCGGTTGCTCTTCCCACTTATCACCGGTGTTAATCCACGCCTTTTTAATGACCGGGGAGTTGTCCGGCGAACCTATATAAGATTCAATGTAATCAACCAAGCCATCGCTGTTAACGTCCATGAAGACGCCGCCGTTATTCACTGGCCAGCCACGACTGAAATCAGAGTAATTAAAATTAACGTGCAAGAAGCCCGGCGCACTGAACCCATCATTACGCGCCGCCCAGCCCTTGCCCGTGTTCAAACGAACGTACTTCTCTTCTGCTCCGTCTGGGCGCCGATACGAACTCACCCAGTCACTTAATCCGTCGCCATTGATGTCGATAAACCGGCCGTGCGTCACGGGTGACGCGTCGTCCCAACCATTGATATTGTCGTGAATTACCTCATGCAGAATGTACGGCGAGCTCGCTAGTTGATCATCCCATCCGGTGCCCGTATTTAACCACACGGCTTTCTGATGCGTGCTCTGGCTGGCGTGAAAAGAACGCATCCAATCCACCAAACCGTCACCGTTAATATCAACCAACTGACCACGCGAAATATTATAAACACCGCGGTACTGACTGAACACGTCGGGCATCGCGTAGTTCGCGTCAATGGCCCAGCCATTGCCCGTGTTCATCCACGTGGTTTTATGCTCAATGCCGTTGCCATTTGAGGTGTGCTCAAAGTACGCCGTAACCCAATCGGGTAAGCCGTCGCCATTAAGGTCAATCAGACTGCCTCGCACGGTTTCCGAGCGCTTAAAATCATCACCACCGTTGGTGAGATAATCAAAAATTAAATCTTTCGGCGCCCACGCGTTCGAGCCCGTTTGTGCGCTACCCCAACCTGACCCAGTGTTTAAATAGGTTTCTTTAACCTCCACAACGTTGAACGCCGCGTTGGAGATGGGGTTTCCACCCGTTTGACCCGGCATGGTGTCCAGTCGGTATGAGTAGACCACGTCAACCAGACCGTCTCCATTAACGTCGGAGAACTGCCCCATGTTGATGACGCCCGGCAAAAAACGCGCTTGGGTTGTGTTAACAATGCCCGCTTCGTAGCTACGCAATGGCCGTGGTAGCTTCCAGTTCGACTGTTGTTGCCAATCACCGTTCACCCGCATGTGCGCTTCCGATACCACTGACCCACCAGGCGTCACGTACGAGATGACCATATCCAATTCGCCATCACCGTTAAGGTCGACCCACTGGCCACGTCGGATTTCTTTTACCGCGCCGCTTTCCGTCGTGCCGTCGCCCAACCGACGATCGTACGTCAGATATTCGATCAAATCATCGGGCGCTATAGTATTGTTCCCCGTGACTGGCGAGGTGATGTTAGTGTAACCCTCGGTCTTTGCCAACCAATCCACTTCCACGTCGGGCATACAACTGCCATCGTGACCGCACTCTTTAATGCGGGTCACCCGTGAACGCCCAGTAATCGGGGCCGTCTCATAAGTCAACGTGTACGTGCGGTAGGTTTGACCCAAATTGGTCACCACCACCTTTTTCAAACGATCGTTGTATTCAATCTTCGACCCAACAATGTATCGGTAACGCGGATCGTTGGTATTCGCTTCATACTGAAAATCGATGGACTGCTTCGGCGTACTGCCAACGTACGTGTAGTTGACCTTATCAACCAAACCGTCATTAGCCCGGTACGTTGCTTCGTAATAGTTTCCGTCTCGATCCAACATGCGCGCCAAATTCCACGTGTGGATACTCGTGGTGCCAGGCAATTTGAACTGCGCTGAGTGCGTTGACACCCCATCCGGCGCTCCGTATTCAAAAATAGCCCCATTTTTAGCCCACACCTTCCATCTTGTTGGCGCGGTGCCTCCATTGCCTATGATGTTCGACGAACCACTACCGTACGCCATGATCTTAGAAAAACCATCGAGTTGCGTGCGGTACTCCGACCCATTGGCCGCGTGATTACCACCCACCAAAATCAAGCGCTGACCATTCAAACAAAATCGGTCATTCTTATTGTGCTGAACGCCAACTCGTATCCCGTCAGTAACGATGTTCTTACCGCAACGCGTAATCGCCGACAAACCAGACACACTCCAGCCAACACCCAGCGCACCAGCGCCTTGTCCACTCGAAAAATTCAACGCCATGTTCGGCGTGATGCCCTTGCGCCCCTGCGGCACCACGATCGGCATCGAAAACTGAAACGCCCCACCCGTCGACACGCCATACGACGTGCTGGCCGAACCTTGGATGTCTTTAGCTTGAACACTGCCCAATTGCGCAGCTACCAATAAAGAACCGATGGCGATAAGTGTGGATTTAATATTCATCATGAAATTTTTCTATTCGTTCCAGTTCGAGCAACGTCTGTGTGCTCAATTACAATATTTGGGGTAAACAGCTTACGGTGTGCACATCAGTGCCGATTGATGTGGGTAGGAATCGTCAACATCCAGTATTCCATCTAAATCTGCATCTAACTGAATCGCTGCACAGCCATCCGAATTGGGAGTCTGCCCAACCACAGTGCCAGGGCACTTATCCAATAAATCGTGCACCCCGTCATTGTCTGCGTCATTAGCGGCTATTTGGGATGTACTGCACCCATGAATGTCAATGGCGTCACCCAAAATGGTTCCATGGCAAATATCATCAGCGTCATAAATACCGTCTTGATCTTCATCTCGAATGACTGTGTGATCAAAACCAGTCATAGCTAATGCCTGCAATCTAACGACGCCAAAGAAGTTACTTCGAATACTATTGCACGCGGTAATACTCTCTGAATCTCGATAAGGCTTTATTTGTAAAATTCTTCCAACATCTGAATCAGAGGGGGACACGCCCGGGCTCGAAAAGCGAATGTAGCGCGCCTTGTCGCCCAAATTACTTTGCCACATTTCCACACCAGGTTGAATTGCAATTGATGCCAAAGGAGCCTCCCAAGCAATGGGACAAGTTTCGTCTACATACCCTTTTGCTGCAATGAAACTTGCCAACTGTGCAAAACTGGACACCGGAACAAACAAGATCAAAAATGCAATCGAATTCTTACTGTTCAAACCAACCATAATTTTTCCTTTCGTGAATATGCAATACGATGGACTGATAGAAATTACTTCTCGAGTGTATTTAAACGTTCTTCCAACTTTTCGATAACACGAGTTAGATGGCTGATCTGACGCTCAGAGCTGGTTGAATTACTGTGAATTTGAGCTTGCAATTTTTCAATAAAAATATGTGCTATTTCCAATTCATTTAACATACGCCCAAGCTTGTCGGAGACGTTAATTGGTTCATTTTCGATGGTCGGCCCGACATTCGGAAGGAATTTTTTATCCCACATATCGGCCGCATGTTCTTCAATAGACGGCAATTTATAATCTGATCCAAAAACAGCATCACAACCACCTCCACAAGTGCCCCCGGCAGTAGTAAGCGTTCCAGTTAATGTCATATTACCTTCCACACTGACGCTTCCAGAATTAGCATTTCCAGATGCATCAAAACCAACTTTCAATAACCCGGTTTGCGCGGAACCACTTATCATAACTGGCGCTAAACTTGCAGTCGCGTTAATAAACACTAAATTAGAATTCAGGTGTGATCGAACCGTCCATGATTGAGCAGGATTTGTTAGAGACAATTCTGCGTGCCCTCCAGTCGAAACGGTATCGACATCCACAGCTCTTGACTGTAACCCTGCAGCATCAATACTCGCAAACGTGTTTGCGTCGGTTGCTGACGCCCCGAAAAACTTAATGCCATTATCGCCAAGTTCTATTTGACTTTTAATCTGACGAGCCGAATTCATTGCCAAAACCCGACGAATATCTGCGATATCACTAATCAAGCGTAGCTGAGGGGACCCGGAGTCGGTACTTTCCAACTCCAGAAGTTTATGACCAGCGCCTTTAACAACAAGATCGCTAGCAGATAAACTACCTTCTAAAGATAGATCGCCATCTGTTGTCAGCGTTAACTCAGGTCCATCATTGACGCCATCTGAGATTATAAACCGACCTGCGGATTGATTTTCATGACTCAAAAACCACTCTTTATTGGTGGCTGTATTCTTCATAGTAAGGTAAGAACCTCCATTATTTTTGAGTTCCAACATCCCTCTTGCCGCAGTAGATGAGTTTGCTTCTTCGATCAAGAGTGAGGCATTTCCATCTAACCTCTTAATATGAACCGACGCCTCTTCTCCGTATGCTAATGTACCTGGCGAACTGGTGCCTACTCCGAGATCACCATCGGACGCAATTACGAGTGAACTATTTGGAGCTCCAGGTTTTACCACTAAACTATCCGGGCTTGCAGCAGTTTCTGTTGCGATCAAGGTATCTAACGCGTTATTCGCAACGAGAGTGTCGATTAACCCAATGCGATAAGAGCCACATACAGCAGCAACTGCTGAAACATTATTGGCTACCAACTGCGCATCGGCATTAGAAACGGAGTAATCTGTCATATAAAGAGCAATAAATTCGCTCTCATCAACTTGGTTTGACTGCCATACATTACTAAAAGGAATTGCTACAAGATTAATTGGAACAGCTAGATCCTCCCAAACAACAGGACAAGCTTTTTGCATTTGTATTTGCAATGTAGAAAAGTTAACTGTTTGCGCTTGTGCTGTTATCGAAAATGCTCCTGCAAGGACGAACGATAATCCTAAATTAATTATTCTCATTGAGAACTCTCCATTAGTTGAGATGTTTTTCAGTTGTTTTTTATGAAAACTCGGTTCACTAGCCCTTGATGCTCAAAGATTAATGGCCTAAATTGTCGACACTATTACTATCCCAAAGTGCTCGGGACATATCTTGCCTAGGCCTTTAGCTACATTTGGCTTTGAAAATCTTGAATTTTGTTGCTATTGAAAATAGCGTTTGACAATAGGTTCCAGATCCATTCAATTAAATAATCCCTCTCCTGCCCCCACAACAAGATTGTGAATGTTAATCTTAAGATCATGCTCTTGCAAGCGATAATTTCACAGTTCCTTCGACGACCATGGCACTAAACTCCCCCCACAGGAAACGGCCCTAAAAATCCACTCTTAGAGCACTTCGATCTGGCGCACCTCAAGACTTTAAACCACTATAAACAGGGTTATCTAAACTAGGATCCGAGTCATTTTATCGAACATGATATGCTGGTCGCAGGAGGAAAAATAACTCTCAGACCAGAAACAGGATTCTAAATTGAATTTACTAAACTATCTAATTATACGGCTCAGCATCTTTACGGTATTGGTGGGGGCATTTATTCAACCAACCTATACTCAAGCAAAAGAAAATGACGCCCACACTTTTGTACTCGTTCACGGCGCCACGGGTGGTGGCTGGGATTGGAAAACCGTCGGTGATTTATTAGCCGACCAAGGTCACGCGGTGTACCGCCCTACTTTGACTGGTTTGGGCGAAAAACATCACCTTGCCAATGACAGCGTCAACTTAACAACTCACATTACCGATGTTAGTAATTTGATTCTCTTCGAAGAATTGGAGAACGTGATTCTGGTCGGGCACAGCTACGGTGGCATGGTGATCACAGGGGTTGCTGATCGGCTACCACATCGCATCAAACACCTTACTTTTTTGGATGCCGCGGTTCCCGCTGACGGCATGTCAGCGTTGGATGTTTGGGGAACGAAGTTCGGCGACCTGAATGTGGTTGATGGCCTGGTGCATTTCCCGTGGTTAGAAAACACCGACACACTGCCGCGAGATGTGCCGCACCCGGCTAATACGTTGACTGAACCTGTCTCGTTTGATGACCCTGACGCGATAAAAATCAACGCGAGTTACGTGGCGTTTGTGCCTGAAAATATGAGCCAGGAACAGCGTATGAGCGACCCTTCTTGGCAGCGAGCTGAATCTCGAGGTTGGACCATCAGAACCTTTGCTGGGGATCACGTTATTTATCGAGTAAAGCCCAAAGAATTTGTGAACATGCTATTAGAGACTCCGAAAGATTCAAATCGCGTGATCGCCGAATAGCCTTAGCTGCTTTCTAAATGCTGTCTCGCCTTGAATCCATTTAAACTAAAAGCTGTTTAATTTTGAAGCGATCGAGGCCTCGCAGTCGAAACGCTGACGAGGCCTTAGTTTAGTGAAGTTCTATCCTCTATTTAATAGTTTCTTAGGTGATTGGAACTAGAACAATTTCCACTCGTCGATTTAGCCTGCGCCCGGCGTCTGTGTTATTGCTGGCGACGGGGTAATCTTCGCCATGACCGTATGTTGCTAGCCGCAAAGGTTTGACGTCTCGGCTACGAAAATAAGATGATACAGCCTCAGCGCGACGCTCGGATAACGCTTGATTATGCGCATTACTGCCTGTGCTGTCCGTATGCCCCATGATTTCCACTAACGTTTGGTCATGCTCTTTAAGCACCAAGTTGACGGAATTCAGCACGTCGAAAAAACGGCCGTTTATACTGGCGCTGTCCACCCCAAAGGTGATGCTTGAAGGCATATTCAAAACAATGTTGTTGCCCTGACGTGTGACACTGACTCCGGTGCCTTGAAGTTTCTGTCGCAGCTTGGCTTCTTGAACATCCATGTAGTAACCAACCGCACCACCGGTCAATGCCCCCACTCCGGCACCACGAAGCGCACGTTTTCGGCGCTCGCGACTGTTGTCTCCACTAATCAATCCAATGACCGCTCCGGCTAGCGCGCCGGTGGCAGCACCAATGGTCGCCTTACTGGTTTGTTGTTCATTGGTGTACGGATTAACGGTTGTGCAGGCGCTCATGGTTAATGCAATACAACTGGCTAATGCGGCTTTTCTTAAAACTAGTAAATTAAGCTGTTTCATGTTGGGTTTGTTGTTGGTTCTGATGTGCTAATGCTAAAAGATTAAACCTGAATGGAGTATTAACCTTGTGTAAGAAGTTGTGTCTTTTAAGAGAGTTTTTATTCATTGAACGTATTAATGTTTGGTTTGTGTGTGTTTTCCAATTGTTAGCAAACCGGCTCCTTTTTCCCTTAAAATAAAACCCAGTCTTTTACTAATTCAGGACAATCGACATGCACGTTCCACGTCAATTTATAGAAACTAACGCCACCATATTGCACGACCTGATTAAGGCCCACCCATTGGGAACGTGGATCACGTCCTATAACGATAATATTGAGATCAACCATATACCGTTTTTACTGGAGGTCGATGGCAATGGACTGGCCACTCTGAAGGGTCATATTAATCGGACGAACCCACTCTTAAAATCATTGAACGCATTAGCGAATTCCGTGGTCGTTTTTCAAGGCGCCGAGAGCTATATCTCGCCATCGTGGTACGCCAGCAAACCTATTGACCAAAAAGTGGTCCCCACCTGGAACTACGCAGTCGTGCATGCTCACGGAGAAGCACAGCTCCACTCAGAAAAAGAGTGGTTATTAAGCCACTTAAATTCATTGACAGACTCTCAGGAAAATAGACGTACTCAGCCATGGCGTGTATCGGATGCACCTGATGATTATATAGCGCGAATGCTCAGGGGAATTGTGGGCATTGAGATACCGATTGAAAAACTAGAAGGCACGTGGAAAACGAGCCAGAACAAATCGAATGACGATAAGCTTGGGGTCATCAGAGGCTTAGACCTTGATCATGATAGAGACTCAAACGAGATGTCATCCTATGTAAGAGAGCACGCTAATGACAATTGACACCCTACTCAGTTTTGCCTTCATCGCATCGCTTCTGGTAATTTCGCCTGGGCCCAATGGTCTGCTGATTGCCAAGACCGTACCAAGCTCAGGCCCCACCGCGGGATTCGCTAACATTGCTGGGTTTGTTGTCGCGTTTTACTTACACGGGGCCTTATCCGTTTTCGGTATTTCGCTCATTCTAGTAAATTCAGCTGAGGCATTTTTTGTCTTAAAATTGGTTGGCGCGAGCTACCTTTTTTGGATTGGCATAAAGTCACTGAAAGACGCATTATCGATTAAGAGCTCTGAGAGCCGTCAGCTTACGAAGAGCCGTCAGCTGACGAAGAGTCCTCAACCGAAAAAAAGCCTTAAAGACAATCAACGGACTCTGCGAAGCGCGTTTTTAGAAGGCCTCTTAACGAATGCGTTTAACCCTAAGGTGTCGATGTTTTACATGGCGGCGTTTCCACAATTTATAACGCAATCTGAACACGCAATAAGCGCATCCTTCACCTTAGTGTTGATACACTCTCTAATCAACCTAATTTGGTTTTCCGTGATGGTTGTTCTTTTTTCGAAAATAACCACGGTGGCCACCAGCCGTCGCTTTAAGCGCTGGATTCAAGGAGTAACGGGGGCCGTTTTCATTGGCTTTGGCATTAAACTAGTGTCGCTTGAACGGTAGCTATTGATGGAAGAAGTGCGCGGCTGGCTATCAGGTTGTTTCCTGCAGACCTAAAACACTCAGTCTTTGTTCAGTGGCACACGGATCTTTTTGGACTTATAAACGGCTCTTAAGTTAAGATGGGGCATACACGATAACGCTGCAGTTCAAGGAATACATTTATGAAATACACGCTGGTGGTCGATTCGGTGGCAGCGATGCCTGAGAAAATCATAAAAACTCGCCCGATTAAGGTGTTACCCGTTTTAGTGAATATTAATGGAAAGGTACAGCCAGATAATATTAGCGAAAAGGAACTGGTTGAAATTTATTCGGGCAATGCGCTGTCGGTAAAATCTGAAATAGAATCTTCGCCTCCCACTCCTGAACAAATTAGCAAATTCATACTCGAAAAAGTAGCGCCCTTTTGCGATTACGCGATCTGCCAATCTCTTTCTAGGGTGACCAGCCCAGTGTTTGATAACGTTGAAAGTGTGGCCTCTCAAATAGCCCGAGACGCGCGGGTAACTCGTGATAAGTTGGGTATAGAGCACCCTTTTAGAATGACTTACCTCAACACAGGCACCACCATTGCAGGCCAAGGTTTGGTCGCGCTGTATGCGGATATGCTACTCAGCAGAGGAACCGAAATTCAGGAATACACCGCAACCATCGAAAAGTTTACCAAGGTTGTGCGCACCTACGTCATCGTCAGAGACCTTTTGTACACCCGGCAAAGAGCCATTGAAAAAGGCGTTAAGACCATTGGGTTCGGCGCTGCTTTATTGGGAAAAACAGTCGGCTTGACACCGATTGTTGAGATCTGCAATGACGTAACCACGCCTATCTCGACAAAACGGGGGTTTGACAGTGCGCTAGAACGATTAATCGACTACACCATCGATAGAATCAAAGACGGCTTATACATTCCCATTGTTAATATCAGCTACGCTGGCGATTTAAATGACATCAAAAACTTAGATGTGATAGCTAAGCTACAAGACGTCGCGAATCAGCACAAAGTAAAATTGATGTTTGGCGTAATGGGCCTGGGGTCGAGTACGGTCTACGGACCTGGCGGATTTTCCATTGGCATCGCACCCAAAAACCAGAAGAGCAAGCCGGATTAAGGCGCTTTATTGTCCGCCAACGCATGAAAAATCAAGGCAAAATCTTAGCCCTGATTTCTTCCAAGACGTCTGTTACGCCGCTATTTCACCCCTATTGCGTCCAGCATTTTCTGGTAAATAGCGGTGTTTTCGTAAACACCGGCAAAGTGCTCTGCGCCTTTGCCAAAGGCAAAAACAGGAACCATGATGGAAGTATGACCATTGGTTGAAAAATTATGATCTGCTTGCTCGTACCCATCTCTGCCATCATCGGAATTGGATGCTTTTAAGGACAAGCCGCCAGTCTCATGGTCGGCGGTTACCACCACCAGAGTGTTTCCATCTTTCTCCGCGAATTCTAAGACCTTGCCCAGCGCATCATCAAAATCAATTAACTCGCTGATGACGTAATCGTAATCTTTTTTATGCCCGCCCCAATCGATTTGAGAGCCCTCCACCATAAGAAAAAAGCCTTCTGAAGACTGCTTCTGTAAAAAGGCAATTGATGGCAACATGGATCGAGGCAAAATGTCATCCCGACCGTCTAAGATTGAGTTTGAATGCCCTTCCGCCAGAAAATACGCTGCACGCCCTGTATGCGAATCAAGCTCACTAAGGTCGCCGATCATGCTCACGCCTGCCGCGCTCATTTCTGTAAGCAAGTTCCTATCGTCTGAGGGCCCAACATTGGGGTCAACACGATCGTAAAAATGCTTTTTACCGCCCCCAATAAATAGAGTGACTGGCGAGCTGGCCATTTGCGCGGCGATTTCATAATAGTTTTTGCGACTGTCGGTATGGGCATAAAAACTGGCTGGCGTCGCGTGCGTAATTGAGGACGTTGCCACAAGCCCTGTAGAATAACCCTGCTCGGAGAGCTGCTCTAAAATTGTCACCTTACTGTTTCCATCTGGGTCAACGCCAATCGCACCATTATAGGTTTTAAGCCCTATTGAAAATGCAGTCGCTCCAGCGGCTGAATCGGTGATCTCTTGCTTGGAGCTGCCCGTTTTACTAAGCCCAACGATGGTCGCCCGTTCTAGATTCAATAACTGCGTTTGATCTTGTGCTGCAGCGGACACTTGCGCCAACCCCATACCGTCGCCGATCATCAGTATAATGTTCTTGGCCTTGTTAGACTGTGTTATCTCAATGTCGTGTTTTACTCCTTGCGTCTGGCAAGCAGTGAGGACAACGAGACAAAAAACGGAAGTTAATGATTTATTAAAAATTGCGCGGCTCTTTACGTTCACAGAGACAGTCCTACGTTGATTGATGAGGGGGAATTTCGACTTAATCCCATGTCACGGAACTGTAACATAACCGATGACGATAGGTGAGGAGTCGGCACTTCTTCCGCCCGCAATTTATCTATAGATCAGTTGGCAATCGAAGCTTGTCCCCAATATTGATACGTGGCTATCTTTGGCCCTTTTACATAACCCGATTCGCTGTTGGTTATGCAGAAGCCCGCGGCCTCGATCAATTTAGGGATATCTCTGTCTAGATTACAGCCCCCAGCGAGACGCTTCCATACAGAATTAACCCGATACTGCCATTTTTGAACTGAAATCTCTGGTGAAAGCCCATGTTCGCTAAACACCATGTTGCCAGACGGCTTCAAAACACGCCGCATTTCCGCTAGCGCAGACTTATAGTTTGGGATGGTACACAGCGTGTATGTCAGAACTATGGTATCGATGGAATCATTGTCTAATGGTATGTCTTCGCTCAGGTTGTCCAGCCACTTAACCGTAACCGGTGAATCGATAAGATTTGACTTAGCTTTCCTGCGCATGCCCTCTGAGGGTTCTAAACCCCAGACGTAATCGACTTGCGTTGAATCGTAGTGCTTTAGATTCAGGCCAGACCCCATGCCTACCTCGAGCACAACACCTTGTGCGAGAGGAACCATCTTCTGACGCTGCCTCTCGATTGCTTTCATACCACACGCACAATTAATAATATGCGGTAAGCAGTAATTTTCATAAAACCCCATGGTTAGCTCCCAAATGATACTCAGTATCCAGATTAATTACTTAGCCCAATCGTCAATAGACATTTTCGTGATCAGGTAAGAACTATACTGTCATAAGCCTCAACACTTGAAATTTATTATGGCCTTCGAATTACATCATTCTTCTATAAAAGCATTTTTGGTGCCCAATCACGGAACCGTTACCGTCAAACTGCGCGGTGAAAAAAAGGCATTAGATCAATGGCACTACCGAGGGTTTGACGATGATAAACAGTTTGTGCTCCTAAGTAAGAAAGAAAAGCTTCGATGGGTTCCCATCAATTCTATATCCTACATCGAACAAGATTCTGCGAAAGATTAACGTCAGAAAAACCAGTCCCCACTAACCCAATTTCAGGCGTTCAGCCACGGATTGGACAATGGTCGAGGCGTTTGAGGTCATTTCTAAGCTCACGTCTTTATGAAAAACCAAACGCATTTGAGCCCCTCCAGTAAACAGAACGCCCTCTGCGGAACACGCCGTTAAGAATGACGCCGAGTGCTCGGGAGCTGTTTTTAAAAACACCATATTGGTGTGCGCGCTATCGCCGACCACCTCAATACCGGGTACATCAACCATCGACTCAGCAAAGCGTTGAGCGTGTAGATGGTCTTGTTCCAATCCATTTACGTTATTGTCTATGGCAAACAAACCTGCCGCAGCCAAGATCCCGGCTTGCCGCATACCACCACCGACCATTTTCCGCCAGCGCCTTGCTTGATCGATAACGTCTTTACTGGACACTAACACTGAGCCCACGGGCGCACCCAAGCCCTTACTTAAGCATATGGAGACCGAATCAAACTGACGAGTGATTTGGTCTAACTCAACACCTTGAGCAACCATCGCGTTAAAAACACGAGCACCGTCTAAATGAAACACCAACTTATTCTGCGAGGCTAGCTTACGGGTATCCGAAATATAGGACTGTGGAATAATTTTACCGCCGATTGTGTTTTCCAATGCCAATAGTTTTGTCCTAGCAAAGTGGAAATCGTCCGGTTTTATGACCGCTTTGATCTTCTCAATTGGCATTGTGCCATCACCGTCGTGTTCAATCGGTTGAGGCTGAATGCTTCCCAATACAGCCGCACCACCGCCTTCGTATTTATAGGTGTGCGCATTTTGACCGACTATGTACTCGTCGCCACGTTGGCAGTGAGTCAATAGTGCGACCAAATTACTTTGCGTTCCGCTGGGGAAAAACAAGCCAGATTCTTGCCCTGAGCGTTCAGCCAGCGTCTCTTCGAGCAGAGCCACTGTTGGATCTTCTGAAAAAACATCATCGCCCACGTCGGCCGCGGCCATGGCTTTGAGCATGTCGCCACACGGTTTGGTTACGGTATCACTTCTCAGATCGATTAATGCACTGTTCGTCATTTTTGTTCCTTACTCACTTCTAGCTATAAAAAAAACCGCGTTCGGTCGGTCATTCAATATTGAGCCAACTTAGCTCGTGTTTTCGCTGCGCCTCTAATTTCGATTTTGCACTTTCCCCAACCCTCGGGGATTTTGTACTCAGCCTCGTTGTTAAACGGCAACTCAGCGTAATGGCTGTCACACCGAAATATCAATTTTGATACGGCTCCTTCAAGATCATATAAAGCAATTGTTCGTTTAAAAAGGCTTTCCAAAGTATAACCAGACCCATTAAGCCGTATTGGTGTCGCCACAACTTGATCATCATCAGCTAGCGCGGCAATACTGTCCGCTAGCTCTTTATATGACACGCCATCGGACTCGCCAGCATCAATAAGGTACTCATCATACAACGCCAATGCTTCAGAGAATCGCTGCGTCGTAATCAACAAAGAAAAAAGCGTTGCACGCAGCTGTGTCTGAATCTTTTCATCAAGCATCCGGTGTCGCTCAGCAACTACATCATCAAACACCAGCAGAGACTCAATGGCTTGAATTTGGCTATATGGGCTTTCGTACAACATGGCATATCGCACCAAAATCAGGTTATACCTAACCAGTGTGTAGGTGCTCGTGAAATCGGATTTCTGTAGTCTCGAAATCAATCGCTCCAACTTCATTTTATTGGGAGACTGACTGTCGAGTTCGGCCAGCGCCTTTTTGTAAATCGACGCAAATTTGCGGCTCACGGCGTCTTGTTGGCGCGTCATTTCATACCGAATGCGTATCGACGCCCGAGAAACAACGGGTGAACCGTTTTTCAATGCCGGCTTATACTCATACTTAGATACGGCGTTAATCGCCGATTGCTCGAAGGCCTTACTGCTTGAACGAATCACAATCGGCGCAAAAATTTTGCCTTCTTTGTCTATCATCATTTCTACTTCCACCATGCCTGCATTGCTCGAACGCGCTTCCAGACTAGGATAAATCGGTGGCTTTCTTACAATAGGCTCAGCTTCAATATATGAGGTTTCAGCTAAAACATGATCGTACCAAAATACTGAAACAATGAACGCCAATACAATTTTAAAAATAGTAAATTTCATCAGTCTAATCTCATTCGAGAAATTGAGCTATTAAATGATAACAATGCTGTTATTGATAAGAAAATCACAATAGTGTGATCGAAAGATATGTCAAATGATAAAGTTAGTCGGCAACCCAAAGAAGTCAACTTCGGTTAACCAACCCAAAGTCGTCAGGCTCGATACAATGCTGTATAAGTTGGGTTCATTTAGATAGTATTGGGCTAGCGACGTAACGCACAATCGACTGAGCTGTCAGTCAAGCTTAACCCTTGGATATAGCCATGAACTCACATTTTGTTAAACCACTAATTTTTATCTCGAGCCTGATTGCTAGCTTTGGCGCTCATGCTTGGACCGTGTCCCCGAACGACTCCGCCATCAGTTTTGTTAGCATTAAAAAAACCAATATCGGAGAGTCACACACATTCACTGAGTTTTCGGGCAGCATTACCGATGGCAAAGCCCACATTATCATTAAACCAGACAGCATCGACACCCGGGTTCCAATACGTAATGAACGCATGCGAGAATTTTTATTTGAGTCGGAAATCTACCCTACAATCGAGGTTACGGCCGAAGTTGATGACATACTAAGCGGCCTTAAATTAGGCAGTACAACCACGATGCCGGTGCCTGCCACTCTTAGTATGCACGGCGAGAGTCAAGATATAACGATGGTGGTCAGAATCACTAAAAACTCCGAAGAATCCATCGTGGTGACTAGCGTTCAACCGATTCTTGTCAGGGCAGCGAGCTTCAAAATGGTTGATGGCATTGTGAAATTGTCTAGTCTGGTTAACGGGCTGGCTATTGCTGAATCCGTCCCCACGTCGTTCTCCTTGATGTTCAAAAAATAAAATACAAACCCCACAGATCTTAAGTTACCCTCTTAGGCACAGAGGGTAACTCAAAACGCCAAAAGCTAACCAACAGCGCCAATGGAATTGGGCACTGGGTTAGCCCTTAGGTAACGGACTGGCTACCAAATCTTGACTCGTTTTTCCGGCGGCAAGTACATCGCATCACCTTCTTTAACTCCGAACGCTTCGTAAAATTCATCCATATTTGAGAGTGAACCCAGTGCACGGAATTCGCCCGGTGAATGAGGGTCAGTGGCGACTCGGTTGCGCATGGACTCTTCGACTATTTTCGATCGCCATATTTGAGCAAACCCCATGAAGAATCGCTGATCACCCGTCAGACCATCTATAACAGGCGCTTCCTTGCCTTTTAATGAAGCCTTATACGCTTTATAGGCAATAGTAACGCCAGACAAATCACCGATGTTTTCGCCCAGAGTTAACTCGCCATTCACATGAAGACCCTCAAATACTTCGTAGGCCGCGTACTGCTCAATGAGGTTCTTGCCTCGTTTTTTAAACTCCGCCAAGTCGCTTTCAGTCCACCAATTTCTTAGATTGCCTTTCGCATCATACTTACTGCCTTGATCGTCGAAACCATGCCCCATCTCATGCCCAATTACCGCGCCAATACCACCGTAATTTACGGCGTCGTCTGCTTGCATATTAAAGAATGGAGGTTGCAGGATGGCTGCTGGAAACACAATTTCATTCACGGTTGGGTTGTAATAGGCGTTGACCGTTTGCGGAGTCATACCCCACTCCCATTTGCGAATCGGACCACCGAGTTTCTCCAATTGTTTGCTTTCAGCCACTTGCCTGGAACGAATCAAATTTCCTAACAAATCAGCACTATCAATCGACAACTTCGAATAGTCTTCCCACCGGTCCGGATAGCCAATCTTAGGAGTGAATGCCGCCAGCTTAACGTGAGCGGCTTTCTTCGTGTCCTCTGACATCCATTCGAGGCCATCAATGCTTTTGCCATAGGCCGCGCGCAAATTTTCAACCAAATCTGTCATACGAGACTTGGCCTCTGGTGCAAAATGTTTGGCTACATAGAGCTTACCGATCACTTCACCGAGGTTTCTGTTTACCACGGAAACACCCCGCTTCCAGCGTGGCTGTTGCTCCATCCGACCTCGTAATTGACGTGAAAAAAAGTCAAAGTTCTCATTATCAATATCTTCAGATAGATAGCTCGCAAACGTGCTGACCATGTGGAAATTGAGGTAAGTTTTCCACGTTTCTAGATCAGTTGCTTCAAAGACATCGCCGAACCCTTTAATAAAACTAGGTTGGTTAATAATAATGTCTTTTTGGTCCGCAATGCCTTGTGCTTTCAAAAAGCTCTGCCAATCAAACTTATCCGTCACTGAAGATAGGTTCGAGGTCTCAAATTTGTTGTAACGCTTCTCACTGTCTCGGCTTTCAACTCGAGTCCAATGGTGTTTGGCAAGAGAGGTCTCCAACGCCATAATCGACTGAGCGGCTTCTTTGCCACCCTTCCACCCGACTAGGTCATGCATTTTTTCAATGTGATCGGCATAGCCAACACGCAGCTTTTCAAAACGCTCGGTTTCATTGAAATAGTAATCTTGGTCAGGGAGTCCAAGCCCACCTTGCCAAACATGAACGGCGTATTGAGTGGAATCTTTAGCATCGACGCCGACCCATAAGCCCAAAGGGTTGGTAAACCCAAGATACCCGTACTCTCCAAAAAAGGCAGCCAACTCAGATTTATCTTTAATCGCCGCGACCTTATCAAGCCATGCTTGTACAGGGCTTACTCCTTTTTCATTAACAAGCTCGGTGTTCATGAACGACTTGAACAAGTCAGCTACTCGTTGTTCATCGGTTCCGACTTTTAAATCTCGCGAACTGGAGACACTTTCAATGATTGCTTTTACATCTTCGTCGGCGGTGTCTCTTAAGTCGTAAAAAGAGCCAATGGCTGTTTTATCAGCAGGTATCTCCTTCTTGTCTAACCAAGCACCGTTGATGTAACGGTAAAAATTATCCTGAGGGCGTACCGTTTTATCCATATTTGATTGATCAATCCCTGAGGTTAACGCACTCTCTACGGCAACAGCGACACCAGTTTTAGATGAATCGCCTGCGTAAGCAGCTAAATAACCACGTTGATCTATCGCCATGGATAGCATCATCGGTACGCACAGTGCTCCCGAAACCAAAATCTTTTTATTCATATTATTCTCTATTGGGGTAAATATTTTAAAAACGATAATCTTACAATGATGCACACGTCGAGATTTTAGTCGCAATTAAATAAAAAACAATTTGGCGCCAAATTAGTGGTTTAATTATTATCAAGATGGCTTTACAAGCCCTTCCCGGGTGGTTAGAGTTCGGCTCGATTATTCATAGTTAACAGCCACAACATTAAGACCATGCTCCTCAAATTTGTTAGAAATGCTCTAGGGATGCTCATTGTATTCTTCGATTGGTTAACACGGCCTAAGGCGGTTAAACGAGACCCTGAATCTCAAGCTAAAGCCCAATCGGCCTTAGACGGGCATTCATTGTACCAACTGTACGCATGTCCATTTTGCGTTAAAACGCGACGAGCGGTTCATTCTTTGGGAGTGAATGTGGATACCAGAGACATAAACAAAGACCCTCAAAACCGGATCGCTTTGCAACAAGGAGGCGGACAGGTGAAAGTTCCCTGCCTACGGATTGATGCTAACGGTGAAACCACTTGGATGTATGAATCTAACGATATTATCCAATACCTTCAATCTAAGGTAGCGTGAACTATTTACTATTTCGGAACATCGGTTAGCAGTACCTTACCGAAAAAGGATGCTCAGGCACCGGAACTATGCCAGTTCCGGTTCGTCGTCAGCCCATTGAAAATGTTTTAAAGAAACACGGTCGCTCACGCCAAATTCAATGCCCTCCTCTTCTAAGAGCATTTTTTGATAATTTTCATAGTCTGGATGCGCACGAGTACTGACTTCTCCTTTTGAATTAATTACTCGATGCCAAGGAACATCATGATCATCACCCAGCGCCGCCAATGCATAGCCGACGTGGCGCGCATGCCTAGGCCGACCAATGAGCCTTGCTACCTGCCCATAGGTGACCACTTTTCCCTCAGGAACAATACGAACTATGGCGTAAACGTCTTCGTAAATTGATTCACTCATTGCTGGCAATCAACCGCTAAATGGTTACGCCAGAATGGTTAGAGACCAATCCGTTTGCGCCAATTTCTAACTTTTTTCGCAAATCAGCTGGGATTGGAATTTTTGTGTAATTACTCGAATCAACAAAGACATACGTTATTCTGGCCTGTGCGATTAATTCGCGTGCTCCGTGCTTTAAAAATTTCAATTGTAAAGAGTACGACGTATTACCAATGTGAGCCACATCAACCTCAATCGCCAGCACATCATCGAATCTTCCAGGCGCCTTCCAATCTATGGTTAAACTTACCACCTGATTATCAACCCCAGAGTTCACCATCTCAGCGTAGCCGCCCCACATAGCTCGGGTAAATTCCGTCGCGGCGATATCAACGTATTCGGCGTACTTGGCGTTAAAGACAACTCCTTGAGCATCGCACTCGGAATACCTTACTCTCAGAAGGTGAGTAAAAGAACCACTCATATAGACCAGCCACCCAACTTAGTTTCAAGGTACTCCATGAGCCCCGCACGCGCGCCCTCTCGCCCCAAACCGCTGTAATTCATGCCGCCAAATGGGGCCGCAGCGCTGGTCGGGTTAATGTCGTTAATCCCCACAATACCGACATTGAGCGACTCAAAACTGTGCATTGCTCTTGAAAGGTCCTTTGTATAGACATACGCCGCTAAGCCATAGTGCGTGTCATTTGCCATCTCAATCACCTGTTTCTGGGTATCAAATGGTATTACCGCCGCCACAGGGCCAAACGTTTCCTCTCGATAAATCAACATTTCCTCTGTGACGTCAGAGAGTAAAGTTGGTGCGTAAAAATGTCCTTGGCATAATTCTGCATCGTCTAATTTGTGACCACCAATAACAAGATTAGCGCCCAACTCTACCGCGTCGTTGACCTGCCTTTGAACTTTCTTAATGGCTTGTGCGCTCACCAATGGGCCCACTGAATTGCTCAAATCGAGACCGCTACCTACTTTTAACGCGGCTATCCGTTTATGAAGCGCGCCAACGAATTCATCGTAAATCTTGCGCTGTACAAAAATTCTGTTCGGGCTAATACAGGCTTGACCGGCGTTCAAAAATTTAACCAACGCCGCTCCCTTTGCTGCGTGAACGGGGTCGGCATCATCGTACACAATAAATGGAGCATGCCCTCCTAACTCCATCGATACTCGCTTTAAAAAAGGAGCCGCCTCAGTCGCCAGCTTTTTACCAACCAATGTCGACCCGGTAAACGTTATTTTTTTAACCGAATTGTTGGTACAAAATTCATGGCCAATTGCCACAGGAGAGCTCGCCGTCAGCAAATTCACCACGCCTTTAGGGCAATCTGCATCGTGAAAAATTTTAACTATTTCAGTAGCACACAAAGGCGTTGCTTCGGCCGGTTTCAAAACAACGGTGCATCCGGCGGCCAACGCCGGCGCTAATTTTCGTGTAATCATGGAAATAGGGTAATTCCAGGGCGTTATCGCGCCGACGACTCCCACAGGTTCATGACGAACAAAGAAACGCTGATCGGACCTAGAAGAAGGGATGCTTTCGCCATAATTACGTTTGGCTTCTTCAGCAAACCATTTTAGAAAATCAGCCGCGTACTGAACCTCATTTCTCGACGCCTTAAGCGGCTTTCCTTGTTCTTTGGTCATTAATTCAGCCAAAGAGTCTTTGCGCTCTAGCATTAGGCTATACGCTCTCTCAAGTACCGCCGCACGTTCGTAAGCCGTACGATTTTTCCATGTGTCGAATGCATTACTGGCGGCTGAAATTGCGTCCAGCACATCCATTTTCTCAGCTTCAAAGGCGCATCCCAACACATCTCCTGTGGCTGGATTAATTACATCAAAACGGCCGCCTGTTTTACGCCATTCACCATTAATATACATACAAATTTGTTACCCGTTCATGCGCCGCTTAGTCAGGAATCAGCCGCCAACCCAATTGATTCAAGGTGCTTTCACTTGCCATCTCACTTGGCATGTCTGCTAAGGTTAGCTCGGCTTCACAGCCTACCTTGCCGTCTGGCAATAGAATCTGACCCTGCGCCTTACACAATCGCCCTTTCAATTTAATAATTTTCCCCTGTGCTCGCAACCACGTTTCTAGAGGTACGGGGTTTCGAAATTGAACCTTCATGTTGACCGTCATCATGAATCGATGATGATCACCAATCATGGCTACTCGGCCAACGACTTCATCAAGGATAGTGGCCAAAATACCACCGTGAGCTATTCCTGGGTACCCTTGAAATTCCTCGCGAATTTTGAATATACTCTCTACCGTGGTGCTTGCGTCATCATAAAAACTCAAGCCCAATCCACGGCTGTTTTGCGTCCCGCAGACAAAACAATGTGACGCATTGGGTTGCTTATGAGTGCATGTCTTTTCCAAGTTAAATCCTTCGATGTTGCGGTAAAGAAGAAAGCCCTTACCTGTATTAATTACGATGTCGTCACCTAGTGCTCGATCAGTCTGTCTGTGAGTGTGCCAAATGAATTGACGTTAGCACAACCGGCCAATGCGGCACTTGAAACGCACAGATAACTTATTTAGCGCTCTTTTAGCGTCATTAGGTTACCCGACCGAGTCATATCCACTTTACTCAAAAAAGTCATCCCAAGAAGCGGCACCTCAGGAAAGCCCCCTTCAATGACACCAGCGTCAATGTCGTTTAATTGGATACCGCCAACTGAGATGCTGTTCAATCGAATTGTGTACATGGGGGCTGTTCCAGATGCGGTTGAAGCTAAGCCGCGCTCACCATCTAAATAGCTCAAGCCAATTGAGTTTGCTTGCTTACTACTTAAGACAACCAAACTAGCACCTGTGTCTACTAAAAACTTAATGCCACGCCCATTAATAGTACCGTCACTTTCAAAAAAGCCGCCAGCTCCCACACGCATTTCAACAACGGCATCCGACTTCTTATCGAAAGCACCCAATTGCTCAGACACGATCGTAGTACCGTTTAAGGTAAGCGTCTCTCTTGCACCATTCACTTCAATAACGGCCTCAGATGTATTAGAAGTAATCAGTTTAACGCCCTGATACTCGCTGCCAGCCCGAATTATTTTGGCTTTTTTACCGTCTATCGAGAGCATGGCGCGATCGGTAAACAACGCAATTGCCGTCACGGATTTAGCCTCTAATGTGTCGACAAAAAGCACGAAAAATACAACACAACTGAATAGAATTTTAATCAAATGCATAGCGTATAGCTTCCTCCAATGTATTCACGGATACAATCTCTAGCTTACTAGACTTGACACCAGATTGATTACCTTTTGGCATAATCAGACGACGAAAGCCTAACTTTTCAACTTCTTTGATGCGATCCAAGCCTCTCTGGACCGGCCGTATTTCACCGGTCAAACCAACTTCGCCAAAAACAGCCAGATCGCTATCGAGACGTCTGTTTTTAAAACTGGATAAAACCGACAACAAAATTGCGAGATCCGCCGCAGGCTCGTGCACCTTAACGCCACCAATGACGTTAACAAAAACGTCTTGGTCATACAAAGAGAATCCAGCATGACGATTAACCACAGCGAGCAGCATGGCCAGTCTTTGATTATCCAAGCCTACGGTCACACGTCGTGGGTTGGCTAATGAACTTTGATCAACAAGAGATTGAACCTCAACCAGCAATGGTCTGGTGCCCTCTTGAGAAACCAGCACCACACTTCCAGTAGCGTCTTCCTGAGCCCTTTTAATAAACATCGCTGAAGGATTAGATACCTCCTTCAACCCCATGTCGGTCATTGCAAACACCCCTATTTCGTTAACCGCACCAAACCGATTTTTAATAGCTCGGATTAGTCGAAAGGTACTGTTTTGCTCTCCTTCAAAATACAATACGGTATCGACCATATGCTCAAGAACGCGTGGGCCAGCCAACGCGCCTTCTTTGGTAACGTGACCCACCAAAATAACAATGGTCTGCGTCTGTTTTCCAAAGCGAACCAATCTACTGGCCGTCTCTCGGACTTGTGCCACACTCCCCGGAGCCGATTGCAGGGTTTCAGTGTATAAGGTTTGAATGGAGTCAATGACGAGCACCTCGGGCTTGTGCTCCAACGAGACTTCCAGAATGCTCTCTAGTTGGTTATCAGCGAGCAAACTTAAATCACAGTCTTGTACGCCCAATCGCGTCGCTCTCAGGGCAATTTGTTCTGCCGACTCCTCACCCGTCACGTAGAGCGTGTTTTTGGTATCGCTTAACAACGCAAGACTTTGCAGTATTAAGGTAGATTTACCAATCCCTGGGTCACCGCCAAGCAATATAACAGAACCAGGAACCAAGCCACCACCAAGTACTCTGTCCAACTCAATCAGTCCGCTGGGAAACCTAGGCGTTCCCTTTAAGCTAACCTTTTGCAGCTTTTGCACATTTGCTTTCGGGGCAAATCCTTCGAATCTTGCCGCCTTGGGGCTAGAGGATAGTGACGACTTTTGCGGTGCCGCCTCCTCTTCTAGCGTGTTCCAATCCCCACAATCCTGACATTGCCCGGTCCATTTCGGAAACTGGGATCCACATTGTGTACAGCTGTATACCGTTTTCGCTTTGGCCATATCAAGTATTTTGAATAACAACACGTGAGACGCGCTGAGTGATTTTACAGGTTAATTCATAGGCAATTGTGCCCGACGCCTCAGCCACATCCTCAACTGGATTGCCTTCCCCCCATAAAACGGCTTGATCTCCCACATTCACAGGCAACTCTCCAATATCCACCGCAATCATATCCATAGAGACTCTGCCTACCAATGGAACCAGAAACCCATTAACCAGTACTGTGGTTCCATTTGGAGCGTGACGAGGATAGCCATCGCCGTACCCACACGCAATGTAGGCTATGCGTGAATCCTGATCAAGCGTGTAGGTCCCGCTGTAGCCAATACTCGAACCTGAGGGCATACGCCGAACGGATATTATTGAGCTCTTAAACGTCATCACAGGCTGTAAGCCCAGCGCCTGCGAAGACAACCCTCGCTGAGGGGAAACACCGTAAAGCAACACACCCGGTCGAATGATGTCCATCGCATTTTCCGAAAACGCCACCACACCCGCCGAGTTCAAAATGCTGCACTCGGAGTATGTTTGATTGTTGTTTTTGGCCTCGGACACGATGGATTGAAACAGTGCAATCTGCTGCTGATTAGCCGTCAAATTAGGCTGATCAGCTTGTGCCAGATGAGTCATTAAACTGATGCTACCAATGCCAGCAAGCTGACGAACCGAGTTGTATACGCTCTGAATTTCCTCCATGCTGAAGCCAAGCCGTCCCATTCCGGTATCCACTTTCAACCAAACATCTAACGATTTGAAACTCTTATCAGAACGCAAGGAGTTTAATTGGTGGTAGTCATATATCACCGGCCTCACCGTGTTTTCCGACATCCACTTAAGATCGGATTCACCGAACATAGGAGAGAGCAAGGTCAGAGGTTTGTCTATTTGATTTTGCCTGAGCTGCTGCGCGTCTTCGGTTGACGTGACCGCAAACTCATCGGCGTCGTCAAGGTGCCGGGCTGCTAGCATCATCCCATGCCCATACGCGTTGGCTTTGATGACCGCCATCACTTTGCTGAGGGGCGCCAATTGTCTTATGCACGCTAAATTATGAGCAAACGCATCCGTGTTTAACTCAATGTAACATCGTTGTCCGTTCACAATCATTCCCTCACTAGAGACTATTCATCGTCAAATTGAGGGCCTGCGTAATTTTCAAAACGAGTGAATTGTCCCAACCACGCAAGTCTAACTGTGCCGATTGGTCCATTACGTTGCTTACCAATAATGATTTCAGCGATGCCTTTCGCTTCTGAGTCTTTGTTATACACCTCGTCACGATAGATAAACATGATGACATCCGCATCCTGCTCAATCGCGCCCGACTCACGTAAATCGGACATCACCGGCCTTTTATTTGGTCGCTGCTCCAACGCACGATTTAACTGCGAAAGGATAATAATCGGGCATTCCAATTCTTTTGCGAGACCTTTCAAGGATCGGGTGATATTAGAAATCTCCAGGGTTCTGTTTTCCGTGCCGCTGGAGTCATTGCCCCGCATCAATTGAAGGTAGTCGAGCATGATCAAACCCAAACCATGTTCATGTTCTGCCGCCAAGCGCCTTGCCCTGGTACGTACTTCTAATGGTGATAAATTCGGCGTGTCATCAATGTATATGTTCTTTTCATTCAATATACTTACAGCCGACGTCAGCTTAGGCCAATCTTCGTTTTCAAGCTGCCCGGTACGGAGCTTGCCCGAGTCAACGCGACTCAACGATGCCATCATTCTGGCGGCCAATGAGGACCCAGGCATTTCCATACTAAACACCGCAACCGGAAGATTCTCGTGAATGGCGGCGTACTCAATCAAGTTCATTGAAAACGACGTTTTGCCCATTGATGGTCGACCGGCCACAACGATCAAATCGCCTTCCTGCATTCCACTGGTCTGCTTATCCAGATCACTAAACCCCGTGGAGACACCAGTGACGGTAGATTTAGTCTTAAAGAGTTCATCAATTTTTTGTACTGCCTCTTTTAGCAGCACATCAATTTTTTGGAACCCCGCCTTGGCTTGAGTGTTATTCTTGGCGATTTCAAAGATTGATGATTCAGCGAAATCCAATACTTCTTCGGGAGTACTCCCTTCTGGATTGTATGCGCGCTTAACAATATCATTGGCGCTGTCAATCAAACGGCGCAAGATTGCCCTATCACGCACAATCTTAGCGTACGATTTTACGTTACCTGTGTTCGGCGTATTCTTTGCTAATGACCCAAGATACGCCATGCCGCCCACGTTATCTAACTCCCCCAGATGAGTCAGTGTCTCTGAGACGGTAACAACGTCAGCGGCGTCACCGGCCGTACCTAGCTTCACAATCTCATTAAATATCAACTGATGATCGTTGCGATAGAAGTCTCGACCTTCGAGTTCCATACTGATGTCATCAATAACTCGATTATCGAGCATCATTGAGCCCAATATTGACTGCTCGGCTTCTATGGCTTGTGGAGGTAGTTTAAGGGCGTCTTCTTCAGGAGTTGTGGCCATAACTATAGGAATAATCTTTAAAACAAGGTAACAGGGGTTTAAATAAGGGCGACCAACTTACAAAAAGATCGCAGCCTATCTAGGCCGGATCAACAGCCGATCATCTTAGCATACTAAGTCGTAAGATATTGATTACGAATACGGCAATATGGGGCGACTTTCTAGCTCCCAAAACCATGCGCGCAAAAAAAAACCAGCCTATGGCTGGTTTTTTTAATCTTTAGAAAAAAGCGAGTAAAATCTTATTTGATTTTAGCTTCCTTATAGTCGACGTGCTTGCGTACAACAGGGTCGTATTTTTTTACAACCATTTTCTCAGTCTGCGTTCGCTTATTTTTTGTAGTGGTGTAATAGTGGCCTGTTTTAGCCGTAGACACCAATTTGATTTTATCTCTCATGATTTTCTCCTAGCTTCTCTTAATTCGAGTGGCCAATTATACCTTAACACCGTTAGAACGAAGGTCGGCTAGAACTGTGTCAATGCCTTTCTTATCAATGATACGGATACCTTTTGAAGACACACGTAATCGAACCCAACGACTTTCACTTTCTACCCAAAACTTACGGTAATGCAAATTCGGTAGGAAAGTGCGGCGTGTGCGATTTTTCGCGTGAGATACGTTGTTACCAAACGTCGTACCCTTTCCAGTTACCTGACATATTCTAGACATTGTTCTAACCTTCTAAACTTTTTTCTTCAATTAAACGCTTAGTTTTCTGCAATAAGTTTATTGCGCAAACTCAAACAAGAGTTACCCGCACTGAATCTATATTTCAACTCAGCAACTTAGCTGAGACCGACCTTTTAACCTTAAATCAGCCTAAGCGATTGTTTTTAAATCGTTAACGTTACAATAGAGCGTTTTATAAGCCGCCCTATTCACTTCAGGGGGCGATTTATACCAGAAAGGCATTGAAAATAAAACCAATTCTTCGCTTTTTAGCTCGGCTTTTTGCGGTTTTCTCAAATCTGATCGCGTCACTTGATATTTTAGACTACAGGCACCCCATTTCGGCAAATGAAACAACTTCTCCGTCTCCCACCACAAAATGATCTAACAGATTCACTCCAACCATTTCTAATGCCAAACTCAAGGTCTCGGTTAACGCTTTGTCAGCACCGCTTGGTTCAGCGACACCCGAAGGGTGATTGTGAGCAACAATCAACGCAGCGGCATTGAATTTGAGGGCCTCCTTCACCACTTCTCGAATTGGCACAGACGCACTGTCGATGGTACCACGAAACAATTCTTCACTATGAATAACGCTATGCTTACTGTTTAAATACATCACATAAAACGCCTCATAAGGCTTGTCTCGTAATTGGAGAGTTAAATAGTCTCGTGAAATATCTGGGCTGGTTATCCGTGTTCCTTTTTCAAGCTGCTCCTTTAGGTATCGCCGCCCCAATTCTAATCCGGCTTGAAACTGCACATATTTAGCCGTACCCACCCCTTTAAACTTACACAAATCAACTGGGCTCATATTAAGTAACCGCCTTAGGCTTCCGGCCTCTAATAAAGCGTCGCGGGCGATTGTTATTGCAGACTTACCGGGTATGCCTGTCCGCAAAAAAATAGCCAACAACTCAGCATCGCTGAGCGTATCCGGCCCCTTATTCAAAAGTTTCTCTCTTGGCTGCTCGGTTTGAGGCCAATCTTTAATCGGTAAATGTCTGGTAGTCATTAGCACACTCCTTGTGGTTAGTGGCATCATTTAATCATAGCTGCACAGGGCTTCGCAAACTTTCGCACCAATGAATTCAGATATTTGGCTGAAAAATTGCCAGCAATCGGTGATAATCGCGCTCTTAATAAACGTGGTTCTGAAGATCAGTCACGACTACAATACAAATGGCCAACGAGAAATCGTTTAGCAAGGTAAGAGCACACTCCATGGCGAAAACAGCATTAAAACCATTAAGTAACAAACGCGTTCTGCTGGGAATTAGCGCAGGTATAGCCGCCTATAAGGGGCCCGACCTGGTACGTAAACTTACTGAATTGGGTGCGGAAGTCGAAGTTATCCTTACTCGCAATGCAGATCAATTCGTAGCACCATTGGCACTACAGGCGGTCAGCGGCAGGCCTGTGCATAACTACGCCATGACCGCCGAAAGCGAATCGGGCATGGGCCACATTGACTTGGCCAGATGGGCAGACATTGTGTTGATCGCACCAGCAACAGCCAATGTTATTGCTAGACTGTGCCAGGGAAATGCAGATGAATTACTGACAACGGTATGCGTTGCAACGCAAGCACCTGTCGCCATCGCACCGGCGATGAACCAGCAAATGTGGCAAAACCCGGCCACCATAGAAAACTTGGCCACGCTGGCTAAGCGCAACACACTCATTTTGGGACCGGATTCTGGCGAACAGGCCTGCGGCGAAGTGGGTCCTGGGCGAATGCTTCAACCGACAGACATAGCCGCAAGAGTTGGCGCTTCGTTTTCCACGGGCTCACTGAGTGGTAAAAATGTGATGATAACCGCTGGCCCGACCTGGGAAGCCATCGACCCCGTGAGAGGCATTACAAATCACAGCTCGGGGTTAATGGGCTATGCTTTGGCTCAAGCCGCTGTCGAGGCCGGGGCCACTGTCACACTGGTGTCTGGCCCAACCAACCTACCCCCTCCTGAAAGAGTAAAATGCGTCAATATCATTTCTGCATTAGATATGCGCCAAGCGGTTTTCAATGACATCGATTCGCAGGACATATTCATTGGCGTCGCGGCCGTAGCGGACTACAGACCCATCGACTCCGCTGACCAAAAAATCAAAAAAAATGCCGATGAAATGGTCATTAAAATGACCAAAAACCCAGACATTTTGGCCGAAGTGGCCTGCCACACAAATCGACCTTTTTGTGTGGGCTTCGCGGCGGAAACAAACGACGTTGTCGATTATGCTCGAGGAAAACTTGAACGCAAAAAGCTGGATATGATTGCCGCTAATCGTGTAGGCATCGCTGACGGCGGGTTTGGATCGCAAAATAATGCGATCACGTTAATCACAAAAGAGGCTGTGATTGAGCTTCCAAAGCAAAACAAGTTCGCCTTAGCTCGAAATCTCATTTCAAACATATCAGAGCACCTTCCAGAGTAATTCCGCATTACTGATACCGACTTTAGATACGAACACACCACTTACAAACATGAAGACACCAATACAACTAAAAATTCTTGATGACCGATTGGGTAACGAATTTGAACTTCCAAACTATGCCACTCAAGGGTCAGCTGGCATGGATCTTCGAGCGTGTATCGACGATTCGCTGACCATTCTGCCTGGAGAAACACATTTACTCCCAACGGGCATGTCCATCTATGTGGCGGATCCAAGTCTGGCGGCCATCTTACTCCCTAGATCAGGCCTAGGCCATAAGCATGGCATGGTCCTTGGCAACTTAACCGGCTTAATAGACTCTGACTACCAAGGCCCGTTAATGGTCTCAATGTGGAATCGAGGAAACAAGGAGTTTACTGTAGAAGCAGGCGACCGAATCGCTCAAATGGTGCTGGTGCCCATTGTGCAAGCTGAGTTTGAAATTGTTAGCGAATTTACCCAATCCGAGCGCTCAGACGGAGGATTTGGTCATACCGGTGTCAAATAATCGCCAAATTTCGCGATTATTTGGCTGTTAAATACTAACTATATAATTCAGAGGCGAGCGCTGTATTATTTTTTTGACAGGAATTTGCTATACTCCGCGTCAAATTTCATCACAGAGCTGTTTCTTACCAGTTCTTAGGTTCATTTTTGCTGGTGTAAAGTAAAAGACCAATTTGTTGCCGCCTACTATTATCGTTTTCATCGAAAACGAGCAGTACTAAGCGCGCCGACGATTGAGTCTCAACACCAAAATACCAGCAAACCTTACACACGTTATATGAGGAAGTTATGTCAGATACCCTATCCATACGAGATAATCGCACAGGAAAAGAGTACGAGGTCGATATCGTAGACGGCAATATAAGTGCCAGTCATCTACGCCAAATCAAAGTAAACGAAGGCGATTTTGGCATGATGAGCTACGATCCCGGGTATCTAAATACGGCGAGCTGCACAAGCCGAATCACCGACCTTCATGGCTCACAAGGTATTTTACGTTACCGTGGTTACCCCATAGAACAACTGGCTGAAAAGAGCACGTTCTTGGACGTAGTGTATCTATTGTTCAACGGCGAATTGCCTAATGCCAGCGAATCGGCGTCCTGGGAAGAACGAATTACCCACCACACCATGCTTCACGAAAAAACCAAACGTTTAATGGGTGGCTTCAACTACGACGCACACCCAATGGGCGTGTTTATTTCAACCGTCGCGGCACTGTCAACGTTCTATCCAGACGCTAAGGAAGTTGAAAGCAAAGAAGCACGCATGTTGCAGGCTTGCCGCCTAATAGGAAAGACTCCAACAATAGCGTCATACGCATACAGAAATAGCCGCGGCTTGCCGTATATCTACCCTGATAATGAGCTAAGCTACACGGGCAATTTTCTTAATATGATGTATCGCATGGTCGAGCCACGTTACCAAGCGGACCCGGTTCTTGAACGCGCGCTTGACGTCCTGTTTATCCTTCACGCTGATCATGAGCAAAACTGCTCTACCAGCGCCATGCGTAATATTGCTAGCTCAAAAGCAGATCCATTTGTATCCGTTGCTGGTGCAGCGGCGGCACTTTACGGCCCGTCTCATGGTGGCGCAAACGAAGCGGTATTAAACATGCTGCGTGAAATCGGCACAAAAGACAACGTCGCCGACTACGTTAAACGATGCAAGAGCGGCGAAATTCGCTTAATGGGCTTTGGTCATCGAGTTTACAAAAACTACGACCCACGAGCACGAATCGTTAAGCAAATCGCAGACGAAGTGTTTGAAGTTACTGGCCGCAACCCGCTTATCGACGTTGCAATGGAGCTAGAACGCATTGCGTTGGAAGATGACTACTTTGTTAAGCGCAACTTGTATCCGAACGTGGACTTCTACTCGGGCCTAATATACGAAGCCATGGGTTTCCCAATGGAGGCATTTACCGTGCTATTTGCAATTCCTCGTACAGCGGGCTGGCTAGCTCAATGGATGGAGTTGATGGAAGACCCTGAATTCCGTATTACGCGCCCTCGCCAAAACTACCAAGGCTTTGGCGAGCGTCACGTGCCAGATGATTACCGCTCATAAACAGCAATCATAGAATCAGTCCTTAAAGGCCACCCATTGCGGTGGCCTTTCTTTTTTAGGCCCTGAAATTAATAGAGAAAGGGATTTTCACCAAGGAATACAGACAGACCGTCAATCAAGGATTGCGGCAAATGTCTAAAAGGCGAAAAGCGCACGACACCTACCAAATAAAGTGGCATACTTCAGCTGTTTACCGTCTAAGTTTCAGAAGCGTCCTGATTGATCAAAACAGTGGTCAAATTTGGTTCAAAAATACGTTTGATGCACCAAAAAAGATCAGGAAATTAGACCTTAAATACACGAAATCAATCTAAACTCTAAATCAGTAACGACTGGGCAAAAATCCAATCAAATGAGCACTAACTCAGATCCTCTTAGCCTATTAAATGGCCAAAATATCGCGTTCTTGGAAGACGTTTTCGAACAATACCAAGAAGACCCAAATTCTGTTTCACAAGAATGGCAATCTTACTTTGCTAACTTAAGCACATCGTCGGCGGCGACAATATCATCAAGCAGTAGTGGAGGCAGCCTAGATGCAGCCATGGCTACAAAACAGGGCTCAGTTTCTCGATTAATTAGCACCTATCGTGCTATGGGACATAAACGAGCGAAGATTGACCCCATTAATGAAATGGAAGAACAAGACGCCTCTGAGCTTGAGCTGTCTTATCATGGTCTTTCAGAGTCAGATCTAGACACAGTCTTTGATACTGGCCCTCTGCGTGCACCAGACCGCCTAACATTACGTGACATCGTTGCCATTCTTAAGGCGAACTATTGCGGCTCAATTGGATACGAGTACGGGCACATGGCTAGCGCCAGTCAACGACGTTGGTTAAGAACCAGGCTCGAGCAACCTGTTGGGCACGACCCGTTCGATAATGATCAAAAAGTTCATATTTTGAATCGTTTAACCGCGGCCGAAGGCATGGAGCGTTACCTCCATACCAAATACGTCGGTCAAAAACGTTTCTCACTTGAGGGCGGAGAGAGCCTAATTCCAATGCTGGACCAAATGATTCAGCAAGGCGGCGCCGATGGGGTCAAAGAAGTCATAATCGGAATGGCACATCGAGGTAGGTTAAACGTTCTTGTTAATACGCTCGGCAAATCCCCAAACACTCTGTTTTCTGAATTTGAAGGAAAATACGACATCAATGAGTTGGCGGAAAGTGGCGATGTAAAATACCATCAAGGTTTCTCATCAGACATTCAATCCAAAGGTGGTCCAGTTCATCTGTCTTTAGCGTTTAACCCTTCCCATTTGGAGATCGTTAGTCCCGTGGTAGAGGGTTCTGTACGCGCTCGCCAAGAGCGACGAGATGACGCTGAGGGCAATACGGTGCTTCCAATATCCATCCACGGCGATGCCGCATTTGCCGGTCAAGGCGTGGTTATGGAGACATTTCAAATGTCTGGATGCCGTGGCTACTATACAGGTGGAACGGTACATATCGTGATCAACAATCAGGTTGGCTTCACCACCAGCAACCCCAAAGATTCGCGATCTACACCGTACTGTACTGAAATTGCCAAAATGGTTGGAGCCCCCATCTTCCACGTAAATGGTGATGATCCTGAAGCCGTTATATTCGCGACACAAATTGCCATTGATTTCCGCATGAAGTTCCACACCGACGTCGTGATAGATTTAGTCTGTTACCGACGCCATGGCCATAACGAATCTGATGAACCATCGGTGACTCAACCGATGATGTATAAAAACATCAAAGCTCTATCAACGACGCGCCGTCTGTATGCGCAAAAATTGATAGACAGCGGTGTGATCGATCAAGAAACAGAAGATCAAATGAAGGCCGAATACCGAGCGTCTATGGTCGCTGGGGAACGAGTTGTGCCAGAATACGTTGAGGTGCAACAAGGAGATCACACCGTAGACTGGTCGCCGTATTTCAATATTCATTGGGAACACAAAACGGACACAGGGTTCAACGCGAAACGTTTAGACTTTCTCGCTGAGCGCCTGTTAGACGTACCCGCTGATGTGAAACTGCACGCGAGAACCAAAAGCATAATGAACTCGCGCGAAAAAATGCGCGCTGGGGAGCAGCCTTTGGATTGGGGTATGGCGGAAAATTTGGCCTACGCAACGTTGCTCGATGAAAACTTTTCTATCCGTATGTCAGGCCAGGATTGTGGACGAGGAACATTCTTCCATCGGCACGCAGTCTTGCACAACACCGAAAACAAAGAGACCTACATGCCATTGCGGCACATTAAGGACAAACAACCCAATATTGACATAATCAATTCGTTGTTATCTGAAGAAGCAGTACTTGGCTTTGAATATGGGTATGCCTGTTCAGACCCTAAGACGATGGTGATTTGGGAAGCTCAATTTGGTGACTTCGCCAATGGCGCTCAGGTTGTTCTAGACCAATTCATATCCAGCGGTGAAGCTAAATGGGGCCGCTTGAACGGGTTGACTATGTTCTTGCCACACGGCTATGAAGGCCAAGGCCCTGAACACTCGTCTGCTCGCCTGGAACGATATTTACAACTTTGTGCTCAGCACAATATGCAGGTGTGTGTGCCAAGCACTCCTGCGCAAATGTTTCACATGATACGCCGCCAAATGGTTCGACCTTATCGAAAGCCGTTGATTGTAATGACTCCCAAGAGCCTGTTGCGTCATAAGCTTTCGACATCAAGCTTAGAAGAGCTGCACAGCGGACGGTTTCAGAATGTGATTCCGGAAGTCGACAAGCTCACCAATAAAGACGTAAAACGCGTCGTATTGTGTACTGGGAAAGTGTATTACGACCTGCTTGAACAGCGCCGTGAAGACAAAATCAAAGATATAGCCATCGTACGCGTGGAACAGCTCTATCCGTTCCCTCGCACCGAAGTGATTGATGAATTAAAACGTTACCCGAATGCGAATGAGGTCGTATGGTGTCAAGAAGAGCCTAAGAATCAGGGCGCTTGGTATCAAATCATGCACCACATAAAGCGGTGTGTAGAAGACGGCACGACGGTACTTTATGCCGGTCGTGAAGCTTCCGCTTCACCAGCTGCAGGCTATCTAGCGGTTCATCGAGAACAACAAACACGTTTGGTTCACGCGGCACTGTCGCCTCTTGATGAAGAAGACACATATCGAGTAGAGGCTTATCACTAGTCCCTACTCTATTACTATTAACGAAGCACTAAATTAAACTCCACGAACAAGCAGCTCAGACAAGCGTATTGCAGGAGCAGAAGAATATGACAGTTGAAATTAAAGTCCCAATTCTACCAGAATCAGTAGCCGAAGCCACGGTCGCGACTTGGCACAAGCAGGTCGGTGATTCCGTCAGCATTGATGAAAACCTAGTCGACATTGAAACAGAAAAGGTAGTTCTCGAAGTACCGAGCACGGTAAACGGAACGATTAAAGAAATCAGAGCTGAAGAAGGCGCAACTGTGGGTGAGCAAGACATTATTGCAATCATCGAGGAAGGCGCGTCTGCATCGAAACCAGCCGCCGCACCACAGATCGAAGCAAGCGCTACACAAGCCCCGACTGAGGAGCACGCTAGCGATGACTCAGATAAATTGAGCCCAGCCGTACGCAAGATGGTGGCTGATAACAATTTAGATGCGGCCAGCATTAAAGGCACTGGCAAAAATGGGCGAATCCTCAAGGAAGACGTTCAAAATCACATCAATGCGAGTAAAACGGCAGCGAAGTCCGACGGTCCCGCCAAAGAAGTGAAAACAGCGCAAGCCGGTGAACGCACTGAAAGACGAGTTCCAATGACTCGACTTAGATCAACGATTGCGCGTCGACTTAAGGAAGCTCAAGATACGCAGGCAATGTTAACGACGTTCAATGATGTGAATTTGCAAGCCGTCATCGACATTCGCAAGCAATACAAAGAACTGTTTGAGAAAAAACACGGCACTCGCCTTGGTTTTATGTCGTTTTTCGTTAAAGCGGCAATCGAAGCACTCAAACGCTTCCCTGCGGTTAACGCGTCGATAGACGGTAACGACATCGTTTATCATGATTATTATGATGTGGGTATCGCAGCATCCTCTCCACGCGGCTTGGTTGTCCCAGTTCTTCGAGATGTAGACCAGATGAATTTTGCCGGCGTCGAAAAGTCTATTGGCGAGTATGGTCAAAAAGCCAAAGAAGGCAAACTCACCATGGAAGACCTTGTAGGCGGTACGTTCACGGTTTCGAATGGTGGCGTTTTCGGTTCCATGTTGTCCACTCCCATTGTCAACCCACCTCAAAGTGCGATCTTAGGTATGCACAGAATCGAAGAAAGGCCGGTTGCTGAAAATGGTGAAGTGGTCATCCGTCCGATGATGTACTTAGCGCTTACTTATGATCATCGCATTATTGATGGTAAGGAATCAGTGTTATTCCTTAGAACCATTAAGGAGTGCTTAGAAGATCCTGCACGCCTCTTATTGGAACTTTAACTGAGACGGCTCACGGTGAGGCTCTCCTAGAGTCTCCCAGAGCGTCTCGTATGGCTGCTCGTGGAGCAAACAACTCTGAAGGAAGGTAACTGTGGTCAATCCACTGCGAACCTACCTTCATACACTTAAATCGAATTAGAAATTAGCTATGTCAGAAAAATTTGACGTTATTGTTGTAGGTGCCGGTCCCGCTGGCTATGTTGCGGCTATTCGTTGTGCACAATTGGGGTTTAATACTGCCTGTGTGGACAAATGGGAGAATAAGGAAGGTAAGCAATCGCTTGGTGGAACTTGTTTGAACGTAGGCTGCATACCATCCAAAGCCTTGCTAGACTCATCAGAAAAAGTCGAGCAAGCTGAACATGAATTCGCCAATCACGGCATTTCAGTTGGCAAAGTTAAAGTCGATGTTGAAAAGATGATCGCGCGCAAAGATGAGATTGTTAATAATCTCACCGGTGGTGTTGCGATGCTTTTCAAAGCAAACAAAATCACCTCCCTTCACGGTCACGGAAAACTACTAAAAGACAAACAGGTCGAAGTGTCATCGAAAGACGGCACTAAAGTTTACTCTGCTGACAACATTATTTTGGCCTGTGGTTCTGAGCCAATTAACATTCCCGTGGCGGAAGTCGATAATGAGCTAATTTTAGATAATGCTGGAGCCTTAGACATTAATGAGGTTCCAAAGAAGTTAGGCGTTATTGGTGCCGGGGTTATCGGTTTAGAACTCGGCAGTGTTTGGAATCGATTGGGAGCCGATGTTACTATTTTGGAAGCCATGGATACGTTCTTGGCTCCAGTTGATAAACAACTAGCTCGCGAAGCGCAACGAACATTTACCAAAGGCCAAGGACTAGACATTAAGCTGGGAGCCATGGTTACTGGCACAAAACTCTCCAAAAAGTCTGTGGAGGTTACCTATACATTTAAAGGCGAAGAGCACACTGCCACGTTTGACAAATTAATCGTCGCCGTCGGAAGAAAGCCCAGCACGCAAGATATTGCTGCGCAAGACGTTGGTTTAGCACTAGACGAACGCGGCAGAATTGACGTTGATGACCAACTAAGAACAAACATACCTGGTGTCTACGCCGTCGGAGATGCCGTTAAAGGCCCGATGCTAGCCCACAAAGGGTCAGAAGAAGGTGTGGCCGCGGCGGAGATTATCGCGGGCCAGAAACCACACGTAAATCACGATACCGTGCCTTGGGTTATTTACACTCACCCAGAGATTGCTTGGGTTGGGATCAATGAAGAACAGGCCAAAGAGCAGGGCCTAAACTATAAAACAGGGTTCTTTCCATTTGCAGCAAATGGCCGATCTTTAGCGATGAACGAAAAAGGCGGCCGAGTGAAAATGATCGCGGATGCTGAGACCGATAGAGTTCTTGGCGTACACATCTTAGGCCCTAATGCGTCAGAACTTATCTCTGAAGCCGTGCTCGCAATGGAGTACTCAGCATCCACTGAAGACATCGCGCGTACTATTCACGGGCACCCGACCTTATCAGAGGCAATGCATGAGGCCGCTCTCGCGGTCGATGGAAGAGCGCTTCATAAGGTAAACTAGAGTGTACTGTCCTTAGTTGTTACGCTTAAGGGAGCCTGATGGCTCCCTTTTTGTTGTCAACTCAACGCAGACAGTGAACTCATCTGTATTTAGCTTCCCCCTCCGTGGGGTACACATGCTATAAAAGTAACGTACACTATTCATAAAAGAACAGACTAAATTCATATATGACTTTTCCTCACTCTATCTTTAAGGCATACGACATTCGCGGCATTGTCGATGACACACTCACCATTGACGTAACCTTCAATATTGGCCGTGCTGTCGGCAGCGAAGTCATCGCATCCGGTGGCGACAGCATCGTCATTGGACGGGACGGTAGACTTTCTGGGCCTCGCCTCGCTGAAGCGTTGTCAAACGGCCTCAGAGCCTCAGGCGTGAACGTGGTTGATATTGGCGTTGCCCCCTCTCCGGTGGTGTACTACTCCAGTTATTCCAAAAACATTCCATCGTGCATTGCCATCACTGGCAGCCACAATCCACCAGACTATAATGGCTATAAGATGGTGGTAGACGGCGTCACTCTGTCTGCAGAACGCATTCAAGGCATCAAACAACGAATACTTAATAGCGATTACAGTGAAGGCGCTGGAACCTACACTGAAGAAGAAGTTATTGAAGACTATATTGCGCGCATCATTGATGATGTGAAACCTGCAAGAAAAATGAAAATAGTCATTGATTCTGGCAATGGCGTGGCTGGAGCAACCGCACCGCAAGTATTCAAGCAACTCGGCTGCGAAGTCATTGAATTGTTTAGTGAAGTGGACGGCACATTCCCAAACCATCACCCAGACCCAAGTCAAATAGAGAACCTACAGGACCTTATCAAAGCGGTAAAAGACAATAACGCGGAGATAGGCCTTGCGTTTGATGGCGATGGCGACCGCTTAGGTGTAATCACTCCTGATGGCCAAATAGTCTGGGCCGACAGGCAAATGATTCTCTTTGCCCAAGATGTTCTGAGTCGCAACCCCGGCACTGAAATAATCTACGATGTTAAGTGCTCTAGAAATCTACCTGTGGCGATCGAGAAAGCAGGCGGAAAGCCCACAATGTGGCGAACTGGCCACTCTTTCATCAAAGCCAAACTAAAAGAAACAGGGGCTGAGCTTGCTGGCGAAATGAGCGGCCATATATTTTTCAAGGAACGCTGGTTTGGATTTGACGACGGGGTATACGCAGGCGCTAGGTTAATCGAATTATTGTCAAAACTGGATCAGACGCCACAACAGGTATTTAATGCACTGCCAAACAGCTTTAACACCCCTGAACTTCGCATCGACTTTGCCGAAGGCGAGCACTATGCTTTTATGGACAAGCTTAAGGAATCGGCGACATTTAGCGAACAAGCAACGGTGAGTAAGATTGACGGTATTAGGGTTGATTACGCAGATGGTTTTGGTTTAATTCGTCCCTCTAACACCACGCCGATCTTAGTACTCAGATTTGAGGGAGATAGCCAGCAAGCATTGGAACGTATACAAGCGGATTTTAAAGCAGCGCTGCTCACTGTCGATGAAAATATAGTCACTCCTTTTTAGTCGAGACGCACGCCCTGACGCCGGTGATGGTAACCAATGAAATTCAATGAGTTTTCTCAAAGACTAACAGAGTTCGTTCGCGGCACATATCACCGCTTCATTGAGGCTCAACAGGTTAGATTGGCAAGCGACATTGAAGGCCTGCCATTGCTGGCACTTTTAGGCTTGGTTTGTGGCGTGTTTTCAGGTGGGATAATCATACTCTTTAGACTGGTTATCGAATCAAACTTAACGGGACTGTTACCTGACGGCAACCCCGAAGGGTTTGAGTCCTTGAGTGGGCATGCGCGTTTTTTATTGTGTGCTGCGGGTGGCATCGTAGTTGGATTTCTGTTGCACGTACTGAAATCTAAATCGAGAAACGTGGGCATCGTTCACGTCATCGAACGATTGGATTATCATCAAGGGCACCTTCCATTTCGTAACGCCGTTGTTCAATTTTTTGTGGCCTCGATCTCTCTAATTTCGGGTCAATCCGTCGGAAAAGAAGGCCCCAGCGTCCACTTGGGCGCGGCTGGAGGAAGCTCACTGGGTCGGCTTCTATCGATACCCAATAATGGTGTTCGTATCCTCGTGGGAAGCGGCGTGGCAGCAGCCATTTCCGCCGCATTCGATACCCCGCTCGCTGGTGTTATTTTCGCCATGGAAGTTGTCATCATGGAATATACGGTCGTTGGGTTCACACCGGTGATTTTGGCGGCCGTAAGTGCGGCGTCACTCACACGGTTAACATTTGGGGATGCCTCAGGCCTATTTGTACCTGAGTTTACCATTCAGTCGGTCGCAGATTTACCTGTAGTAGCTCTGATGGGGGCATTTATCGGATTTATCGCGGCAGCCTTCATTCAAACGACCATGTTTACCAGCTCGGCATTTAATCGTTACAACATTTGGTTACGAACCACCATCGCTGGCGTTTTTACTGGCTTGGTCGCATTCCAGCTACCTGAGGTCATGGGAACGGGGTACGACACCGTAGATCAGTTGCTAACACTAAGTCCTGAAGTCGGCTTAGGCTTAACGTTCGTGATACTGCTGCTGGTGGCTAAGACCGTAACGACGGCTGCTGCGATCGGCCTTGGCGTGCCTGCTGGCTTAATTGGCCCCACCTTATTCATCGGTGCCGC
Organism: Arenicella sp. 4NH20-0111; assembly: GCF_040366405.1. NCBI lineage: Bacteria > Pseudomonadati > Pseudomonadota > Gammaproteobacteria > Arenicellales > Arenicellaceae > Arenicella > Arenicella sp. 4NH20-0111. The sequence continues at coordinate 44,395 of NZ_BAABWF010000009.1, forward strand.
GGCTGGTGCTGCATCGGGCTTAGTTGCCGAGAGCGTCCTACCTGACTCTAGCCACGTGGGACTATTCGCTGTGCTGGGAATGGCTGCCATGATGGCCGCTACACTTCAAGCACCATTGGCAGCACTCATCTATTTACTCGAACTCACCACTAACCACGCGATTATCCTTCCCGGCATGACGGCGGTAATAACCGCCTCCTTAGTGACGCGTGTTGTGTTTGGAAAGTCCTCCATCTATCGCCACCTTATGCTTGCAAAAGGCTTAGACTATCGCAACAGCCCGCTTGCGAAAGCGCTTAGGCGAGTTGGCGTTGCAAGCGTGATGGATCGGAAGATATTGCAACAATCTCGTCATGTACTGGAATCAGACGCTTTTGCTCTTCTTAAACAAGAACCAAGATGGGTACTAATAGTAGACAAAGATGACGATCGTAAGACGAGTTTACTGCCGGCGACAGACTTAGCTCGATACCTCAATGAACAACAAGAGAATCGCATAACAGCCAAAAGCACAGGCGAAGAAATTACGCTGGATCTACTAAAAATCCCCGCGAAAAGGCTGGATACAACGTCGATAACGATCATTGCCACACTTCAAGAAGCGCATGAAAAAATGAATTCAGAACAATGTGAAGTGCTATATATAAATGGGGCCCACGGAGACTCAAAGAAGCGAATATATGGCGTGGTCACTCGTGAACACATTGAAAGCAGCTATCGGGTATAGCTCGCGTTAACAACGAATTCTGTCTCAGTTAAAGAAACCAACGAATCCAGCTATTAATATGGCTAAGATACCTATCATCGCGACACCAAAGGAAACGCTTCTTAACAACGAAAGATTCAGATAGTAGCAAATTGTGTGTGCTAAACGCCCAATCAAATACACTAGCGCTCCGGTATTCACCCAGAATGGGTTTGCGGTTTGCAACACGGCAAAGGCTAGGGCCAACACAAAAATCGAAACGCTCTCATTGGTATTTGAAAACGCTCTATTCGCTCGAAAAAGAAACGCTCCATAATTTGCCTCAATTGGATACCCTGGAGCCTGTCCAGTCTTTATACCAACCACGTCAGCGACAACCAATTGAATAAACATTAATACAGCGGCAAAACCTAAGCTTGCAATGGCAATACCATACGGTCCAAGAACATCAGTCATGATTACTTTAAGCTCCTACTAAGGCGTTTTACCGCACAAAAACTAACGACCGACAATCAGACGAATACCTTCCAGACGACGTATGATGGCAGTATCACCTTCCATTAAATCACCGCCTTCGCCTTCCATTCTTGCCGGCCAATCTGAGCCAGACCAAGAAACCTTACCCTCACTAGACTGGGTAATCGCTTCAATGACAGTCACTCTCTGACCAATTGCATCGTTCCCGGCAATCGGCGCAGGCTGATCCTGCCATTTACGGAGCAACGGATACAATGCCACGGCGGTGGCCAAGGAAGACAACAAAAATATAGCCGTTGTTAAGAACCATGAAAGCTCAGGCATAGTCCAAGCCGCAATTGAGGCCACCAGAGCTCCTAGCCCGAAAAACAAAAACCAGAAAACCGAAAATTGCATTATCAACAATTCTGCGGCAATCAGCCCCACTGAAACGAGGAGAAAAAATATAGCTGGAGACATATCCATTAGCCTTCTCCTTACAGTTGTTTCGTTTTATCTACTTGACCTTTGAGAGCCTCAAAGGCCGTAAACGCTTTACTAACAACAGAGGTAACATCAGAGCCATCAGTCGGCAGCAAGGCGACCGTACCCTCACGGGCTAACTTTTCAAACGCCGAAATGTATTGCTCGGATAGTTGTTGAGCCACCGCGGTTGTTCCACCCTCTGTATTAATTGCTTCAGAGATTGTTCGGATCGCCATCGCTCTTGCCTTAGCTTCGATTTCTACCGCATCAGCTTGCCCCTGTGCTCTAAGCACTAACGCCTGCTGATCACCTTCGGCTTCGTTAATTTGCGACTGCCTGTAGCCCTCTGACGTTGTCACATCAACACGTCTTTGACGCTCAGCGGCCATCTGCTTTTCCATCTCATCGAGAATGGTTGCTGGAGGCGAAATGTCTTTGATCTCATAACGAAGCACCTTGGTACCCCAAGCTTCTGAAGCTTCATCAATAGAATTCGTAACAATGGCGTTAATATTCTCTCTGGATTCGAATGTTTCATCCAAACTGATTTTACCAATTTCTGCACGCATGGTCGTTTGCGCCAACTGCGTAATCGCGAAACGCAAATTTTCAACACCGTACGACGCTGACTTTGGATCCATCACCCGTAAATAGAGTACGCCATCAATCCCGAGCGGAACATTGTCTTTGGTAATGGCCTGTTGCGCTGGCACATCGATGGCAAACTCTTTTAATGAATGCTTATAAGCAACTTTATCGAGGAACGGCACCAATAGGTGAAAACCAGCTTCCAGCGTTGAAGAGTATTTACCTAATCGCTCAACAACGTACGCCGAATTTTGCGGCACAATTCTGATAATATTCTTAAATATAAGAATAGCTATAAAGGCGCCGGCGACGACAAAGACCATATTATCCATTTGTTTCTCCTTGAATGATGTTTGGGTTAGCTTATCACTTCTTGGCAACTATATAAGGTCATTTTCTTCGCTTGCAAATGGCGAAATAGTGACATTAATTGAAATGATGGGTCGATCAACCACAATCAAGCTAACGATAACTCCATCGCCACCTAAAACAACAAAGGCATCTACTTCTCAGAGTGCAAAATTGGTTAAAAATAGCTTAGTGGATTATCGAAGCCTCTCGATGAATTCAGCTTTAGTTCTCGGTGGATTCAAAGACCAATCAACCAACGAGTTATGAGATAGAAGGGATCGCAGGAGTTTTTCCGTTCTAACTGTTTTTTCCATTCTAACTAGAGCCCATAAAAAAACGGAATCAATCGACTGGACTGATTCCGTTTTCATTTAATGGCGCGCATGGAAGGATTCGAACCTCCGACCGCCTGGTTCGTAGCCAGGTACTCTATCCAGCTGAGCTACATGCGCGTAATTCTTTCCATTGGATCAATGGTTTTATCAAAAAACCGCTTGCCCCAACGAGGTGCGAGATATTAATCGTTTAAATTCGATTAATCAACGCTTTTTTCAGCGTATTTGACATGTTTCTAAACAATCACATCAAACCTGCTTGGCATACCCACTTATCCCTTCCAATAACGAACCAAACAAGCGGTTTCGTTATAAAGAATGGCGGAGAAGGAGGGATTCGAACCCTCGATAGAGCTATAAACCCTATACTCCCTTAGCAGGGGAGCGCCTTCAGCCACTCGGCCACTTCTCCGAACATTTAAGCAGCAATCATAACTGCCACTCATTTTAGTCGATATTGCGCTTCGCTAAACTAGCTCAGCGAGGCGCTATTGTACTGATTTTTTACTTGTTGCCAAGTGTATCTTCATCATTAAAATAATCAGCTCCACGATAGTCATGATCACTGCTGTAATCATCACCTTCGCTCGCAGGAGATTCATCACCCATGCGCTCTTCGCGCTTGATGCGTTGATAGATCTCTTCACGATGCACAGGCACATCACGCGGAGCGTTGATGCCGATGCGAACCTGATTTCCTTTAATGCCGAGTACAGTTACCTGTACATCGTCACCGATATTTAGTGTTTCGTTAATACGTCGAGTCAAAATTAACATTGCGATCTCCAGCTTTTTTTGTCCTGACTTTATCCAAAGCGAGGACGTTAACGAAGTGGTCCTCTGGCCTAGTTATCCACTGTGGCGCTTACTTCGTCATGAACCCTATCGCAGATAGTGCGCGTATTATATGGAAGTAAATTTCAAAATCCACAATTTCTTGAAAAAAACACGCTACCTGCAGTTTGTAACCCAAATTTAAAATTTTTTGCTCCAAGCCTCAGCTTTTTGAGATGGTATCACAAAGAGATCAACATCCTCTTCAGGCGCTACTTGGAGCATAGACTTAAGTGTCTTTATTTAATCAGCCTCTATCAGTCACCAGCGGTACACTTTTAAGACTTAATAATAACAGTTCACAGTTTTTAACTATCTAAATCAAACGTTTCATGCAAAGACTGCACGGCAAGTTCTAACTTAGAATCATCAATGATGACAGAAACCTTAATTTCAGACGTGGAAATCATCTGAATATTAATGTCCTTGTCGGCAAGTGTCTTAAACATTTTATTTGCTACGCCCGTATGTGACCGCATACCAACGCCAACAATAGACACCTTGGCGATTTTATCATCACCTTTAACATCACGAGCGCCCAACTCTTCAACCAGACGCTCAAGCAATTCTAGACAGGCTTGATAGTCTGCACGTGGTACCGTGAAAGTCAAATCAGTCAAGCCTTTGGCACTCGCGTTTTGAATGATGACATCAACGTTGATGTGAGCATCTGAAATGGGGCCTAATACTTGATGGGCTACCCCAGGATGATCAGGAATACCACGAATGGTAAGTTTAGCCTCATCACGTTGAAACGCGATACCTGAAATCAATGGTGCTTCCATTGATGTGTCCTCTTCTTCATAAGTGATAAGTGTACCGGGACCGTCTTCAAAAGAGGAAAGCACACGCAATGGTACTTTATATTTCCCAGCAAATTCAACTGATCGAGTCTGTAAAACTTTAGCTCCCAAACTCGCAAGCTCTAACATTTCTTCGGCTGTAATACTGTCTAACCTTTTCGCTTCTGGAACCACTCTAGGGTCGGTCGTATAAATACCGTCCACATCGGTGTAGATTCGACATTCGTCCGCCTTGATTGCCGCCGCGACGGCAACAGCGGTCGTATCGGAACCGCCTCGGCCAAGAGTCGTGATGTTTCCCTGACCGTCCACGCCCTGAAAGCCTGCCACCACCACAATTCGCCCTTTATCTAGGTCAGAAAGGATACGTTCACCATCTATATCCAATATTCTCGCTCGAGAATGAACATTATCGGTTCGTATCGAAACCTGGCCCCCAGTATAGGAGCGAGCGTCATTTCCTCGGCGATGCAACGCCATGGATAACAACGCGATGGTAACCTGTTCTCCAGTAGAGACAAGAACGTCCATCTCTCTGGCCGACGGCTTATCAGAAATCGCATTGGCCAACGAAATGAGTCTGTTCGTTTCGCCACTCATTGCAGACACAACCACAACAAGCTTCTCGCCACGCGAGTGCTTTAGAATCAATTTATCGGCTACGGCGTTTATGCGCTCTACCGTGCCAACAGAAGTGCCGCCAAACTTTTCAACAATTAGGCTCATTTATCAACCTTACTGGCCACGTATTTCTATATCTACGAACGTCGGCCAATTTATAGTTAGGCTACTCAATATCAATCAAATAAAATGAAAGAAAGTTACAATAACCATGTGCGACGCGGATTAAACCCTGTTTAAGCTGAGGTGTAAATCCCTGAAAGCAATAATCGATATTAAAAATCACAATATGCATATTATTCTGCGGCCAATCGAAAAATAATGCCGCAGAAACTCTGTTTTTATACTTACTATCGTGCCTAAGAGCAGCATTCGCTCTAACTCTGCTCTTTGATCCATGGTTCAACCGCAGCAAGACACCTGTCTAAATCGCCGGCATCGGGTATGCCCCCTTCTGCCATATCAGGCCTACCGCCACCTCGCCCATCAGCTAACGCAGTGATGTGTTGAATGATTTTTCCGGCGGGTAGCTTTTTAGAAATCGGTTTGGCAACACCCGCCATCAAGGTGACTTTTCCACCAATCTGGGCTCCCAAAACGATCACCCCAGAGTCATTTTTGTCTTTAAAGCTATCAATGGTAGTTCGTAGCATGTCTTTGTCTGCGCCATCCATCACCTTTGTCAAAAGAGTCACAGGACCAACCTGTCTTGCTTCCGCCGAAAAGTCTTGTCCAGCCGAACCATTGGCTATCATTTGCTGCAACTTTTTCTTATCCACTTCCAACGCTTTAACTTGGCCTTGCAATTGCTCTATACGCTTCACAAGCCCACTGCTGTCGGCTTTCAACAGGGTTGACGCTTGTTGTATCAAAGCTTGCTGCTCATTAACCCAAGACGAAGCGGTTCTTCGTGTCACCGCTTCTACTCGCCGAACACCGGCCGCCACTCCAGACTCAGAGACAATTTTGAACAAGCCAATTTCCGCTGTGTTACCAACATGAGTACCACCGCATAATTCAAAAGAGTAATCGCCCATGCTAATAGTACGAACCTCAGAGCCGTACTTTTCTCCAAATAGCGCTTCAGCCCCTGCTGACTTAGCTTCATCAATTGCCATAGTTTTCGCAACAACCTCTCGTTGAGCAAAAACTTGACTGTTCACTTGCTGCTCTATCAGCTCGATTTCTTCGGTGGTCACTGGCGCATCATGAGAAAAATCAAACCTAAGCCGTGTTGGCGTGACTAGTGAGCCTTTTTGCTGGACATGAGCGCCAAGAACCTTCTTTAACGCGGCATGCAATAGATGAGTTGCCGAATGATTCGCCGCTGCGGCACTTCGGGCCTCTTGGTCTACCAGCACATTAACGGATTCTCCCAGTTTGAGGGCCCCGCTATCGACGTGAGCTATGTGCAAAAACGCGCCATTGGGCAATTTACGACAATCTCGAACTGAGAGTGTTGCGGAGTCAGTAGAAATCACTCCTTCATCACCACATTGACCACCACCCTCAGCGTAGAACGTTGTGCTGTTTAAAACCACAACAACGTCTTGGCCCGCGGACACAAAATCAACCGCATCGCCATCAATATTGAGAGCTAAAACGGTCGCGTTACTTTCTAATTCCCGGTATCCAATAAAATCGGTCCCTTGTTCAACATCAATAGAAACCTGCTCTTGCGTCGCAAATTTGCTGTTGGCCTTGGCAAGGTCTTTTTGCTGCTGCATAGCCGCTTCAAAACCCGCCTGGTCAACACTCATGCCTTTCTCACGAGCGACATCGGCGGTTAGATCAGCAGGGAAACCATAGGTATCATACAAAAGGAAAATAAGATCACCCGGCACAACCTTGCCTTCGATTGATTGTGTTTTTTGCTCAAAGATTTTGAGCCCTTGCTCTAACGTTTCAGCAAAGCGGAGTTCTTCTTTCTCTAGAGCAGATTCAATCAGGCTTTGTTTATCCAATAGTTCAGGGTACGCCTGCCCCATTTCTTTGGCCAGCGCGACCACTAGTTTATGAAAGAAAGGCGTTTGACCACCAAGTTGATACCCATGCCTGATGGCTCGTCGAATAATTCGACGCAGCACGTAGCCTCGCCCCTCATTGGAGGGTATCACCCCATCTGTAATCATAAACGAGCAAGACCGAATATGATCCGCAATGACTCTAACCGAATGATGCTTTCGGTCTTGAACGCCAACTACAGAACAAATTTCTGAAATCAGATTATCAAAAAGATCGATCTCATAGTTATTATTCACATGTTGCATTACAGCCGATACTCGCTCAAGCCCCATACCGGTATCAACCGAAGGTTTTGGCAAAGGTTTTAGAGTACCGTCAGCACTGCGATCATATTGCATGAAAACCAAATTCCAAATTTCAATATAACGATCACCATCTTCTTCAGGCGTTCCTGGAGGGCCTCCCCAATATTGGTCTCCATGATCGTAGAATATTTCGCTACAAGGCCCACAAGGGCCTACGTCTCCCATTGACCAAAAATTGTCTTTCTCACCAATTTTAGAAAATCGATCTGCGCTCACCCCCATCTCGTTGAGCCAGATATCAGCCGCTTCATCATCTTTTTCGTAGACAGTCACCCAAAGTTTTTCCTCTGGTAAACCTAACTCCTCAGTCAGAAATTCCCAGGCATATTGAATTGCTTCGCGCTTAAAGTAGTCTCCGAAACTGAAATTACCCAACATTTCAAAGAATGTATGGTGCCTAGCTGTGTATCCTACATTTTCCAAATCATTATGTTTACCGCCAGCTCGGACACAACGTTGAGATGTTGTTGCCTTAACATAATTAGCAGTTTCATTTCCCAAGAATAAATCTTTAAACTGCACCATCCCTGCGTTGGTGAATAAGAGCGTCGGGTCGTTCCCTGGAACCAAGGAGCTACTGTCAACAATCTCGTGACCTTTGTCAGCAAAGAAATTTAAAAATCGGGTTCGTAATTCAGCAGTTTTCATAACGTGTATCAGCCTAATCCAGTCTCGAGTAACGAGCGAGGAGCCGTTGATCTTTAGGTGCTTACCGCTACCCTATCTGAAAAACAGAAAGAAAATAGTAGCAAGCCACGGGAAATTGAGCACTCGACAGGATTTACCTTGTCACTTTACAAAAGCGACACAGCGTTGATATCTGAGCACACATGGACTCCATTATAATCCCTTATCAGTTGATCTCCACCACTTTGTTTACCGATACTTTTAGCACGATGTTCGTTCGCATAGGTAGTGTGAATAACTATTCAATGCCATCTAATTTCGCCCGTTGTTCCTCCAATTTTTCCTGCACTTGACGAATCGTTGCCGAATTCAATCTATAAACCCAACTCAAACCAAATACCACAACGCCACAGCCAGCTGGAAGCAAGCTCATCAATAAACTAATCCCGTCCAACGCTTGACTTGTTTGTAATTGGTCAATACCCGCAATAGGCGCTTGATACCCGTAAAGAGCCAATAGCCAACCCAGCATGGATCCGCCAATGGCTGCTCCGAGCTTTAACGCGAATAAATGGCCTGAAAATGTCATGGCTGTAGCGCGCTTTTTTGTCACTAACTCGCCCCAGTCAACGCAATCAGCAATCATGGCAAACACCAGAGATATCATCATTATATGAAAAAAACCAATGATGGTATTAAGCAACATGGCTAACAATATGTGTGTATTAGGAACGAAATACAAGACGACTGACGCCAACACAAAACCTATCGCCGCCGCTTTGAAAATGACCGTTTTACATAAAACTTTTGTGACCATGATGGTGAAGATAGCTCCGACAATGGACCCCAATGTTCCTATCGTTAAAAAGGCAGTGCCAAGCTCAGACACATCACAGGTATCGTACTTCACGAACCCCAAATTGATTGCCGCTCCCTCTGTACACACAAGGACATATTTTGTGTAGTACAAGGTAGACCCTCCACGCATAACCGCTATCAACAATAAAAAGAACGTTGCAACTGCGATCACCGCCCATTGACGATTACTCCTCACAAGGGTAGCAAAATCATTCAATATGCCTTTAAAGGTGTCACCGAGCGTGTGTTCATTTCTAGGCGACTCTGATGGTGCTCGCTCTTTGGTGAGCAGAAAACACAATACAAAACAGACCAATGCGACCAGCGATAAAACCGCCATCGCATACTGAAACCCATTCTGACTATTTCCTCGTCCGAGCGTCGCGACTAAGTACAATAAAGAAGAATTTACGATGAAGCTCCCCACCATTGCCAGCGTAAATCGGTACCCCTGCAACTCCCCTCTCTCATTGGGGTTGTTGGTCATCACCCCACCTAATGCACCATAAGGAATATTAATCGCGGTATAGGCTGTCATCAACAACGCGTAACTGATGTAAGCGTAAATCAACTTATTGGTTTCGGCCCAATCTGGCGTGGTAAACGCCGCAATCGCGAACAAGCCATAAGGAATTGCCACCCAAATTAGGTAAGGTCGGTATTTGCCCCACCGTGTTTGAGTACGATCGGCAACGCCTCCCATGATCGGATCTGTCACCATGTCAAACAGCCTAACAACCAGCATCAGCGTTCCAGCAGCAGCGGCGGTAATGCCAAACACATCCGTGTAAAAATACATCATAAAGTTCAGAACTACCTGAAATACGATGTTGCTTGCGGTGTCCCCTAACCCGTAGCCAACTTTTTCTCTAAAACCCAGTTTTTTCATTTTATTTTTCTCGTCTTTAAGGTCGCATCTTAGGCGGGCAACGTTCAAATACTCATTGAGTGAGTTTACATGATTTTATCATATATTCAATATGACTATATGATATGATTTGGGAAAAGCGATATTACTTTCATTCCTTTTATTAGACACAATCATGAAAACAACACTTGGAATCGACCTCGGAACTCAAAATATAAAAGTCCTTTTCTACGACTATGAAAACAAGAAAACCGTAGCCTGTGAATCCGCACCACTTAATCTATATCAAGATGACTGCGGGTCGGCAGAACAACATGCACATTGGTGGATAAAAGCGCTCAGAGACGCTTTAAACCAAATACCATCTCCAATAAAGGAATCCGTTATTGCAATCAGTGTCTCTGGCCAGCAACACGGTTTCGTCCCTATAGATCAACATGGTGAAGTATTGGCTCCGGTCAAACTATGGTGCGATACGTCGACCGAGCAAGAGTGCCAGGAAATAATGAACCGGCTTGGAGGCGAGAATAAATGCGTCGAGCTTACCGGCAATAAAATTTTCTCGGGCTACACAGCGTCAAAAGTCCTAGCCTTTAAAAAAAGACATAAAGAACTCTATTCACAACTGGAAACAATATTACTTCCACATGATTACCTGAATTATTGGTTAACAGGTGAAAAATGCATGGAAGTCGGTGACGCATCGGGCACCGGTTTTTTTAACGTCAGTAAAAGGGAATGGTCATCAGAGGTCCTTACCGCCATTGATTCAGATCGAGATCTAACAGTGTGCCTTCCTTCTCCAAATATAAGTAATAAGCTGATCGGGTCCATCACCCGCACAGCCGCGCAAAAGACAGGGCTCCCGGTTGGAGTGCCAGTAGCCATCGGTGGTGGTGACAACATGATGGGCGCGATAGGTACAGGTAACATTTCAGAAGGCAGGGCCACCGTAAGCTTAGGCACCTCCGGTACCGTTTACGCTTATTCATCAAAGCCGGTGCTTGACCAAGCTGGAAACATTGCGGCCTTTTGCTCATCAAGCGGAGGTTGGCTTCCATTGCTTTGTACGATGAATTGCACGGTTACAACCGAGTTATTCAGATCGCTGCTAAACGTCAGCATTAACGACTTTGACGACGCTGTATCACTGGCTCCAGCTGGGTCTAATGGCGTACTGACGTTGCCATTTTTCAACGGCGAGAGAACCCCAAATTTGCCTCGAGCTAAAGGCTGTATTCTCGGACTTGACAGCCAAAATACAAACAAAGAAAACGTATTTAGATCTGGCGTAGAGGGAGCCACTTTTGCACTTAAATTTGGCATCGAGGAATTAAGACGATTGGGCTTAGAAACCAATGAAATCATCTTGACCGGTGGCGGCACCAAAAGCTCAATCTGGCGCCAAATTGTCAGCGACATCATGGGCGTGCAAGTAAACGTTCTCCAACAAGACGAAGGCGCCGCCTTTGGAGCCGCACTTCAAGCACTGGCGGCCATTGAAAGTGGCGGCGCTCTAACGCAAGAGTTCCTAAACGATCATTACTCCAACAATGACACGCTGAGCTGCGAACCGAATATGGTGGCTCAATCCATTTACAGCGAGTGCTACGAACAATATCTAGACGCCGTCAAAGCGATTAAGAATATCTATCAATAAAACAGACCATATCCGAGGAATATAATGAAGAGACGCATTTTCAAGGGCAACAACGAGTACTTTAAGGGCATCCAAAAAATTGAGTACGAAGGACTAGAATCAGACAACCCATTGGCTTTTAAAGCATACGATTCTGAGCGCGTGATTGGCGGAAAAACGATGGAAGAACACCTCCGATTCGCCGTGTGCTACTGGCATACATTCTGCTCAGGAGGACATGACCCATTCGGTCCGGCAACTCGTGAACACGAATGGCTGCAGGGCGGCGATGAGTTATCGATTGCAAAACAAAAAATGGATGCTGCGTTTGAGTTTTTTTCGAAACTGAATGTCCCATTTTACTGTTTTCATGACCGCGACATGGCCCCTGATGGCGGAAGTGTGGCAAGAAGCGAAGCCAACCTTCAATCAATGGTTGCGCAAGCAAAAATCCGTCAGGACGAAACGGGCGTTAAATTGCTCTGGGGCACCGCAAATGCCTTCACTGACCCACGCTTTATGAATGGCGCCTCGACAAACCCAGATTTCGATATAGTTGCTCACGCTGGAGCCCAAGTTAAAGCGGCTATCGACGCTACGGTAGAACTTGGCGGTGAGAACTACGTGTTTTGGGGTGGTCGAGAAGGATACATTAACCTGTTTAATACCGACACCAAACGAGAGCTCGCTCATATGGGGCGCTTTCTAACGATGGCACGAGATTATGGGCGCTCAATAGGCTTTACCGGTGATTTTCTGATTGAGCCAAAACCCATGGAACCAACCAAACATCAATACGATTTTGACGCACAAACCGTCATTGGTTTTCTAAAGGAGCATGGGCTTGAAAACGATTTCAAGCTAAATATTGAAGCTAACCATGCCACTCTTGCTGGCCACACATTCGCCCATGAACTTCAAATGTGTTCCGATGCAGGGCTCTTAGGGTCGATCGATGCCAATCGCGGAGACTATCAAAATGGGTGGGACACCGACCAATTCCCTATTGACATGTATGACTGCGTTCAAGCCATGTTGATTGTGCTCGAAGACGGAGGTTTCAAAAAAGGTGGACTGAATTTCGACGCGAAACTGCGCAGAGAATCAACCGATATCGAAGACTTCTTTATTGCCCACATCGGTGGTATGGATGCATTTGCACGCGGACTGTTAATCGCAGAGAAGCTCATCCAAGATGGCAAACTCGCCGAATTAAAGACCTCTAGGTACGCCAGTTTTAACACCGCCAAAGGAGCTGAATTTGAAGACGGCAAACTGTCTCTAACGGACCTCAGGGATTACGCTCAAGAAATAGGCTTTCCGATTTCCAAAAGTGGCAAACAAGAACTAGTCGAAAACATCATGAACGAAGCCATGTTTTCTCTCTAGTTTTCACTCTAACTTGCATTGCTTTGAAGAGCCTAGGTAATGCAAGTTGGTTCTTTCTTTATCTAAGATTGGTAGGACATTACGGCTAAGGACAAACAACGCAAAATTCGTTAAAATCAGAACTCCACAAGTTCTAAGTACTGATTTTAAAGGCTCTGTAAATGCACAATAACACCGTCGACAATCTAATATTCGGCTGCGAAGAAGACACGCTTGAAATATTTTTAGTAAAGCACGGTCAAGGGCAAAGCCGAGGAAAATGGGGTTTGCCTGGAGACTGGTTGTTAGAAGGTGAAAGTCTTGAAAACGCCGCTGCACGAACCTTGAAAGAACGCACGGGAATCACCGACGTGTACCTAGAACAACTCCATACCTTCAGCGATGTGGATCGATACCCTGACGAACGCGTGATAACCACTGCATTTTTCGCTCTTATTCGCCCTGAGTCATACAAAACCATCGTTGGCGAAACGGAAATGGAGGTCAAGTGGTTTCCGATCAACAAACTACCTAAGTTAATATTTGACCATAAAGAAATAGTAGAAAAAGGGCTGGAAAAACTAAAACATAAAGTCAGACACGAGCCAATAGGGTTTAGTCTTCTTCCTAAGAAGTTTACCTTACTTCAGTTGCAAAACTTGTATGAGGCTATTTTAGAGACACGTGTCGACAAGCCGAACTTCCGCCGAAAAATGAAGAAGATGCAGCTATTAGTACCGTTAGAAGAAAAACAAGTAGGCGTCGCTCACCGAGCCGCGAACTTATACCGATTTGATGAAAAGGTCTATCGGAAACTAAAAACTAAAGGATTCGTCTTTGAGCTCTGAGTAATGCCCCTCATGGCGTACTGATAATCGAGAACAGGTTCACGGTGATATTTGTAGACGCTGTGGTTTACGACTTGTCACCCTACAGATCGAGCGTCTATCACTAACTTGTTCGTTAACAACAGACGCTACGTTCTTTACTCACGTATCAATAGTTAGTGCTCTTGATAGTCGAAATAATCAAAGTCAGCGTATACGGTATTTGATTCTAAGTCTTGGCAGCACATGCCAACAAACGCACCGGTGAAACTCGCTCCTTCTCCCTTCCCTGCTTCATCAGAGACGATGCTGTTATCAAGTACAAGCGGGATTGTGTTCCACACCTCGCCGTCTTCCGACCAATAATAGGTAAGTCGCTCGTCGATAACCTCACATCGCAAAAAGATGGCTCCTTGAGAATGGATCGTAATGGCTCCTTCATCGTTAGTAAAAGAGTCACATGAAGTATCACTCAACGGGAACTCAAAAGTTTCGCTAACATCTCCTTGGCAGCTTTGTATTGCTATCTGTCGCTGTCCATTGTCGTTTAAAGACACAAACAAATAGTGGTACTTATGTGCATTGTAGTAATTTATCAATCCAGCCATATGTAAAAAGCTCTTTGGTTGGAATTCTAATTTGGTTTCAGCTCGATACGAGAACGCTTGTTGTCGTCGAGCTACCAGCGCCTGCCGATACAAACTGCCTACCGACTCCTTGCCAAACAATCTAAGGAAGCCTGGTCGCTCGCTCAAACTGAATAATTCATGGGCGTGAGGCGTCCTCAACCACTGAAAATCCATCGGTAGATCTGAAGTGTCAAAGTCATTTCTAATCGGCGAACTGGGCCAAGGGTGCAACGGCAGTGTCGTATCCCACTCAGAAGACGGCTCGTTGCCACCTCCTCTTATTCGAAGCCAGCCGTCCTCAGACCAATCAGCACGTTGAATGGACGTTTCGCGCCCCATTGGGCTCCGCCTAATCGTAGCCAGCGGACGACTACATAAATGCACAACGTAGACATCACCTTCAGGCGTTTCAACGATATCTCCGTGTCCAGCGCGCTGTAAGTATAGGCTTGGATTCTCTTTCGCCGTAAGCAAGTAGCCATTCGGGTCCACCTCGAATGGACCTGAGATTGATTTTGATCTGGCCAAGGTCATCACGTGGTCATACCCAGTACCACCTTCCGCCGTCAGCAAATAGTAGTACTCTGCTCGTTTATAAAGGTGAGGCGCCTCGGTCAGCCCCATATGAGTGCCTGAAAAAATATTTGTAATAGAGCCGACCAACGCTTGTTTCTCCACATCAAACTCCTGCAGGAAAATTCCACCAAACGGGTTTCGATTTGGCCGATGATCCCAAACCATATTCAGCAACCATTTACGCCCATCTTCATCGTGAAACAAAGATGGATCAAAACCACTGCTATTTAGGTAAACGGGCTCAGACCAATCACCGTCGATGGTGGAGCATGTCGTTAGATAATTATGCGGGTCTTTGATGCCATCAAACCTCTTAACATCGGTATAAATCAAATAGAACAAGCCATCGCTATACGAAAGGCAAGGAGCCCATATCCCGCAAGAGTCTGGATTACCAGTCATATTTAATTGATCTTCTCGACACAACGGTCGAGAAACCAGCCGCCAATTAACGAGATCTTTTGAATGGTGGATCTGAACACCAGGGAACCATTCGAACGTCGACGTTGCTACATAATAGTCCTCACCGACACGAACAATGGAAGGGTCGGGGTTAAACCCTGGCAGGATTGGATTACTAATTTTGGTTGAAACGGAAATATTCATTTTTAAGTTACTGCTGTAAAAATAGAGGGCTGGAAAACGGTAAAACCGTTTACTAACCAGAATAAAAAACAATCAATCTAAATGTCATTTAGACTATATAAGATGACTCGTCAGAAAACCATTACCTTTTCAGATTCATTAAACGCGTATAGGCCAGCTTTGGGTTTAGCTGCCTATCAAACAAAAGCGGATAATTGGTTCTTCCGCGAACTGGCCAGTTATTTTTCCAGGAATCAGCATCACTTACTCCCCATAAGGTAACGCGTTTAATACGATCTTGATGTTTAGAGAAAAGACCGAATAGTTTTTCGTATCGGCTGGCGAGCTTCTCTTGAAGAATATCGGGTAACTCTGTGGGGTATGGGTTTAGTTTGTCCGAGTATTCAAAGTTGGTGGAAATCTCGGCTCCCATGTATTCAAACGCCTTCGGTAAAACGTCGACATCCAGTTCAGTAATATGTATGGGTAGACCCAACGCAGAGTAGGCGTCAATTGATTTCTCAATTTGCTCCAGTTCTGGATCATCCAACATATAGTGCGCCTGGAACCCCACACCGTCTAATGGCACCCCCCTATCGAGATAGTCTTTAAATACGCCCACTAAAAACTCCCGTTTCTGTGGATAATGCATATTGTAATCGTTGTACAATAGTTCGGCATTTGGGTCGGCCTGCCTAGCAAGATTAAACGCCTCCTCCATATAACGATTGCCCAAGATTTGAAACCAAGCGCTAGGCCGCCAATCATCGTAGCCATCATCGCTGACCGCTTCGTTCACCACGTCCCACGTATGAACCCGCCCTTTGTAGCGACCGACTAAGGTTCCAATGTGGTTTTCCATTCTACGTCTGAGCACTGAGGCCGAAACTGTATCGCCAGCTTTATCCTGAAAAACGGAACTTGGTATTTGTGAATGCCAAACCAACGCATGGCCCAGAATGTGTTTGTTGTTTTGTTCTCCAAAATCAACGAACTTATCTGATGCGCTCCAATTCCAACTATCTTCGCTAGGATGAACCTCTTCCCATTTCTGGCAGTTTTCGGCCGTTATCGAACTGAACTCTCGTTCAAGTAATTTAAGCGTTGGTTTATCTTCCGACAGTATCGTGTCGGTACTGACGGCGGCGCCCACATGATAATCGCCGACAAAAGCATCTGCTAGGCCATGCTTTTGTATTGACTCTTTAATGACCTCGGCTTTTATTCTAGTGGCCATAGTTGCTGTCGAAGCGGCGATTAGAAAATTTCGTCTATCTAATTTCATAGTCTGTGTCTGTTCTGATTTGGCATTAATGCTTGGAAGACATTGAGCGAAACAGAAACTGTTTTATTTTTTTGTTAATCTCAGGCGTCCTATTTCCTAACACGCCCCGTTTATGTTCTGGTATATGTTCAGCAGGATCACCATTTAAGCGGAACACATAGTGATCGTAAAACGATCTCCACTGCATTCTTTGAGCCTCAGGCATGCCACTGATCGTTAATAGCCCATGAATAAGTGCCTCATAGGCTTCACTGGCATTGTTGTTCGTCTTTGACCACCAATAATTTACGAGACAATTAAAGTCGCCAATCGATTCCACTTGATGCCACCAAAGCGTGGGAATGAAAATTGCGTCTCCCGGATACAGTTGAGTTTGGAGCCCAACGCTAAGAGCCTCTTTGATTCGAGGATACTTTTTTAGATCCGGTTGATCCAAGTCTACGAGAGAGGCCGGACGACCAGCTAAATTGAAGTCAATCGGTCCTACATAAAGATTGGAAATTTGATCTGGAGGTATCAAGGTAAATTTTCTACTCCCTGAAACAACACACGCAATGTTGTCGGACACATCATAATGAGCCGATACTTTTGATGCATTGCCCAACCAGATACGAGGCTCAATCGTAGAATCAAGAAATGAGACAGCATGATCTTTTTTAAACTCACTAAGACAACCACTGACCGGAACCGAACCACAATAATGCTTAGATGAGTCGTTGTTTCGGGCACTGAATATGTCGTCCAATGCAGTGGTAAAAGGCACCTTGCTCGATTGAAATGCGTACGCTGATAGGTCTTTGGTATAAGCAAGGTTGCCGTTGTTATTTTCGTTATAAGAAAAAACAATGACTTCCGTTTCTAAGGCTTGCGAGCGCAAGTATTGGTGAAAATCCGCATCGGAACGTTCAGCAATTGAAACCGCCGGCCATTGGCGGGCGAAACCTCTGAGCACCATCGGCGTATTACTCTTTAGAACATCATTAGAAAAGTCTGCCCTATCATGGCATTCAAACTCTGAAACCTGCCCTAATTCTCCGAAAAACGAACTCATTGACTATTTTCCACCCGCTCACCGTACACAGACATAGCTAAACAAACATCGGCCTAGCTAAGCCATTGCAATTGTTCACGCTAAATTAATGATCAATTAGATTAAGACCGTCACGCTCGCAAGTGCGTGACGGTCCAGCCTCTAGCTAATCTACTTAGAAGCTTCCCGAGAGAGTGACAGAATAACGTCGATCGTTTACAAAATAAGACCGCGGCGCCAGCAACAAATCTTGATTCACAACTGAAAACAGCTCATTGGTCGCATTCGTTAAGTTATTCGCTTCTAAGCCTATTTTTAGGTTGTCCGTAAGTTGATAACTAAAACTCGCATCCACTTGCTCAGTAGAGCCAGAAAAGTTAGGTGCAAAAGTTATCACGTCGCGCGTTGTCAGTAAGTACTCCGAACGGTAGTTATAAGCAATCCGCGCAGACACAGGGCCAGCCTCGTACATCAACACTAAATTCATCGTATCTTCGGACAGCCCTTCAAGCGGAAGACCATCAAACACGCCTAAATTATTAGATACTTGACCTCCTTCAGGCGTTAATGCATTTTCAGAAGATGAGTTGCCGTCACTATCAATGTAGGTGTAATTAAATTGGACTCCAATCCCATTCCACGGCGCGGGCAAATTGTCATAAAACTGCGTATAAGCTAGTTCAAATCCTTTAATGGTCGCATCCTCTCCATTAACCGGCCCATTAATCAAAACGTCTCTGGTCACCCCATTATTTTCTATCTGGATTGAACTTGGACCAAATCTAAAGAAGCCTTCTACATCTTTATGAAACAACGAAGCCGTCAACGAGCCCGTGTCGGCGAAGTACCACTCCAGCGACAAGTCAAAATTATCCGACTCAATCGGGTTTAATGCAGGGTTACCGCCACTTGCCGAGTACCCATTAATTCTTGCGCCAACAACCGGTGAACTAACATCGTTTGGATCCACTCGCTCAACGATAAGCTCACGCCCGATCTGTAAAGAGTTTCTTTTGTCTCGCAAGTCAGGCAAGGACACCGCTTTAGAGTACGCGAACCGCGCAATCACATCATCACTGAGTTCGACCTTCAGATTAAAACTGGGCAACAACTTAGAATAGCTGTCATCGACCGTGCTTTCTTGGACATCTCCTCCATTTGACGTAAAGGCAACGTCATCGGCAGAAATAAATGCTAAGAGATTACTGGACACGGGGTTAGGGTAGCTTACTCCACCTGTTAAATCCCAGTCATAACTCACGTAACGAAGACCAATATTTCCGCCAAAACGTTTCGCAAACTTGTCACTACTGAAGTTCAATTGAGCGTAAGCAGCTTGGTTTGATAATTTAGAAACGGCCACCTCGGTAGGTAAAAACAATGATCCTTCAATCACGCCACTACGGTTAGCAAGCGATCTCCAATTGGAACCCGAGCTTCTAAACGGGTCGATTCGGGCAAAAAATGAATCGTAATTGTTAACATCAACTAAATCTAAAGACGGGAAGATAAATTCCTGCTGGCCATTAAATTGGTCTCCATTAGAAAAGTCATCAAAACCAAAGGATTCAACCAACGTTGCGTCGCGCTGAATTATCTGGTCCACTGTGGTTGTACCTCCTGCCCAAGACTCCGAAACAGCGCCCCAGTTATATGCTGATTCACGGATCGTATTTTCTCGATCGGCAACCCGCAAACCCACTTCCAAACTTTCAAGAAAGTCATCCTCAAACTGGAGTTCCAAATCAATATTCGCCGCAACGCTATCCGCTTCATCGTCTTCAGCGTGATCCATCGCTGAGCGAAAATAGAAAGCAGAGGGGTCGGTTAATAATCCACTATTTGTGCCCTGCCCCAAAAAGTCTAAGCGAGGGATGCTTTGCCCCGCGTTCAATGATAGCTCAGAATAAAAGTTATACATTGCGCTGATATCCAATTGTTGGAAATCAGCATCAATAAATTGCAATCCTCCCGAAATAGAGAGCCGATCGCTTAGCTCGTGTTTAATTTCGATCGAGAGATCTTGAATATTCGAGCTCTCACGATTATCTCTTGAGTAGCTCAAATATCGACCACCGCCATTACCACCACCATTAGACAAAATCCCTGACTCGAAAAAACCGTCTGCACCATAGGTGAATGATGTACCCTGAAACGGTTGCGCCAACGGGGTTCCCTGCCCAGGACCTACGGAAAATGGCTGGTCTGGGTACTCTATAGATCGCTCTTCCCAATTAATTTCAGAATCTGAATAAATGTATTCGGCGGTCACCTCAGTGGCTTCACTAGGGCTACGCCATTGAACCGTCAAAGCACCACCGGTACGATCACGATCAAAATCTTGACGACGAACATTCCCCCCTTGCGGGACAAATACCTGTTGATCTTCATTGCCAAAAACAACCGTATCGCCTCCCGCTCCTCGCTGATAATGGTTATATAGCTGCACACCATCTGCGCGCGACTTCAAATTTGCAGTCGAAGCATTAAATAACAGCCCCCATTCGCCGGAATCGGTTTCCCAACGATTGCCATACGTTCCAGACAGAGCTGGCGTAACTTCGTCTATTTGATCTGAATAACTGGCTTTGGCGGTAAAGGCAGCAAAAGGCTCATCACTATCAAATGGTTTTCGCGTCAGTATGTTTATCGTGCCAGAAACCCCGCCTTCAATCATCGATGCTGTTTGATTCTTAACTAACTGCACACCGCCTACTAATTCTGGAGGAATATCCTGAAAGCTCAATCCATTATCATTATTTGCTGCAAATGCATCGCGGCCATTAAATTCGCTGCGCGTTTGAGTTAGCCCTCGAATAACTACCCCTGAGCCTTCGACTGAATAGTGATCAGCGTCATTTGATGCTGCAAAGCGCTCAATCGAAACACCCGGCAATCGTTGTATTGCTTCGAGCACGCTCTTATCAGGCAGTGAGTTGATATCCGAAGCAGAAATGGCATCGACCACCGTATCTGAATTGCGTTTGATATCCTGCGCTCGACCTAAGTTTATCTTTGTACCGAACACCGTCACCTCTTCGAGAACGGCGTCATCTTGCACGTTAGTCTGAATATCTTCCTGCGCTATAACCCCCGATGAAGCCGCTAAAACACAAAGAGAAATCAAGCTACGCCTTAACTCCGGTCCTTTATTCTTCACACTACGATCAATACTGTTTGTTCTAATTTTTGCCATCTTTGATACCTGATTGAACGGTTTCTTAACATGATTTAGAGAGATCGCTTGCTACGCGATTAACCCAGCCACCTCCCACATCCACTCCTCTTTCATTGTGACTAAACGAATGTTTAGTAATCTCAATTGGCAAAACTTGATGCCTTAGAGCCAAACTCCACAATGTAGTCATATTGACTATATTTATCAGCAATATAACTGTCAAGCATAATAGTCAAAAAGAACATAAGATATTTTTGGCGAACGATATTATGCTTCCAAAATCGCCAAATTAGATTGACAGCACGTCGCAACTGTATGAACATATGTTATATAGTCTTTTTGACTATTTACAGCCTAATAGGAGAACACATAAGCGTTGACGCAACACCTAAATAATGTAAATGCTTTGATATACGCTGTTAATACAGACGTATTCAGCCTTGCTCAATGCCTTCTCCTTCCGTTGAGCAAGGTTCTTTTTATCCGTAAATGCCCGCGTATTGAAGCGCAGGCGGTGACATATTCAACACCATGTTTTCGGGGCGTTCCTAAATTTTAGGGCACCAGCCCTAAGGGCTACATACTCTTTCATAAATCAACCAAGGGCTTATCATGAAGCATATGAAAATTCATCTATTCAACCTTGCACTGGCAATTATCCTACCAAGTTCAGCCTACGCAAAAGTCGACTCCATGTTGCTGGAAAAGGTAATTCACAAAGATGGATACGCATTTACTCAGGTTGGCATTAAGTGCGCAGGTAGGCTAAAAAAACAACGTATTGTGCGGCGCAATTTGCGAGGCATGGAACAGAATTCAAGTGCAAGCGAGCAGTGGTGTTCAGAGGAAAACCCAAATCAGTGCTCGCACAATAAATACGAACTAGCGCGTACGCTGTGTAACCTTAAGCCAAATGATACAACCACAAAGATTGCCAAAAGCAATCACAGCCCCAAAGAAACGTTAATAACAACAGGCTCCTCGCCCGCCACTGCGGCAGTGATCGATAACAACTCTCAGACATCAACATCGAAATTTGAGCAACTAGTCAACGAACAACTCTTGATAGAAGAACAACGCATTCTGATTGAACAAAGGCGCCTAGAGTTGAACAAAAAAGAGATTGATTTGAGGCGCCTAAGAGCCAACATTGAGAGTTAGCAACCTATGTTAGGGAAAACCCTAAGCATGTGCGCCTTTTCAGCTTACTACAATCTTATGCAAGTTCGATGATCGATTGCCAATACTCCATGCGCGTTACCCACTGCATCCGCACGACCAACGCTAGACAACCAATTTAGCGAATACAAGAGATACGATTATTTTAGCAAACAAGCCAAGCCTAAAACGAAATTCAAAGCGTCGTGATTACGTAACTCTCCTCTACTCCTCAAGTAATCACGGCGCTCTTGATTGAATATCGACGGTATTCCGATATCATCACGATACCTTATAGTGGTGTATTAAATTACCTGGCCACTGCTAAGGATAAATAATCAATCACAAAAACCGATTGTCAGAAAACCGTTAACACCATTCAATCAAGATCAATCCCATTGAATCTGCGGAACAGTGCTTTGTATGTGATCCATAGTAAAACCACGACTTTGTAAAAATCGAGCACATTTTGACCAAGTCTTATGGTCCCTTATCTCCAATGAACCGTACTTTTTCGAGTAAAGTTGTTCGGCAATATCGAACCAAATCGCAGATCCATTATCCAAATATTCATCTATATGATGCGAAGCCACACCCTTGCTTCTCAAATCAGCACTTATCTTAATAGGCCCTTGCCCCTTATTTGATCGCGAACGAACAAACGCTTCGGCAAACCGTGAATCTGATACATAGTCATTTTCTAAAAGAAAGTCGATGACTTGCAATACAACATCGGCGGTATCATATTTTGCAGAAAGCTTAGTTTCGAGTTCTTTAACACTGTGTTCACGCATTGATAACAGATGAATCGCTTTATGCAATGCCTCTTTATATTCTGAGTTAGTCGGTTGACCAGAGACTACTCCTTCGTTCTCATCACGGCAAACGGATCTGCTTGCCGTACTCTCCAATTTAACTTCCTCACTTAACGAAACATGATCTACCGCTTCGACATCCCGAACTGACCGTTTGGGCCTTCGCTTGACTGCAACTCCACCACGCCCATTTAAATGTGGGCTCAGCGCAGAATCATCCTCAATGTTAGCCACCTGAGCCTTTGCAGCTTCTTCAGCCGAAATCGTAAAGGCTTTTTTTAAATCACTCTGAAGCGTGCTTCTTGATTTAGAAGCCGAATCCAGTATCCGTTCAGCCAAGTCCTCGTCTTTTCGCGACTGCCCATTTGCTGGTTTTAGGATTTTCATATCAGCACATACTTTTACTCATGAAACATGGAAAATACACTGTTTTAATTAACAGTACAAGATTCTTTTGATCGCCCAAACCTAACGCCGGCTCGTCAACCATAAAGGCAAACAAGCAACCGTAAATGGGAGTAAGCGCTCTAAGATGTCACCGGGGGCATTGGGCGTAAAAGACAATGCAACGGTCAATGTAAAACCAAGTATGATTGACGATAACACGCCAACCGAACTGCAACGATACCCTGCCAGTCTAGCGAATAGAGTGGGCCCAAATGCGGCACCCAACGCCATCCAAGCAAAAAGCACTCGGCTGAAAATTTTATCAGGCAAATATATTGCAACAAGAACGGATACCGCCACAAGCGCAATGATTGTCATTCTAGACACAAATAGGATTCGTCTATTACCCGATCCACCAAACCCAAGATCATTCGAGATCGACGCCGCTGCAGACAAAAGCTGACTGTCCGCGGTTGACATAATTGCTGATAGCACTGCCGCCAGAAAAATGGCGCTGACGACTGGGTGAAAAAGCCCATCTAACATGACGAAAAAGATTTTCTCTGAATTCTCCAAGCCGGGATAGAGTATTTGGCCCACAAAGCCAACAAACCACATTCCTAAAAACACGATCAGGTACCAAACTATGGTGATGATTCTGGCCTGCTTTAATGCTTGCTCATCTTTCAAAGCCATTATCCGAGCCATCAGGTGTGGCTGGCCATACGTGCCGAATCCAATGGCCAGCCCACCAAGCACGAGCCCCAAAGCAAATAGACCAACATTACCAGCGGTCAAACTAAAGTGACTCTCAACATTGCTTAAGGCTAGCGCGTGCGCAAGACCATCGATTCCACCGACGGCCATATAAGCCGCAATGGGCATAAACAATGCGGTGACCACCATCAACATGCCTTGCACCGCATCAGTCAAACTAACAGCCCAAAATCCGCCTAATAAGGTATAAACCATAATGATAAACGCACCTAAAGCAATGCTGCTCGTCATTGAAATATCGAATGTCGAAGCAAAGGTAGTTCCCGCGCCCTGAAATTGGGCAGCCACATAAAACACAAAAGACGCGACAATAATAAATGAGGAAACCTGAACGATATTCGTTCGAATGGGGCCATCGGAATCATGAGCCACTACCTCGGTTAACGTAATATGATCATATTCCCGACTGAATGACATAAGCCGCGGAGCAATCCAGAACCACGTAACAAACATTGATGAAATTGACCCTAAGGCAACCCAAATAGTTGAAATGCCAAAAGCATATGAAATTCCGGTCAGTCCAAGTAAAACCCACGCTGATGCCGCACTAGAAGAATAGCTCAATGCAGCCACTACAGGGCCTAAGCCCCGTCCACCTAAGAAAAAATCATCACCATCCTTCGTACGTTTAGATGCCCAGAAACCGATACCCACCAAAAGAACTTTATAGGCAATCAGTGTTACAAAAACTATTTGAACCTTATCCATCAAAATGTCCAACCTATTATTATTTTTATTAAACTTAACCCAATTCTATTCGATGTGAAACGTGTTCTATGGTCGTTTCATTATGCGCAATCACGACTATGGTGAGCTTACCGTCCAATTCTCGAAGCGAATCTCTTATTTTCAGTTCATTTTCTCGATCCAGAGAACTCGTCGCTTCATCAAGAATGAGTAAATCAGGCTCTGATAAAATAGCTCGAGCTAAGGAGAGCCTTTGACGCTCCCCACCCGAAAGCTTGACGCCCCTATCACCGATTTGTGTATCGAGCCCATGCGGCAGTTCACGCACGAACCTGTCAGCCGCGGCTGATTTCAACGCTTTCCAAATTCGGCCATCGAGATCAGCTTCAGAACCACCATGTTGAGGCGTGCAAACCCACGACAGGTTTGCTCTTACTGTGTCGTGAAATAAGAAGACCTCTTGTGTGACATAGGCTACTCGTTGGCGCCAAGACAATGCTCCTAGCTCTTCCAGCGGCTGACCATCCACTAACATTTGGCCCTCTGTCGGATCAATCAACCCAGCGAGAATGTCGGCCAGGGTAGACTTTCCGACTCCTGATGGACCCACAATGGCAACTGTCTGATTTCGCTCTATAACAGCACTGACCGAGCTGAACGCGTTTCCAACGCCATCCATATAGTGGTAGCTAACGTTATCAAGAACAATATTGTTCTTCATCTCTACTCCTGAGAAAGCGTTTGCCTGAGGTTGAGACTGAGAAATCAACGCATCTTCAGCCCAATCATCTAGTTCGTTTATTCTTTCTAATAAATCCAGATAACTCGGTCCCTTATGGGTCAGTATTTGCACCTTATTTTGAAGGCCAGTAATCTGCGGCATGAGTCTAGAAAATATAAATAACAAAGCTAACAAGTTTGCCAATGGAACGTCAAACCATCTAATTGAACTGTAAAACAGCAACGCGAAGATTGTCGCTGCACCAACGGAATTGATCAGTACGGTCAAAGAATTGAACTTCGAGATTCTTACCTGTTGAACCTCAGCCTCTTTATTAGTCGATGCTAAATATTCTAAAAACCTATTTTCTGCAGCGTAACTTTTAATAATTTTAAGACTGGATACGTTTTCAAAAATCGCTCGGTGTGATTCCTTTGCCGCGAGAAGCTGCTTCTCACCACTCGCACGAATGTACTTCGTAAACGGCCAATTAATTAAAATCAACAATAAGCCAAAGAACATGGCTAACAACGTCAATTTCATTGATAGCACCAAGGCAAAACAAACGTAAACGCTCACAAGTATCAGGCCGCTCACTAGCCCCAGCAAGACGTATAGCATCGATGACGTTACCTGTATTTGATTCGTCAGCAGACGCATGAAGTCTGACATGTGGTTCCGGTTTAAGAACCGCCACTTAGTGTAAAAAAGTGCAGAGGACGTAGAGGCGCGTAAGCTCAATATAAAACTTCTTTGAAGCGAAGCAGACAATACCGAGTTGGCGTAGTTTATTGCCCCCATAAAACTAATCAAAGCCACGTAAATCAGCAAAACAGCTTCTAACGTAAGATCGATATCTAAACGCTGTGTGAGTGCACCAAACTTCGCGATCAATCCTGAGTCATTGCCTGCACCAAGGTCCACTCCGGCAACACTCAATAGAGGAATAATCATCAAAAGCCCTATGCCGGACGTAAAGCTCCCTAACAACATCAAGCCAAACGCTATCAGTGTTTTAAATGGAGCAAAACTAAAACACCTTGCACTAAGAACCCCGAGTGCATGCAGTGAAGATCCGTTCATTGAAAATTATAAAATAATTAAGTTGTTGTCACTAAAGCGCAACTTACATTAAAAATGAACATTTATCGATTTTGAAAAGCATCAAATTCAATTTGCGACCATCAAAACGAAAAAGCCAAGTGTTTAAACGCGGTACGCATCATCACTTGGCTCTCTAAACAGCTTATTACAAACACATCACACAATCTTAACGTGTGATGCTGGTAATGCTAGGTTTACTTTTTAGTCTCTTTCTTTGCTTCTTTCTTTTTCTCTTTCTCGGCTTCTTCTTTCGCCGCAGAGTCTTCCCCTATTCCCAAGGCGGCTCGTATCTTAGCTTCTATTTCATTTGCCGTATCGGGGTGTTGTTTCAAATATTCACGGACGTTGTCCTTACCTTGTCCGATTCTTGTTCCATCGTAACTGTACCAGGCGCCCGATTTCTCAACGATATCGTTATCCACGCCTAGTGAAATAAGTTCACTTTCACGAGAAATACCCTCATTGTACAGAATATCAAACTCAGTTTGTCTGAATGGAGGAGCCACTTTATTCTTCACAACCTTAACGCGAGTCTGATTCCCGTATATTTCATCTCCTTTCTTAATTGCTCCAATACGCCGTATATCCAAACGTACTGAAGAGTAGAACTTTAGCGCATTACCACCCGTGGTGGTTTCTGGGTTACCAAACATAACGCCAATCTTCATCCGTATCTGATTAATGAAGATGACCAGTGTATTTGCTTTTTTAATGTTGGCCGTCAGTTTTCTAAGAGCTTGAGACATGAGCCTGGCCTGCAATCCCATGTGAGAATCCCCCATATCGCCCTCAATCTCAGCTTTTGGCGTCAACGCCGCCACCGAATCAATTACAAGAACGTCAACCGCCGCAGAGCGAACCAACATATCAGTGATTTCTAACGCTTGCTCGCCAGTATCAGGTTGAGATACTAAAAGATTTTCAACATCAACGCCCAATCGAGCAGCATACTGAGGGTCCAACGCATGCTCAGCATCAACAAATGCGGCCGTGCCTCCCATTTTCTGCGCTTCAGCAATCACTTGCAATGTTAACGTTGTTTTACCCGACGACTCGGGGCCATAAATCTCTACAATACGCCCTTTCGGTAAACCACCTATTCCAAGAGCGATATCCAACCCTAGGGATCCGGTAGGAATAGCTTCAATGCCCTCACCCACTTTGGAGTCGCCCATGCGCATTACGGAGCCCTTTCCATATTGCCGCTCAATTTGAGTTAAAGCAGCTTCTAAAGCCTTTTGCTTATTATCATCCATTGCTATCTCCGAAAATAGGTACGGTTAATTTTTGTTTTATGAATAATGAGAAGTAAACTAAATCTCACCTGTGTCGACATCAACACAACTGGTAATTTATACAGTGTTTGCATTTGTGTCAACCACGTTATTGAAATTTTAGAAAATCTAACGTAATTGAGAAAGAAAAAACAGCAAACATCAATAGTGCGGAGGTCGCTCTTCGACCTCGAACTCACCTTGAGACTCACTGTCTTGAGACTTGGCTAGTTTATCAATTAATGCCCCTACCGTCAGTGACAACTGGTTTAACTCTTTCTGTTGAGCGAAAAACTCATCACTCAGTTTAGTCAACGAATCCTCCAGAAACGCAACTTTAATCTGCAGATCCTGCATTTGGATTTCTTCATCCGCTTGTTTACTAGTCATCAATATCCACCCACTGTTTTGAGCGCTCTACCGCTTTATGCCAACGCTTAAGCAAATGCGCAACTTTATCCTGCGCCAGGGCTGGACTAAACTCTCGTTCCACCTCACGTACTGACATAAGATCTTCTACTTTCCAATAGCCTACCTTTAATCCCGCCAAATAGGCTGCCCCCAGCGCCGTAGATTCTAATACTTTAGGGCGAGTGACCGTTTTTTGCAGCACGTCGGCTTGGAATTGAGCCAAAAAGTCGTTAGCTATCGCTCCTCCATCCACATTGAGCTGGCTTAACTCTATTCCGCTGTCTTTTTGCATTGCTTGCAATACATCATATATTTGATAGGCCAGTGATTGTAAGGTGGCTTTAGCTATTTCTGGACGACCAGAATCCCTAGTTAACCCGAAAATAGCACCGCGTGCGTACATATCCCAATAAGGTGCACCCAGACCAGCGAATGCCGGTACAACAACAACGTCACTTTCAGGGTTAGCTCTAAGCGCCAAGGCTTCGGAATCGCTCGCGGACTCTATGAATTCAAGTTCGTCACGTAGCCATTGAACGGCGGCACCAGCTATAAAGACACTGCCTTCAAGTGCATAAGTTATCTTTCCATCGATCGACCAAGCTATGGTGCTCAACAAGCCAGAATTACTATCGACTCGCTCAGCCCCAGTATTCATTAACATGAAACACCCAGTTCCATACGTGTTCTTTGCCATCCCCTTTTCAAAACAGGTTTGGCCAAATAACGCAGCCTGCTGATCACCCGCCACGCCAGAAATAGGTACTTCTTGCCCTTGAAAACTCAAGTATCCAAAATCGCCAGAACTGTCTCTAACCTCAGGAAGCATAGAGAACGGAATTCCAAACAGCTCAATCAGCTCTTCATCCCACTCTCCCGAATTAATATTGAGCAACATCGTACGAGCGGCGTTGCTAGGATCGGTGGCGTGTACGGCCCCTTCGGTAAGCTTCCATATGATCCAAGTATCAACTGTACCGAAAAGCAACTCTCCCGCATCAGCGAGCTCACGCGCACCGGACACATTGTTGAGAATCCATTCAATTTTACTGGCCGAAAAATAGGCGTCAATGACCAACCCCGTCTTCTCTTGAATTCTTTCTTTCCAGCCAGCCGCACTGATTTCGTCACAACGTGCGGCAGTTCGGCGATCTTGCCATACGATCGCATTGTAGACTGGCTCACCTGTTTTTTTATTCCACACCACGGTTGTTTCACGCTGATTGGTGATCCCTACTGCCGCAATGTCAGAAGGCGTGAGTTGATTAGCCGCTACTAACCTTTGCAATACGCCAAACTGGGACTCCCAAATTTCATTTGCATCGTGCTCAACCCATCCTTGTTTTGGAAAATGTTGTTCAAACTCACGTTGTGAAACATCAACCAGTTCAGCTTCATGATTAAATAACACAGCCCTTGAGCTGGTGGTGCCTTGATCTAAGGCAATGATTAGTTGTTGGCTCACGATTCCTCCAAACCTACAATGTGAGTATTGCGAATAGAATGCTGCTAAATTCGCTCATAATTATCAGACAATAGAGTTTACGTAATTTTGACTCGCAAACCAATCACAACGAATTCATTTACAATACTTCGATGAATAATAACCACACACCATTAAAGATCGTTTTCTTAGATCGAGGAGGAATTCCTCCCCGAATAAAGATACCCTCCCCCAAAGCAAGCTGCGAGTGGATAAACTACGAACACACCACTCAAGCGCAAGCTGCGGAAAGATCAATGGGAGCCGATATATTGGTAGTCAACAAGGCAAACGTGACAGCACGTCTGCTAGACGCATGCCCGTCAATCAAGCATGTCTGCGTTACCGCGACCGGCTACAATGTTGTGGATACGCAAGCGTGCTCTGATCGCGGCATCGGTGTGTCAAATGTTCCAAGTTATGCGGCCACAACGGTCTCGGAGCACGTAATTGGATCCGCTCTCCTTTTACAACGACAGATTCTTCGCTATAAACACAGTGTTGCAAATGGGGAGTGGCAAAGGTCGAACAACTTTTGCCTGTTTGGGGCCCCCTTTCAAGACCTCTCTGGCGCGACTATCGGCTTGGTCGGTCTGGGTGAAATTGGATTAGCAGTAGCAGAAAAAGCCCACGCGTTGGGGATGAGCGTACTGTTTAATTCTCGGTCAACTAAATCACACGCTTTCGCTCAACAGGTTTCTCTCAATGAGCTCCTCGCCCAATCAGACGTTGTGAGTATTCATTGCGATTATAACCCGTCAACAGAACACTTGATTGGCGGCACCGAAATTGCTCTAATGCGAGACCAGTCTATATTGATAAACACCGCAAGAGGCGGCATTGCTGATGAGCAAGCGGTTGTAACGGCACTAAACCAAGGCAAGCTTGCCGGTATCGCATTTGATGTTCTCAAACACGAACCGCCAGCCAATAACAAAGGCCTTCTTTCAGTCGCGCATTTACCCAATGCTCTGATTACCCCTCATATCGCTTGGGCCAGTGAACAAGCAATGCACTACCTAGTGAATACCGTCGCTAATAACATTGACGCATTTGTTGCCGGCCAGCCAATTAACCTCGTAAACCATCCTAAGTAATAACGCTCATGACGTATTCTAAGTTCGGCGAAAAGTTCACTCGCCAATCAGGCATTGGTCAATTAATGACCGATCTAGGGCACGCGAATGCTTCTCAACACCCTGATTTATGCATGCTCGGTGGTGGCAACCCGGCAGGTATACCTGCCGCACAAGAACTGTTTCAAAATGAGATGCAGCATCTAATAGAGTCCGGCCACTTTCAGTCAATGTTAGGCCTCTATGATGGACCCAGCGGAGAACAAGCGTTTAGGTCGGCTCTAGCCGGATATTTGAACACTGAATTTGGGTGGTCAATTTCTCCCAAAAATATTTCACTAACCAACGGCAGCCAAAACAGTTTCTTCTATCTGTTTAATTTACTGGCGGGCGAAATGCCCGATGGAAGTTCCAAGAAAGTTCTTTTTCCGATGGCTCCCGAGTACGTAGGCTATGCCGACGCAGGCTTAACCGATGATATGTTTAAGTCCTACCGGCCTCGAATTGAGCTCTTGGAAGGCAATCAGTTCAAATACAGAGTCGACTTCGATCGACTGGAAATTGGAGAAGATATAGGCGCTATCTGCTTGTCACGACCTACCAACCCGACCGGCAATGTCGTCAGCGACAACGAGCTGGCTCGCCTCAAAGAACTGGCCAAATATCACGCAGTCCCACTCATAATAGACAATGCCTATGGGCAACCATTTCCAAACGTCATTCATTCAAACACTACGCTCAATTGGGACGAAGATACAATCCTATGTATGTCTCTCTCTAAATTGGGGCTTCCGGGCGCCCGTACTGGTATTGTCATTGCCAATGAGGGCATCACGCATTCGTTAGGTGCTTTGAGCGGAATAATCACATTGGCGCCCAACAGTGTTGGCGCGGCACTCATGACCCGACTTATTGAGTCTGGTGAAATTCGCCACCTGACTCGAGACATCATCAAACCCCATTACGATGCTTGCTTACAGAATGCTCTCGAGTTGTTCAATGACATATTTAAAGACTTACCGGTTCGCTTACACAAACCAGAGGGTGCATTTTTTCTTTGGTTTTGGATAGAGGGCATTTCCATCACCTCACAAGAACTCTATCAACGGCTAAAAGCTCGAAACGTTTACGTAATTCCCGGCGAGGAATTTTTCATTGATGTCGACCCCAACTGGAAACATACACAAGAGTGCGTCCGCATCAATTACGCGCAACCACAAGAAAAATTGAGGCACGGCTTTGAAATTTTAGCGGAAGAGCTAAGATTAGTTGTGTGACTGTTGTGTGACTTAGGAAGCCCTGAATGACATGGGTTTGCCTAATCGAGCTCAGAAAATTCGACAATGCTCCTAACTGATCATGTCGTGGGGACGCTATCTTTTAGTTCATTAAAAATGAAGTCTCGTACCGCTCTGACTCGAGACATGTGACGCAAATCAGAGTGGTATAAAACCCATATGTCAGCCATTTCCATACTATCGCCAATCATCACCAGCTCGGGGACGTCGTTCGCAATCATACATGGCAAACTCGCGACCCCGACACCTTGCTTGGCAAACTCGATTTGCAAAGGAATGCTGTCAAAAAAACCTACGGCGTCTAAATGATCTAGGCCATGCCTCGGCGCCCACGTCTGCGGCGGCCCCCAACCTATCATTTTCGACTTTGAGTCAAGTGACTGAGGATTGAACGTATCTACATGCTCTTGCGTCGCATAGGCCCCCATCTTTAATTGCCCGA
Organism: Arenicella sp. 4NH20-0111; assembly: GCF_040366405.1. Taxonomy (NCBI): domain Bacteria; kingdom Pseudomonadati; phylum Pseudomonadota; class Gammaproteobacteria; order Arenicellales; family Arenicellaceae; genus Arenicella; species Arenicella sp. 4NH20-0111. The sequence goes on from NZ_BAABWF010000009.1 coordinate 77,008, forward strand.
CCATTCTACCTACCAGGTCTAATGGTTGCTCATTGGTCAAACGAATCGCGATGTCCGCTTCACGTCTTCCCAAGTCAGCTTTAGCGTAACTCAAATCAATCACTAACTTAATTTTAGGGAACTGTTGATTAAAGCGCGTTAAGTCGAACAATACAGGCTGAAGCGCAAAGATTTCTGGCATGCTCACACGCACAATACCGCTCAAATCGCTGTCTCTCCCTGATACAATTCTTGAAATTCCCTGAACACTCTCCTCAAGTTCATTGGCCCCTTCAAACACTTCTTCACCAGCTGACGTTAGAACGAGTTTTTGGCCAATTTTGTTAAAAAGCCGGGTATCGAGCGAGGACTCTAACGTATCGAGTTTTCGAATCAAGGTAGAATGACTCACCCCCAGTTTTATGGCGGCGGAACGTATCGACGTGGCACGCGCCACAGCAAGGAAATAACGATAGTTGTCCCAATCCAGACCGGTCTTTTTATGAACCACTTTATATCAAACCTTATATTATACTTTCATAAAAAAACCAATATAGTCATTCCTAACCGAGCAATCAAGCGCTTTGTTTTCACCCATCAATCAGGAGCCCACAATGTTGTTAGTCCTAATTAGCCTAACCGTAATCATGTTTTTGCCCTTAATGCTCGCGATAGGATCCATACGCTTCAGAGTCATTCAATTCGGCAAACCTGATATTGAAAACCCGCGTGCTCAGTCCGCCGATTTATCCGGTGCTGGCCAACGAATAGTCAGTGCACAACATAATGCCTGGGAGGCCCTGGCTTTGTACGTTACAGCGTTAACGCTCTGCGCACTTTCTGGGCTGAGCCTAGACGCTATTGTTTATCCTTCTCTGCTGTTTGTCTGTGCACGTTTTTCTCACGCAATTTTCTATATCGCAGGCATTGGTAGCATGAGGTTTGTTAGTTTCATAACATCACTGGGCGCACTAGGATGGATTTTAATACTGGCGTTTAATGCGATCTGACCTGCGAATGACCAATAATTCGAATCATACAGCCTGCTTAATTGCGGAAGAGCATTCCCTTAAATACGGTGAGAGGCCTCTGCAATATGCACCTTCAGCCACTATTTTTGACTCCGTCATTGCGGTTCCTCAGCAATACCTGCAGGTGTGCCGGCGCTTCGATCAACTTGAAGCAATAGTGCTAAAAATTAACGTCCCCGATGGCTTCATTTTATTTGCACAACGGTTGGAATCACTCTTTTACCTACAGGTCGGTATTGTTGGTTGCGAAAACTACCCTCATAGCGTTCACAAAGCCAAGGATTCCAAGAACATAGACACACAGCAAAAGAAAATCGTCTATGGACGGCGCTGGCTAATAGAACCCAGCATGCCAACATCAGAAGTAATACAAACGGCGCTGTTGGCTGTTCAAAAAGCTCGAGAGCATGAACTACGAGAGCACATTAGGGTAAAGTTTAATGGCTCTAACGCTCGAGCAACGCCTTTTAATACCCATCAAGATATCCCTTTGCTAACCACCGTGAGAGATCAGGTCATACGTGCGAAAACTTATTCACTTCATGAAACGCTAAACCGAATCACGATTGCAAATAGGCAATTAGAAGTGCAAGCAATATTGCCACTAAAGGACGAAAACGTGCTCCTGCAACTTCGGGTAGAGGGCAACGCTAAGAATCAATTCATGTTTAGAGAAATGATTGAGCGTGACATAACCATCGTTTGGTCTGAATCGTCACCACATGAGTTTGCTCATTTACTGGTGGACGCGATCATTGCAAATAGTCACCGCTACGTTATGGAGCACTTTACATTTGATGGATTAGCTTGTTTTAGCACCGCAATAGACCCAATAGAACTTGCCAGATTTTCTTCTCAATCTCGAAACGTCTCAACGCTGTCAACCGAGTTCATCAAACACTTCGATGCTATGACCCATAATGTAGATTCGATTAAAGCACCTCAGTACAATTCAGGTGAATTAGGAAGAAAGCAACGAAAAAAGGTCAATGAAGAAAACGTAACGTCTGGTTACCTCCCTTCGTCCCGAGCTCATGTAGAGCGCTCCGCCATCAAGACACAGAAAAACTAAGTCAATTAAGCCGTTACTTGCTCGCTTCTGTGTTTGTAGAGCCCTAAAATTGTCTTGACGAAATCTCGACCCAACACCTTTGAAGCGGGTATGGCGTAAAAACTGATCGCTGAGGTAATGCGATAATTCGCTATGATGGTCAACTTCGTTGATGTGGCACTAAGTGGGCGTAGAGAGAACCTTGTATCATGCAAATCGAAGTACTTTCCTCCTATGGCGACATGATCATCCATAGAGCCTTTAGGAAAGGAGTTTTCATCAAAGTGGTATGTCCAAGAAATGGTTTCATTCTCCTTACGATCCTTGACGATCGCTTTAAAGTTCACCCCTCGTTCCCAGATCGAGTAGCGCACCTCTTGAGCACCTTCTATCAGATTAACCCCCTCAAGTGGCTTGGGGACACCAATAATATGTGTCAAACTCAGCGGCAACTCATCTGCATCTATTTCCTTTGCGGTTAATATTTGCTCCCAAATAACACTGGGAGTTGCCTCCACAACAACCGATTCAACGATCTCGATATTACGATCTATCAGCGGCAACTCCGCCTCGAAGAACAAGATAAGGTAAGGAAGAAAAGCCACTGAGAGTAAGGCTTTTGAATCTTTGGAGAGAAGCTTTAAGCATCCCCCCATGGCTAAGCCACCGAGGCTTGCGCAAAGTAAAAATAACGGGGACATAATCGCAATACAAATCGATCCTTCAAGCAGCGCTAACGCCGTACCAATTAGCATCAGCCCCGTTGTAACCCAAGGCAAAACGATCATTTGAGACACCTTAAGGTGTGGACCTCGATGACCATAGACGGTTAATGCTCCCACAATAAGTGGCGTGCCTATGAGAAAGGCAACCGACATTGGACCCTCAACCGACGAAGGTAGCACGTCAAAAATATACCTTAAAAATACGCCATAAACAGCGCCTCCCAAAAACCAGAGGAACTTTAAATTTTGACGCTTTTTACCCTGATCTGTCACCGCATTTCCCTTTAAAAATATTCGCTTATGAACTAGGCCAAGCTGCACACTATCACAGCGAAAGGTCATAATCACACTTATCTAAAAACGAAACACAACTACCTGATCAAGAACCATGAAGCGAGGTCATTCCGGATCAATGAGAGCTAGATTCCCATCTTCTTACTGATAATCTCCAACATCACTTCGTCTGCCCCGCCGCCAATCGAGGCCAACCTCGCGTCTCGATAGGTTCGAGAAATCGGGTTATCCCACATAAACCCTTGGCCACCATAATATTGTAAACACGAGTCACTCACTTTACGCGCCAAACGCCCAGCGAGAAGCTTGGCCATGGAGGCTTTGGTAGTCACATCGCGTCCTGCCACATATTCCGCAGTCGCGGTGTATACCAATGCTCTAAGAGCTTCTACTTCTGTAGCCAGCTCAGCCAAAGTAAATCTAACCACTTGATTGTCTAAAATAGATTTCCCAAACGCTTGCCGATCCTTTGCATAGTCAATCGTTTGTGAAATACAGCGTTCCAGCATCAGAAGGTTTGTTGCCGCTGCGTACAAACGTTCCTCCTGAAATTGCTCCATCTGGTACATAAACCCCTTACCCTCATCGCCGATCAAAAACGTTTGAGGAACTCTGACCTCATCTAGAAACACCTGAGCCGTGTCAGAAGCTCGCATCCCAAGCTTGTTCAGTGGGGCAGAAACGGTTACGCCTTTCGTTGCGGTCGGGACCAATATGAGAGATTTATTAACATGAGAAGGCCCATCAGACGTGTTAGCCAGTAGGCATAACACGTCAGCTTGGGTGGAATTCGTTATCCACATTTTAGTGCCATTTATTAGGTAATCATCGCCATCCTTTATCGCGGTGGTTTTAATGCTGGCGACGTCAGAACCAGCGTGTGGTTCACTCACCGCGATTGACATAACCGAGTCACCACTCAAGGCGGGACGCAAAAACTCCTCTCTCAATGCGTTTGAGCCATGCTTAGCAAGAGCTGGGGTAGCCATATCAGTCTGCACACCAATCCCCATTGAAACACCCGCACTTTCGATGAGCCCGAGTTGTTCGGTAAACGCCATCTGATAACTGTAGTCCAGACCCATGCCGCCGAACTCTGCAGGTTTATTAATACCTAATAAACCCAGCTGGCCAAACTTTTTAAAAACCTCTCGCGCAGGAAAGATACCCTCTTCCTCCCACTGGTCGCAAAACGGATTAATTTCAGCCTTTATTAGCTTCGCGGCACTTTCGGCCAATGCAAGATGTTCTTCGGTATATAACATGGTTTTAGCTCAATCAAATATTAAACAATTTCGTTTGCGCGAACGAACGCAGGCCGACGTTTAAGTCTGCGTAAATAACGTTGCACTTGAGGCGAATAATCAATAGAAAATCCATTCAGCTCCCCCAAATAGAGAGCGTAACCAACAGCGATATCAGCGATTGTAAAGCGATCATCGTTCAGAAATTCCCTCGACTCCATGTGCTTGTCTAGCCGCCGCAACCTAGCATGAAACCATTTTCGATAATCACTTGCCACCTGTGGTTGCTTCCTTTCTTCAGGCTCCATCTTTTCGTAGCGAAGAAATAGAGTTTGGGGGAACGTTAAGGTTGCGTCACTGTGATACAACCAATTCAAATAGTCGCCATACTCGCAATGACTCACGTCAACCGTAAAATGAGTTTTTTGATAGCGCTGAGCAAGGTAGTGGCAAATGGCCGACGACTCCGTCATTGTCGTGCCAGCATCGGAAAAAAAAGGAACCGTTCCTAAGACATTTTCATCCAAAAATTCTTTCTTAAGAAATCTGGGTGGAAACGGCAAAACCTCAAGTTCATACGTCAACCCCATTTCTTCGAGTGCCCACAGCGGCCTGAGTGATCGGGAATCTTTGCAATGCCATAATTTCATGTCAGTCCTACGCTATTTGAAGTTCATTAAATACACACTCTACCCAATGGATCATAATTGCATCTGCCTTGCGGCTAAATCACGCATGATTTCCTCGGATCCTCCACCGATTGCATTAACCCTCACTTCTCGGTAAATTCGCTCCACTTTGTTTCCGCGCATGTAGGCAGCCCCTCCTAAAATTTGCATCGCTTCACGGGCGCAAAACTCCATAGTTTGACTACATTGAACTTTCAATAGAGCGATGGCTGCAGCATCCTCCTGACCCAGCTCTATCTGACGGGACACCACTTGTAAATAACCTTGAGTCGCAAATAGGTGGCGCTGCATTTCAGCCAACTTATGACGAATCACCTGATGGTCGGCTAATCGTTGTCCGAACGTTTTTCTTTGCGCAGCCCAAGCAGCGGCTTCCTCTAAACATACCCGTGCAGCGGCTTCCATTCCGGCCGCCATTGCCATTCTTTCAGAGTTAAAGTTATGCATGATAACTTTAAATCCTTGATTCTCAGTCCCCAGTAGATACGCTATCGGAACTCGAACATTATCAAAATAAATCGTTGCCGTATCGGAACACCACCACCCCTGCTTCTTATCTAATAGAGTTCGAGACACCCCCTCCAAATCAGCGGGAATCAACAACATGGAAACGCCGGCGGCGCCTTCACCGCCGGTCCGAACAGCGGTTGTAAACCACGATGCATTCATGCCACCGGTAATGAAAGTTTTAGATCCATTGACGATGAAATAGTCACCGTCTCGTGTCGCAGTTGTGGTCAATTGAGCCACATCCGAACCTCCGCTGGGCTCAGTAATGGCCAGCGAGATTCGTTTTTTACCAGCTAACACGGCGGGCGCTACTTCTTCCTTTACCTGCTGAGAAGCGAAATTAACCACAGGGGGCAAACCTATGTTATGGACCATAAGCGTTGCCGCCACTCCGCCAACGCCCATTCGTCCCATTTCCTCGTTAACGATATTTTTGTGCCAAATATCAATCCCTTCACTGATGCCGCCGAACTCTTCCGGATACCCCAACCCCAAAATCCCAAGTTTCGCAGCACTCGACCATAGCTCATCCGGTATCTCTCCCGCCTCATCCCAATCATTGGCGTACGGAATTACCTGTGAGTCAAAATATCGTCGCAGTTGATGTTGCCATTCCTTATGCTCATTGTTTAGAAATGAATTCGCTAACTTAGAATTGTCAAATGTAACGGTCATGGTAAAACTCTAATTATTGCTTGTTTACATTATTGTCAACAGAGCATGAAAAATAAAGCCCTGCTTTATTTCACAAGGCCAAACAAATAATAGTTTTTGTCTATTTTAGAGATGTTATCAATGCGTTATCACCCATTAGCTTTCTTTGGCGGCATTGGAATCAACAGTGATGTACTAGCGATATAGGCCTGATATTCAGGCTCGTTGCCCCACTTTAGTTGACCCTTTTGCTGCAACAAAGGAATACCACTGACTTTTGTCAGCAAAATCGTGACAAAAACGGGCGAAATTAAACAAACGTATTGCCATCCTTGTAAAACTGGAAAGGCTAATATTGCCATACCCACCCATACAACTATCTCTCCAAAATAATTTGGGTGACGAGACCAACTCCACAAGCCAACATTGATGAAGCGCCCTTTATTCTCGGGGTCTTTACGGAAATTTCTCTTTTGGCGATCTGCGACAACCTCCAAAACAAACCCGATAAACCAGACGCAAATTCCCACCTTCCCTAAACCACCTATTTCCATTTTATTAGCATTAGTGATGATCACTAGCGCACAGGCGGCCGTCAACAAAGCCCAGAGTCCTTGGATGGTCCAGGCGGTAAAAAACCTCAATGGGTTAATTTTGATTTCATCAAACCTATCATCATGCCCATCTTGGCTGATTCGGATAAACAAAAACGTCCCTAAACGTATGGCCCAAACAGCAACCATCGCTGCAGCCAACTTACTTCTAAGGTCGAGCTCTGGCGACAACATCAGCGCCAGAACGATTATAGACAAATACGTTACACTGCCCGTTAAGTCATAGAATTTCTCAGATTTGGCCATATTGGAAGGAACAAACACGACCCAATTAATCGCAAAAGCCAGCATTGCACACAAGAAAAACACAGGATATCCCTGATACATAACACCGAAATCACTTCCAGCCCACCCTACTGACAGGCCAATAGCGATAATAATAAACAACGCAATCAAAGACTTAACTGGAGATCGTTCCATAATGGTATTCTATTGTTTTATAGTTTAGAGAGTGATGGTAACTTCGTTAATGAAACTAAGCAAAATATAGTGTGTCCACGACATGTCATGCTGATGCCGTACTCATGTCGTGTCTCTTCGTTTCGGTTTCGCCCATTATGACATCACCAACTCACAAACACATGAACTTGGCATCAACACGCCATAAGAGCTAAATTAGACAATGATTGTTAGAAAACTCCGATTACAAAAAGGCTGGTCACAAGAACAGTTAGCCACACTTACAGGCCTAAGTAGCCGAACTATTCAACGAATAGAACGTGGCCAGCTACCCAGCTTAGAAAGTAAACGAGCCCTTGCATCAGTGTTTGAGGTTGGAATTCAGGTTTTCGAAACACCTGAATCAATCGAAACATCAGACACGGTAAACATCATGGATACACACGAATCGACCATAACAGACACATCGAAACAGGCAACTAATAAGGTGCTCGATGACGAAAAGCTGGCGCTCCAATACGCGAAAAGCATCAGCGAGTTTTACACCCACTTATTATTCTTTGTAATTTTCGTTCCGATTATTATTGTCACAAAAGGCTTACAAGACCCGCAAGCATTGATGATTTGCGGTGGTTGGTTTCTGGGGATTGTTTTTCACGGCTTGGTTGCTTTTGAAAAGGTATCGATCTTCACTCCTTCGTGGGAGCGAAAACTGGTCGAGAAAAAGCTAGGTCGAAAGCTCTAGCCATAAACCTGATGCATAAAAAAGCCCAACGACTAAAAGTCGTTGGGCTTAATTACGCAACAAAGTGTTAGCTTGAATACATTACTTTGCAGTCAAACCTTTGCGCTCTAGTAAAGGTTGAATATTGGGCTCAGCCCCGCGAAACTTTTTAAACAAAGTCATTGCTTCTTCAGCGCCGCCTCTGGAAAGCAACGTTTTACGAAAATGATCACCATTTGCTCGCTTCATGCCCCCATTTTCCTTAAACCACTCCACAGAGTCGGCATCAAGGACCTCACTCCAAATGTAAGAGTAATATCCAGCTGAGTATCCCCCAAGAATGTGAGAAAAATACGTAGTTCGATATCTAGGCGGTACTTCATCGAGTTGAATACCAGCTTTCTTCAATGCGTTTACTTCGAATTCAACCACGTTGTCTGCCGATGGTACTTGTTCAGGAGTCAGCTGATGCCAGGCTTGATCGAGTAACGATGCAGCCAGATATTCAGTAGTGGCATACCCTTGGTTAAATTTAGAGCTTGCCAAGACCTTATCCAGTAATTCGCGCGGCATCGGCTCTCCTGTTTCATTGTGCTTGGCGTAGTTGGCCAAAACCTCAGGCCAATCTGCCCACATTTCATTCACTTGAGACGGGTATTCTACGAAGTCTCTAGGCACGGAAGTACCAGAAAAACTTGGGTACTTTACGTCTGAAAACATTCCGTGAAGGGCATGCCCAAACTCATGGAACATCGTTGTTACTTCATCCCACGTCAGTAACGTTGGCTCGCCTTCTGGAGGCTTTGGTACGTTCAAGTGGTTCGCAACCACGGGTTGAGTTTCCATCAACCCACTTTGCGGAACATAGGCGTTCATCCACGCGCCTCCGCGCTTCGATTGCCGAGCATAAAAATCTTCAATAAACAAAGCGAGAGTTGATCCATCGGCATCAAAAACCTCCCAAACCTTTACATCAGGGTGATACGTCGGTAGATCAGGCCGTTCTTTAAACGTTAACCCGTAAACCTTTTCAGCCGCATAGAATACGCCATTGACCAAAACGTTATTCATTTCTAAGTAAGGCTTTAATTGAGATTCATCAAAGTTGTATCTTTGGGCTCGAACTTTTTCCGTATAAAAATCCCAGTCCCACGCCTCTAACTTGAAATCACCGCCTTGAGAATTAATCATCGCTTGCAAATCGGCGGCTTCTTTCTTGGCATTAGCCACTGCAGGCGGTGCCAATGTTGCTAAACGCTGATTGACGGCTTCAACCGTTTGCGCTGTTTGATTAACTAAGGTCATGGCAGCATGATTTGGGTACCCCAACAGTTGGGCCCGCTCTGCACGTAATTTCATCACCTTTGAAACGACCTCTGTGTTGTCAAATTCACCGCCAGAGCTTCCTCTTGTTAATGAGGTTTTAAGAATTCGTTCTCTCATACTTCTGTCAGTCAAAGAAGACATCGTCGGCTGTTGGCTTGTATTAAGCAGCGGAATCACGTACTTCCCTTCCAACTCCCTAGATTTAGCCGCTTCAAGGGCAGATGCAAGCTGCCCATCAGACAAGCCACTGAGTTCCGATTTGTTGTCGACTACGATGGCTTTGCCATTCACTTCTTTTTTGACATTTTGACTAAAGGTAGTTGAAAGTGTCGCGAGCTCTGCGTTCATCGCCTTCAACTTTTCTTTGTCTTGTTCGTTTAGCTCGGCACCCGCGCCAACGAAATCCTTATATGTTTCGTTCACTAACCGTTTTGATTCATCGTCCAAATCAAGCGAATCCAATTGATCATAGACACTTTTAACACGAGCAAAGAGCTCGGAGTTAAGCAGTATTTCATCGGAATGCGCGGACAATTTAGGAGCGTATTCAGCGCGCAACTTTTCGATGTCATCATTAGTGTCGGCCGAAGACAGAGCGAAAAAGACTCTCGCAACTCGGCTGAGAGTCTGGCCGCTACGTTCCATAGCGACGAACGTATTTTCGAACGTGGCCGCCGCAGAACTCTCAGTAATACTCGCTATTTCAGCCAACTGAGTCGCCATTCCTTTATCAAAGGCTGGCGCATAATGGGCATTCGTTATCTTATCAAATGGTGGGTAATTGAAATAAAGACTGCTGTCTTGAAAAAATGGATTTGCCATTGTGTGTGCTTGTGATTGCTTACTAGCCTCAGAACTGGCAGCACCTTGGTCAACACTGGGAGTATGTTGACAGGCCATCAGTACCGTACTAACCGCCGCCGCGGTTAAAGTAAGCTTGATTGATTTAAGTGTTTTAATTGGTTTTTTCATGCGTCATCTCGCGTTTTGGTTCCACAGATCATTGGCCTAAATAAATCGCCAATTCATCAGAACTCATTATTATCGTGGTCTAAGATTCGACTTAGATCTATTTCGTCGCAAAATTGCTTGCCTTGATAATACTTGAAAGCACAATTTCTGCCAGCAGAGTTTGAATACGAGAATTTGATGTGATTAAACAACATTCAGGTTAATTACAACTATAATGAAAAGCATGAAACACACGCTTGGTTTTAATTCGCACTCCCCCATGAAATTTGTTGGCTTAGACACACGTTATAAAGTCGCTTCTGGTACCGAACTGGTCCGCTTGCACCTTGACGGTGCGGCTTCACCGCTGCCATCCCAAACCGCCATCGACACCATGATGGAGCTACTCCCTCACTACTCCAATACTCATAGTTACGTTCACAATTCTGCACAAATATCGACCAAAGCGTTGGCTTGGGCACACGAACAAGTATTGCTTTTTTTGAATGCTAGCCCAACTGTCTACACTTCCGTTTTTACTGGGGCAGGTACCACAGCGGCCATCAATCGAGTCTCTAGAGGTCTAGCCATAGCTCGCCCTGACAAAAAGATAGTCTTGGTGTCGTCAATGGAACACCATGCCAATGATTTACCTCATCGCTCACACAATAACGAAGTTTCGTATATTCCTTTAGTTGGTGAGGGAGCCAATCGAGGCGCCATAGACTTGGATGCCTATAGATCCTTGCTTGAGCAATATTCAGGCAGTGTGAACTACGTGGCTGTGTCTTCGGTTAGTAACGTGACTGGAATCCTAAACCCCATCGATGAAATGACGTCACTGGCTCACCTTCACGGCGCACTTATTCTCGTGGATGGTGCTCAAAGCGTGGCGCATCGAATCACTAACCTTGATCGTCAGGATGTCGACTTTTTCATTTTCTCTGGTCATAAGGTCTATACGCCCTCTTCACCGGGCGTGCTGGTCGCAAAGAAAGAAGTCTTGACCACTCTTAATGGACAAGATTTAGGTGGTGGCTCGGTTTCTTCGGTCAGCTATTTTGATTATGAATTGATCCCGTCCTACCCCGATAGAGAGCAATCAGGAACCCCCAACATCATAGGTGCGGTGGCTCTTGCCAGTGTGTTGAATCAACTTCAACACCAGCCGATGAGCGAAGTAGAGAGGCATTCAGCCAGTACGATGAGTTACCTAATTGAGGAACTTAAAAACCTGCCCAAGATCACCATTTATGGGGATAACTCCTTAGACAGAACTGGGGCTATTTCGTTCAACCACGAGCGCATTGATCACGGGTTACTTGCGGCTATTCTGAATGACTATTACGCCATCGCGGTAAGAAATGAATGTTTTTGCGCTCACCCATACGTAAGTGAGTTGTTAAAGAAGGAGCTTTGGGAAATTGACCTAACTGACATTAAGGAAGAAGAACACGAATTCTACGTTAACAGAAAACGTGGCATGGTCAGAGTAAGCATTAGTCTTTACAACACACGAGCTGATGTGGATCGTTTAATAACCGCATTGCGGGAAATTGAATACGAGTTAGACAATTTAGAGAAAAACTATGAAGCTCAGCCCGATGGTTCATACGAGCACAAAGAATTTAAAATAGACTGGAAAGCAGAACTTAAGTTTCTTACTTAGATATATTATTTAGCGTGTTAAAACGGCAATAGTATGGGGAATCACCAATTCCGCTCAGCTAAAGATCACAGCGGAAAAACCAGGGTGGCGTTTATGTCAACGACCTACAATCAAACACCCCTTTAGACAGCAGTTTTTAGCAACTTCTGTACGATGAGCCATACACCAAACTTAGATTCCCATTAGCCTTACCACTTCTACGCTTTTCAGCAGCACGCTTTTTAACGATTTCCTGTATGGCCGAATCGTCATCGGGATTTAATTCGATTGATAACCATTCATGACATTCCATGCCCGCTTCATAGGGGATAAGCGGCCCTTCAATCCGTTCAGGGTGGTTATAGATCATATCGTCTGTAACTGGTACAAATACTTGATTGTTCATTTCACTTTCTCTTCTACTGCTTAAGTACACACTACGTTTATGATTTACACATCAGAAACAACACTAAATCACGAACATTGACTGCCAATTCGCCCCACTCTTATCGGTGCTGTATTGCACGAACTAGCCCCAAAATTTAGACCATCAAATTCGGATGACCCAAACATAATTCCCATACGTCTATTAAACTCGCATCGTGTGACTATTTATGGAGTAAGTAGTGGTAAAAATATGGTTTTATCGCAAAGGGGTGTCAGACTTTTACAAATAGGGCAAAATAAGCGCAAGCAAAAAAGTTGCAAGCGCAACCAACTGGAGATTTCAAGACAAAATGGCAATTAATTCGGCTAGAAAGGTAGCCATTGTGGAAGATGATTTTGATCAACGTGAAAACTACAGAGACGCTCTCCAACAATCCGGTTATGAAGTAACGACCTACCCCAACCGACCTGAGGCCTTGCAAGGCATGAAGAAAGACATGCCGGACCTAGCCATTCTCGATATTATGCTGGAGAATGAAATGGATGGAGGGTTTGACCTCTGCCGAGATTTAAGAGCCCTGTCACCCACGCTGCCGATTATATTCTTAACCGCTAGAGACAGTGATATAGATCGCGTATCAGGACTCAGGCTCGACGCGTGGGATTACCTCACCAAACCGCTGAACATGCAATTTTTAAGTGTTCGAATAAACTCACTGTTTCGTATTGTTGACAGCCTTAATAAAACAAGTGAGGACACTGATTCTGACGCTCTGGTCATAGACGATCTAAGCATCAATGAAGACAGCATGTCGATAAAATGGAAAGATCAGGAGTTAAGCCTCACATTAACGGAATTTTGGCTAATTGAATCCATGGCACGCCACCCTGGCCACGTGAAGACCTATGAAAACATGATGCAAATAACGCGTCAAAGTTACGTCGAACGTAATACGATTAATGGTTATATCCGGCGAATTAGAAATAAGTTCAAAGAGATAGATTCAGAGTTCAAGCAAATTCAGACTGTTTTTGGCGTAGGCTACAAATGGAATTCTGAAGGGTGAGGCGCACTGCCTTCTAAATGTTAACATCTCTCGCTTTTTCTCTGACCCAACACTCTGCTAATTAGTATGCGCGCTGCTTTCTCTATCCGAACCAAATTATTGATGGTGGCCCTTCTTCTGCTGTTAATTCCATGGATGTCTTATATCTACGTAAGAGACATGAAGACCTTTCTGTTAGCTGGCCAGAAAGACGCCCTGGCTCTGACGTCGAGAGCCGTCGCGACGGTGTTACACGACCGACCAGAACTTTTTTCAGATCAATCCTCGTTTGACCCTGATGAAGCCGAAGGCAACGAAATTTACGCGGCGCCGCTACCCAATTACATCAACATTAATGGCGACCTAAGTGATTGGGGTGAGCAAGCCAAACAAACGGTCACATCGACTCCCTCTCCGGTAGACAAAGTCATTAACCCAAATAACATCATCTCAGTGGATCATGCGATGGGGTATCGCGGCAATTTTATCTATGCCTTGTACAAAGTGTCAGACGATGAGGTCGTTTTTAGACAACCTGAATTTTTACGCGTTGACGCCGCAGACCATATTAGAGTGACTCTGCAAGATCCTGGACGTCCAGAGCAGAGGTACACACTCATTGCAGGCGAGCCTGGCCGAATGAGTATTTACATCATGGACGATGCATGGCAATACCCAATCACAGGCAAACCCAACTACGACCTTTCCGCTGAATTGAAACTCACGGACTACGGCTATATTGTCGAACTGAGGATTCCCAGGTTCATGTTGCATTCTGATACGCGCTTGAGTGTGTCCATCGCTGACGTCGACAACCCTGACACCTATGAGATAGAAGCCGTGGTAAGGACCACACCTCAAAGCGAGAATGATCTGCTGTCTAAGATTTTAGTCCGCTCTCCCGAAATCGACAAAATTCTTGCAGGCCTCGATCGTGCGGACACTCGAATATGGGTTTTTGGAGAAGACAAACGAATCCCTCGCGCGGTGGTCGGAGATATCCTCACGGTGCCGGCAGCGTATGAGGTGGTAAAACCGGTTCATGAAGGCGAGCATTTACAATACGCTTGGAACTTGGTGGCCTACTATTATAACGTCACCCTCCAAACCGTCTTCACGTACATCATTCAACAAGAAGGACCTGTCGCCCAAAGCGCCCAAGAAGAACAAGCTCGAAACTATGAGCTGGTTGAAAAAGCATTACGCGGAGAAATTTCAAGCGCAAGGGTTCCTTCCAGCGAAAAACAGGGGCCAATTCTAATGTCTGCTCACCCTATTTACTCGGGAGACAGTATTCCCGGAGCGGTGGTGGTTGAACAAAGCACGAATCAGGTACTTCGTCAGCAGCAGGCAATTTTAGAAAATGTAATCAGCATCACATTGTTAGTATTAATTACCGTTGCAACCGCACTTCTACTTTTTGCTTCGCGGTTAACGCTTCGAATTCGTCGCTTAAGAAATGCTACCGAAACCGCGATCGATCGCGATGGCCGCATATTGAATCAAAGACTGAAGGCCGAAGCGAAAGCCGGCGATGAAATTGGCGACCTTTCGCGCTCTGTAAGCAATATGCTAGAACGGTTATCGCAGTACACGAACTACTTAAAAGGTCTTCCCGACACCTTGGCACACGAAGTGAGTAATCCTTTAAATGTGGTTAATTCTTCGCTGCATAACTTGACTCGAGAAGCTCCTGAATTGGCCGACAGCAAATACATGACTCGGGCTCAAAATGGGCTAAATCGGATTGGATCTATATTGAGAAACCTTACCGAAGCAGCCAATTTAGAACAAGCAATGCAATCGGAAACGAGAGAACAAATCGATTTGGTTGACTTAATTGAAAGTTACGTTGACGGTTACTCATTTTCCAACCCCGACCAACCCTTCGACGTGTTAATTCAGGACCGACCTCTCAAGGTGGAGGTCGCGCCCGACTATATAGCGCAGGCCCTGGATAAACTGGTTGATAACGCGATTGATTTCGCCGCCCCAGATACCGCCATCGTGGTAAAAGCGAAGCGAATAAATAACTTTGCTCAAATAGACATTATAAATCGGGGGTCTAGATTGCCCGAGGGAATGGCGGAACGTATCTTCGAACCATTGGTTTCATTGGGTCGCAAAGATGCTCAGAAAATCAGTCTAGGGATGGGGCTCTACATTGTAAAACTCGTTGCAAGTTTTCATGGCGGCGATGTTATTGCCAGAAACTTACTGAGTTCCGACGGCGTGATTTTCTCATTATCTCTGCCGATTCAGGACCTCCAAACACCCACAAATTGATCTAACTTCAGAAAATATAGGTAACATCATGGGCCACAGATTAAGTAAACTTTACACTCGCACAGGGGACGATGGGACCTCCGGCTTAAGTGGCGGTGCGCGAGTACCCAAAAATCATGAGCGAATGAATGCAATGGGTTCTGTAGACGAACTAAACAGCGTTATCGGTCTATTGATTTGCAAGATTGAAGACACGGAACTGGAAGAAATGTTTGTCGCGATTCAACACGACCTGTTTAACATAGGAGGTGAAATAAGCATGCCGGGACACAGCTTCATCAAAAAAGAGAAGATTACTGACCTTGAATCCAAAATTGACGCATTCAACGAAAGTGTCGTACCACTAAAGGATTTTATTCTTCCTGGAGGCAGCGAGGCAGCCTCAGTGTGTCATATGGCAAGATCAATCGCCCGCCGAGCCGAGCGAGATGTAATTACCCTTCACTACGCCGAGCCAGTTTGCGATACTACGCGCCAATACTTAAATCGTCTGTCTGATTTGCTGTTTGTGGCAGCAAGAATCATCAATCTGAGGTTGGGACAAGAAGACGTTCTTTGGAAAAAAGAATTAGCTTGACCCGATTAGACCAAAAGAGTCGAACCAATAGCTCTCACTGCTAACCAAATAATAACAATCATACCGAGGAGACTCATGAGCTCGATAATAAAATTTTACACCGATATCAGCCTAGTGCTGCGTATCATAATCGGCATCGTATTAGGCGCAGCCATCGCAAGTATGTCAGGAGACTGGGGAACCTCAATTTCCTTTTTAGGTGGACTATTTGTTTCAGCACTCAAGGCCGTTGCTCCGATCTTGATTTTCATACTCGTTATTTCATCACTGGCCAACCAAAAATCTGGCCAGAGTAGTAATATGGGAGGGATACTATTGCTGTATGCATTCGGAACGCTATCAGCGGCCACAATTGCGGTTCTACTAAGCTTTGCGTTCCCCGCTCAACTTGACCTTGTCGCTGGCGACCTGAGTCGAGCCGCCCCACAGGGCATCTCAGAGGTACTCAGCACATTACTGTTCAAAATAGTAGACAATCCAATCAATGCTCTACTCACCGGTAACTATGTGGGCATGCTGGCTTGGGCCATCGGCCTCGGCGTCTTACTCCGCGGAGCCAACGAAAACACCAAGTTTTTCCTCCAAGATATCAGCAATAGTGTCACTGGCTTGGTTCAATTTGTAATCCAGCTCGCGCCAATTGGAATCATGGGACTCGTTGCCGGCACAGTGGCAAGCACTGGCTTTTCTGCCCTTGGCACTTACGCGCACTTACTTGGCCTATTAGTTGGCACTATGCTTTTAGTGGCTTTAGTCGTCAATCCATTAATCGTCTTTGTTAAAACACGAAAAAACCCTTACCCTTTGGTATTTACCGCGCTACAAGGAAGCGGAATAACAGCCTTTTTCACCCGCAGCTCCGCCGCTAATATTCCGGTAAACATGCAGCTTTGTAAAAAACTGGAACTGGACGAAGACACTTATTCGGTCTCCATCCCCTTAGGTGCGACCATTAACATGGCGGGCGCAGCAATCACCATCACAGTCATGACACTGGCCGCGGTCCATACATTGGGAATTAATGTCGATCTGCCAACCGCCCTCTTACTGTGCGTCATTGCTAGCGTGGGAGCCTGTGGTTCTTCCGGTGTTGCTGGCGGAAGCCTCTTGCTAATACCATTGGCGTGCTCGCTGTTTAACATCCCAAATGACGTTGCCATGCAAGTGGTGGGCGTCGGATTCATTATTGGGGTAATCCAGGATTCAGCGGAAACCGCATTAAACAGTTCTACAGACGTGGTTTTCACGGCGGCGGTTAGTCGGAATGCAAACTAACCTTCAGTAACGGATAACAAGTGGATGTATTTTGTGCCAAATCAATAGCTCGTACTGAGGTTTCTAGAGTGCGAGCTAGACCAACCTAAAAAGACAATAATGCCATCGAGAGTCTTAACATTTTGGTTTGAAGAAATTGAGCCCACATACTGGTGGAAAAAGGACGAAAATTTTGACCAGCTGATTGTGGATCGTTTTGGAGGACTGCTCAAACAGGCGTCTCGATGTGAGCTCAATGCATGGAGAGCCACACCCAAGGGGCGGCTAGCAGAAATCATTGTTCTTGACCAATTTTCGAGAAATGTCTATAGAGGAACAGCAAGTGCGTTTAGCAATGATCCTTTAGCACTGGCACTCGCCCAAGAAGCCATAATCAACCAAGCGAATAAGCACCTCACACCCATTGAGAATAGCTTTCTCTACATGCCCTTCATGCACAGCGAATCGTTAAAAATTCATCAAATTGCGATCGACTTATTCAAAGGCAACGGCATTGAAAGCAGCTACGAATTTGAGCTAAAACATAAAGACATAATCGAGAGGTTTGGTCGATATCCTCACCGCAATGCGGTTCTTGGACGGCAATCAACGCAAGAGGAAGTGATGTTTCTTAAATCACCTGGTTCTTCATTCTGACCCACAAACCCCTCTAACCAGCACGTTCTCCATCAATAACCAGAGCACATCTAAATACTGACTTCTAAACTAACACACCACAATGTTAAGCAAGCCACATTCGATCATACTACGGGCACTGACTAAGTCATTTACATTTGCGTTTGCTTCAACGACCGTCGCACTGATGACTGCTTTGCCTGCATCCGCTGACAATCAAGACCTCTGGAACAAATCGGACTCAACCAGCATCACTTGTAAAGACTTTGACGCTTTTTCCACACCCGAAGGGGTATTAACAAATAATGTTTGGAATAAGCATGCTGCTGAAGATGATGCATGGAGCCAATGCTTAGAAAAAAGAAGATTGGGAGAGCAAATTCAGTATGGCTGGTCTTGGTCGTGGCCAATGAACCGCCGGGTTATTTATTCTCAACCACAAATTAAGATAGGAGCTTCTCCTTGGGCGCCAACGCCAAAATTCGACAACTCATTTCCGTTGGAAATTGCTGAACTTGAAAAGCTCACGATAGAACATAGCTTGGAAATTAACACCAATGGCGACCATAACATTGCCACGACCCTGTGGTTGATTTCAGAACCCTATACAGGCAACTCACCCAAACCATCAATCATCGTCGCTGAAATAATGATATGGACCTATGCCACACAGGGTCATTTTTCACCGGCAGGTAAAAAGCAAGCCGAATTACGTATCGGCACAGGCATCTGGGAAGTCTGGTATCACCAAGACTGGGACGATAAATCGGGTGTCAATGAGAATAGATGGATAAACGTCACATTTAGAGCAAAGAATGATTCGAAGAGCGCCACAATTCCCGCGCTTAAACTGCTTGAACACGCTATCGATTCCGACTTCATTTCGGATGACTTATACATCGCCGACATTGAGCTTGGCAATGAGATTATGAGTGGTTCTGGCAACGCCTGGGTGAAAAAGTTTACGGTCGATTATCAGTAGTGGGTTCACATCATAAAGCAGAATGATCAAGCGCGACCATCATTAAAGATACTCAGATTGAGGCAGGATGATACAGAGTAACAACGTGCACCGGCCAATCCTAGTGGCAGAAGTGGGTTGTGGTCTCTTTCATTACAAAAGGGCCAAATGGTTAAAGTCACCATAAAAAGAGCTTTCATCTCCACTATCTGTATATTCTTTACTTCAGTTTCTGTAGGCAAAGATCAAACAACACTGTTTTGATAAGAAATTTGAACATTGCATATAGACAAGGTGTATCACGTATTTGCTCTTGAAAGCCATTGTCAAGGCCTAAGAATTTGCACTCGCGACGATTCAATGACTTTTGGGATAGGCTAGGCAGTTTCTCCACGAACCCATTAGTACACCACTGACCTTATAGTCAATAACGCTGTACAGCCTAGAAAACACTACTTAAGAGAGAATTGCCCTTTATATAGTTTTCAATGTTTTTTTGCGTAAGATTGGCTTGCGCGAACAAAGCCTCGTAGGTAGATCCCCCTTGATGAGGTGACAATAATACATTCGGTACGTTTGACCACATGGTTGGGCTAGTTGGCTCTGAATCAAACACATCTAATCCTGCACCCGCAATTTTTTCTGACTTTAAGTAATCTATCAAGGTGGACTCATCAATAACGCTGCCTCTAGACACATTAACAATGACCCCCTTACCTCCTAGTTCATCCAAAATAGTTTGATCTATTAAGTGATTGGTTGATTCATTAGGTCTACAACATATGATAAGGCCCTGGCACTGGTGAGCGAGTTCAGATAATGAAGAAACATAAGAAAACTGAGTTTCTCGCTTTTCTCTTGGCCCCCACCACTTAACGTCCATCCCAAAAGAATCCAGCCTATAAGCGACCTCTATCCCAATAGAACCCAGCCCAACGATACCAATAGGAGTATTACGGATAGAATTGCGTATGAATGCGCTCTCGTTCACCCATTTTCCATCCAAGATAAAGCTATGATTTCTTGGGACTGACAATAGCAGTGACATCATCATTGTCACAGCTAGGTCAGCCACGTCTCCAGAGTTCATACTGGGGGCATTGGTAACTGATATATCTCTGGCCTTACATTCCTCAAGATCAATATGGGAATATCCCGCAGAAATTGAAGCAATTAGCTTTAAGTTTGGAAGTCGATCTAACAATTCCAGATCAATTTTTTCAATGCTTGCCGATAATAGAACTTCAACTTCACTATCAATGGGATGAGATTTTAAAGCTCTATGTCTTGAATAGTCTACGAACTCCCAATCATCGGGGCATTGCGGAAATAGCGACTTCATATCCGGATGCATCATGAAAATTTTTGTCATTTTTATTCTACAAACTCCAGTAACAAAAGAAAATTGTGCTTCCTTTACTTTCCGTCTTTATGCTCTGTCAGAGGCTGCCTATTAGAAAGGCCATCGTCATACTCTTTCTTAAGAGTCTGATCATCTTGTTGTAGTCCAAATCCAAAAACTTCTTGATCAGGCACAAAAGGAGCGACCATCAACCCTGACATTGTCTGTGGATAATTAGGAAATGCGGCAATACCGATATCTTTCGAGGGGCGCTCTCCTTTTGGTTTATGGAAGGTACCAAAAAGAATGTCCCATACTATATATTCACCGCCATAATTTGAATCCCCAATACCTGCCTTGTTGTAATGGTGATACCTATGGTTATCACCTATCGAGAATATATATTCCCAAAACCCAAGCTTAAGCTCGAGATTTGCGTGCTGAAATGTTCCAATAGATAGCGCCATAAAGACCGAAACAACTACTATTTCCTGTGGGGGCTGAAGCAGGGCTAGTGGGATCGCCCAAATGATAGTTTGAACAATAATTTCCAGCGGATGACTACGAATTCCATTCAGCCAGTATAAGCTTTTCGAAGAATGATGCACTGCATGCCATCTCCACATAAAAGGAATTTCGTGCATCCAACGATGGTACCAATACCGGAAGAAGTCCTTTATTAGTAAAAACAGGAATACCTCCACCCAATCCGGCAACATACTTGGCCATATAGCTCGACCGTATGGCTCAAGCCAGTTAACAATCCCTATAATGAAAAGCAAACTGAGTAAGAACTTTGAGATTGCAGACCAAAATATACCTGAGTACAGCATCATCAAATCGACTGTGTAAGAATTACCCACATCAAACCAATCACGGCTAAAAGGGAGTAGACGTTCAAGCGGCGCAAAAATCAGGCCGTACATCACTAAAGTAATAGTTAGACTTGTTAGAGAGCCAAGTGTCACACCTTCTTCCACAGCATTGAATCCAAGGATAAGGGTGACAATAAGTGTTAAAGGAAATAGGCCATGAACCAACATAGTCTTAAAAAAGGTCCCTTCTATTTTATACGACCAATCATCGAATTTTGAGAGCAAAAAAAGCATCGGCCTAGCAAATAGATAGGACCCAATCAATTCGAGTATATTGAAGGGAGCAAGAAGCCACTTCGCCACAAAACTCCCGAAGCGAGAATGCTCTGGAAAAGTTTTATTTTTAAAATCATTATCTCTTTTCATTTCAAATATGCTCCTCAAGCAACTGATATCAGCTAAAGTTAGTCGATGCACTTTATTTTATGATATATTGAACGCGTTCACTTTATAAATAAAAACAATCTATGTCAACATTTATTGTTTTAACCGAACATATTCAACTCAGAATGAGTGCTTAATAAGGAATCGCTAATGCAAATAAAAATACCCTTCAAACTGTTGTTCTCTATAGTTTCAATTTTAGTCCTTGTGACACTGTTAGCTAGAACGGCCAAAAATTCAGGCTACTTTGTTGATATTCGGCAAGTAAGTTACGGCACATGTGAAAAGATAAATGGGCCAGCGGGGGCAGAAGATATAAACATCGACAGAAATCATAACGTAGCATTTATATCCTCTGGAAATGCACGAGAAGTCTTTGATAGTTACCGTTCCGGAATTGACAAAGCCCAAATTGGAGATGGTGCTATTTGGTTGCTAGATCTCTCATTACCAGCATCTAAACCGCATATACTAAAAGTGGATGTTGGAGGCCCTTTCCATCCACACGGGATCGATCTATTAACAATGGAAAACGGTGAAAGAGAGCTATACGTTATCAACCATCCAAAGCGAGACGAGCATGAGGTCTTAGTTTTTTCTGTTACGAGTAATCACGATTTAATTCTAAAGGAAAGAATTGTCTACCCAGAGTTGATTTCTCCAAACGACATAGAAGCCTTTGAACAGAATCACTTTTTTGTAACCAATGATCATGGCAGCCCACAATCTTCTCTAATGGCAAGAATTGAAGAATACCTTGGTCTCTCTAGGTCATCCGTCAGTTACTATGACGGTAAACGGGGGTCTTTAATCATCGAAGGGTTAAATAGCGCTAACGGAATCAAACTCTCATCAGATAAGAGAAGCCTATACATTGCCGAAGCAATCGGTCGTAGCATCAAGAAGTACAAGAGAGGTAATTCCCTTCACCGCTGGAGCCACATAGAAACACTTTACGTCGATACTGCACTTGATAACTTAGAATGGGATAAGCACGAAAATTTATTAGCTGGCGCTCACCCTAAACTGTTTGACTTAATTTCTCATTTCAGAGATAAAAATAAAATCTCCCCATCACATGTAGTGCGTATAGATACCGCCAATTCGCCGATGAGCTATGAAACTATCTATATGGATGACGGAAATGAAATATCTGGCTCAAGTGTAGCAACTAGACACGACGGAATGATGTTAATTGGTAGCGTTGCCGAGCCTTATTTTTTGCGCTGTATAGACGAAGACAATGAATCAATTTGAAAATCTGTTAGATTTTAGATTCTACATCACCCTGCTTTTTTGTTGAGATAGCATACGGCTAAGCTCCGCGTTAACGGGCTTGCCCGAAAATGGTATTTTAATGTCCTATCGCACGACCCAAAAAGTGCTTAACAGAGGTAATTATGTAGGAGCGGTTAGTGAGGATACATTTACTGATCAACCAACTGCCTATTCCGATTTATTTAAGGTAAAAAACGGTGAGATTTCTGAATATTGAGATGCCCTATAAATTATATGCCCAAAAACTGGACGGCAAAGGAAAAACCAAAATCTGCATCACGGAGGTGATGCATGTGTTTCTCGGCACGTACAACTGCCATCATATCCACCATCTATGAGATTTCAGCGGCGCCTAAAATGATTCGACTTAAAAGAAGTTTACACCGAAGATGGTAAGTTAAAGGGCGTCGAGCTCCTGGTCAGATTAAAACTCAAAGAAACTGCGGAACGGATAAATCGCAAGCACTGATGTTACGCGAATTTCAGACGGCTCAGGTAGACGTTTCACTGGCCGTCGATGCCACTAAGCGATGTTTAACCGGTCGCGTATTCTAGTTGCGCTGTCGTTAGTCATCACCAAGCCACCCCTGTGACCCCGCGATCGTCGCCAAAATAGAGGATTATAAGAGCTTCTTGCTCTTTGGACGACTGAAAATTAAGGTGTTGAGTTCTATTTGAGCGTGCTCACTGAATTGCAAAACCGAAGTGCAGGCTACGCTAGTGGCACTTACACAGTAACATATACACCCTCAATTTTTCACTAGGCAGATTCAGCACCATCAATCACCATCGCATGCCCAGTCATATAGTCACATTCGTCAGTGCACATCCAAGAGATTGCGCGCGCGATTTCTTCAGGTTTCCCCAGTCTCCCCATCGGCACTCTACTTAGCAAAATATCTTTAAGCTTCTCAGGGGACGCGTTGTGGTTAACCATATTAGTTTCAATAGGCCCAGGACAGATTGCATTTATTCGAATACCATCAGCAGCATATTCTCTTGCAGCTGATTTTGTCAGGCCTATTACGCCATGCTTGCTAGCCCCATAGGCGGCCATCATAGCGGACTCTTTAATCCCGGCTACTGAAGAAACATTAATAATTACGCCTCTTCTTTGTTCCTGCATCAGCATCAATTCATACTTCAAACATATATATGTCCCCCAGAGGTTTACATCAAAACACCTTTTTGCCAATCCTATGTCACATTCCGCAATTTTACTTGCCGGATGAATCACACCCGCGTTGTTTATAGCGATATCTAGACTGCCTTCTGATGCTCTTATTTCTCTAAACAGATCTTTCACCTGTTCATATTGACTAATGTCCGCTTCAATAAACCGAACAGGCGCGCGGTTAAGCTTACTAAGTTGGTTTACCAACTGATTATTCTCATCGGATTTGATATCTGAAACGACCAAGGATGCGCCTTTTTTAGCAAACTCTATCGCTGTGTGCATTCCTATTCCAGATGCCGCACCTGTAATTAATACAACCCTTCCTTCATGCACTTTTTTCATAAGGTTTAACCTCTATTTCTACTAGAATGACATATAAGTGATCGCTCATAACTTAAAATGAACTCGTTCACTATATCACAAAGGTTTGATTTTCTGCTCATCAAATCGTAATTCTATCTATGCAGATAATGACTAAATGCGTCGGCGTGATGTTTTAAAAACCAATTATCTCTACTCTAGTCTTTCATAGTAGGCAAATTGACAGTGCCGGCTACCATTTCTTGGGTAAAGGAATGTGCCTTGGGAGTTCTTATGGTCTTCTTTTACACGCAAGTTGTGGATTTTTAAGGAATCTTAGTCGGTATTTCGGTATTCTAGTCAGTCTGATTGGCCCCGTTAATGACATCAAAAATTGGACATCTTTCCGACCATCTTCGCTCTAAATGGAGCCTTAGTAGCCCCACCTTGGTTTCTATTTCCTATTCACACCGCCCTATGAACTTTCGACCTGGATTAGGTTTACCTAGATTTTACGCGCTTCCCATATTGGATCGAACTTCAAAGGCTCTTTATACGATCCCTACTGCCACTATGTAGCCTTAATTAGCCCAAAGCTATAATGGCCGAACAGGGCATGCAAGTGCGCGATTGTTTTGTGTTCGAATTGGGGCTACTTTTAATTCTTTTATCGCTTTCTCCTATGTATTCACTTCAAGTCCTGGAATTATTGAAGAAAAGATTTAGCCTGCCAACTTATCAACTCTATGCGCCATTAGCCGCACTGTTTGCCGGGTTGAGTATTTTAATTTACTCCTTTGAGACTCATTACCTAAAACCACAAATGAAACGAGTAACCGCACGGCGGTTTACGACCAAACCATGACCAAAAGGTATCTCTTCCCTAAATGCCAAAAGAGATTAATTTGTAGACTTCTCGTCAGTATCGACCGCAGCGGCCCTCACACCATATGCACATCCTTTTATGGGAGATTGCAACAGAAAATTTGACTACATTTCTTATAGGTACTGCCCTCGGAGCGCCAGTATTGAACGCCTATATTATTGACGTAGCATTTCTAGGAATTTCCTTTAAACTAATGTCTGACTAAAGGTTAATCAGAGATAGACGTCTTAAGATTATCTCAAACGCTTAGTCAAACTAATAATGTTAAAATGATTTACTAGCTCACTAAACAATATCCAAAGTTTATGCCAAGACCCGCCATTACCGAAGCTCAAAGATTAGCGGCCAGAAAAAAAATTAAGGAGGCAGCTTCTAGACTTTCACAGAGTTTAAGCATCTCTTATTCGGACACTCAAGAAAAGCCAGATTTTTCAGTAAGGGCGGTCTCTAAAGAAGCAGGCATCTCCGTCGGTTCATTCTACAAATATTACGAAAACCTGGAAGACTTAATTCAATCTCTTTGGGCTGATCCAGTTTCAGAGTTAAAGTTGCGCATGCAAAAGGATGTAAAAGTAACCCGTGAACCAACTCAAAGAATTCGTCTCTTACTCAGGCATTACCACCGGTTCTCTATAGAAAATAGAAAAGTATTCCGTGGCGCATTTATGTTTGTTAGACCTGACAAATACGCTCCCCCAACTAGTGCTGACCTAAAAGATGAAGATTTTTATGTCCACATAAAACAAGCTTTAATAGACGGTCAAAAGTTAGGGATATATCGTGACTTTGACGCGGACAAAATGACCTGTACATTTTGGGCAGGCATACACGGCTCACTGACTATACCCGTTAACTTTGATCGTTTTGACTTTGGTCCAACTGAAGAGTTAGTCGCACACATGATTGACTCACTACTCCATTTGATTCAAAAACCGTAATATCATTACTCTAAGCTCAGATATTCTTCCTATAATCGTCATCAATTGTGAAGGGACCCTATGATTCTATTGCATAAGATCCCCAACTCCTTCAGTAGCTCAACACTTAAAAAGTGTGCTTGAATGTAAGCCCAAAACTCGACGGTTGATTTGCATAGCCAGAAATTGAACCATCTTGTGCTATCGAGGAAAATGCGCTGGTTATATACTGTTCATCAAAGATGTTTCGCCCCCATATCGCCAAAGAAGTGTGATCTGTCAATGAAATATTTATAGCGGCGTTCACTAAATCGTATTCACGTTGAAAACCAATCAGGTTCTGCAAAGCTTGATCGTCAAAATAATTAGTTTTGCCTGAATGCTGCCAGTCAGCTCGTATGGATGTAGGTTTTCCTAGCAGGCTAATTTTGTAGTTTAGGCCAATACTCGTAGAAGTTCTAGAAACGCCTGCTGGACGTTGACCAGTCAAGTTACCACTTGGCGCGTTAGCAAACTCATCAAACACTGGGTCGTAAAATGATCCAGAAAAGCTCAACGTCAACGCATTACTTAACAACCAACGACCATCAATTTCCACCCCTTTTGTTGACTGTTTTCCTGCGTTCGCAAGTGCAAAACCTAAGCCTGTGAATACATTAGATTGGAACCCTTCAACAGTTTGCTCAAAAAGCGCTAAATTCACGCCCAAGCGGTCCCCTTTATATTTGACGCCAACCTCGATCACCTCAGATTCCTCTGGGCCAGCAAACCTAGTGCCATTGGTTAAGTTTGGAATCGCTATCCCGGCACTTCGAATTGGAGAAGCAGGAGGGTTAGTTACAGCCGACCCAGGAATAAAATCCTCAGTCGATGGTCTCGAATTTCTAGAAAGGTTAAATGAGGTTGCTTTGAAACCGGTAGAGAAAGACGCGTATACGTTCAAGCTATCCCTAATGTCGTAGGCGATACGAAGATTATACGTGAGTTCGTCGTCAAAGGAATTTCCATTTTCTATTTCATTTGGAAAACCCAATACAGGGGGTAGAAACTGTAAAGCACCGAGCGCCAGCAATGGATTAGTCTGTGGGTTTTGCGCCCCTAGTTGAAGTGCTCTGTATACTTCAGGGTTGGACGCAGCAAAGGCTGATACAGAAGACGGATCGATTGGGTTAACACCTAATCCAGCTAATGCGCTTGAAAATCCAACAGCAACAAAATCTAAGCTAGAAAAAGCATCGGTATTTTCTTGGTTAAAATAGGCGTCTTTTTCATCTTCGATATAGCTCAAGCCTATTGTGGCCGTAAGCGCATCACTCAACAAAAAATCAACACTCGTAAAAATGGACCATGATTGATTGTCCTGACCGGTGCTCTCTATCGCTCCTTGGCCAGCCTGCCCAAAGGTTGACCCCAAGGGTAGGCCTAGGGCAAGTTCGGCTCCTGAATACGCTCCCCCAGAAATCCCATCAGCAAACCGCCTAAAGTCCGTTCCAAATTGAAACGTACCCGGAAAATCAATCTCTTCATCAAAGAACGAGCCCCCAATCATCCATCCGATGTTCGAATCAGAATTCGAAGTAAACCGAATTTCCTGAATAAATGTTTCAGATTCACCGGTATTCGAAAAAGTAGCCAAGTCGGCTCCAGTCGCATCAGAGTCGGAAACCGTAAATGAATCAACTGTCCGAAAGGACGTAATCGATGTTAGGTCTGCAAACCCAAGGTCTTTTTCTATCTGGAGAGAAATACCCGCATTTTCCACCTCGTTTATTGGAGATGTATTTACAAATCCTTTGTATGAAAAAGGATCCTCCGCTACCACCCCGCCTAACCGGCTCACCACCTGACCGGTTATTGGCCCATTAACAAGGTTAGCGGTAAAACAACATGCCTCATCTATTTCATCATAATCTGCAATGACCCTGATGCTTAAGCTGTCATTAGGTTGATAGAGTAATTGCCCATTTAGACCAAAGCGATTTCTATCATTCAATTCCTCGCCATTTAGGAGATTTGTTGCATAGCCATCTCTCTTATTGGCACTTGTACTCAATCTGTACGCTACAGAGTCTGTAAGTGGGCCTGTAACATCCAAAGCTATTCTCTTTTCATTTTCATTTCCAACAGTCAACGATACTGAACCAGTGCGCTCAAATTCCGGCTGCTTTGTATGTATCGATACAACCCCTACCGACGCATTTTTGCCAAACAATGTTGATTGTGGCCCTCTTAGCACCTCAACACGTTCAATATTAATCAAATCGGAAATTTGGGCTGAGGAGCGCGAACGATAAATACCATCAACAAAAACACCAACGGACGGTTCAATGCCTGCATTACTTCCTATCCCTCCAAATCCTCTGATCGAAAACCCGCTTGCAATAGTGCTGACAGACTGTTGAACCTCCAATGAAGGAACAAGTGACTGTAAATC
The DNA here is from genome assembly GCF_040366405.1 of Arenicella sp. 4NH20-0111. Lineage (NCBI taxonomy): Bacteria > Pseudomonadati > Pseudomonadota > Gammaproteobacteria > Arenicellales > Arenicellaceae > Arenicella > Arenicella sp. 4NH20-0111. The sequence goes on from NZ_BAABWF010000009.1 coordinate 105,587, forward strand.
AAACACATCTCTAATCGCAGCTTCTTCCAAATCTCTACCACTAACGACTGAGACAGCTATAGGTGTGTTTAAAAGTGTTTGAGATCGCTTGGATGCAGTAACGACAATTTCCTCTAAGACTGTTGAATCGAGCATCTCCTGTGCATATACATGATTCAACATACCTGAAGCCATAAGAATAGCTAAGGCGGTCCCTTTTAACTTCATGTTTAGCTTAGGGCTTTCTTCTAATATAGTCATGGTCTCTCCTAAATCACTTGGTGTTTATTTTTGTATTATTCAGCCAAAATATAATGAACGTGTTCATTATATAAACTTAGATTAGTACCGTTTCAATGTCAACCGCTTTAATGTGAGTTTTAACTTTTCAACCAATCTATTGAAATGCTCATCACTCGGACCAGATCATCAGCTTAATGAATTACCTCGCTAGATGGCTAGATACGACAACATTTAGTTATTGATTGCTTAGCGTTTCAATATCACGATTACGATGTTCAGCTATCGACCAATCTCTAGGCAGTACTTTGGCAACAACAAGAAAGCTGATTAATGAAGGAATGAAAAATAAACAAGTGGCTGTTAGCGCTTGACGCATTGCATAAAGTTCGGTGTTCCCGGTATGGAAAACATCAATTAACCAACCCGTGAATGTCGGCCCACCACCTAGCGCTATCATGTTTAGAATGAAGAAAAACAATGCCGTTGACATAGCACGCATATTTATTGGCGCTAAAGTTTGAGCAATTGCGAAGCATGGTCCTAGATAAAGGCCAAGAAAAAACAGAAAAAAAGTAACGAATACTAAATGCGCCGCAATGGACGCGACCCATATGCTTCCGACACCGATAGGTAAGCAGACCAAGATAGCAATTGCAGGCACCCAGCCATACGCTCTGATATCACTGAGGCCCCACTTATCAGTTATTCGCGCTCCAAAATATGCTCCAGCAACATAGGTTGTTCCATTAATTATCCCAAGCAAAATTAGTAATGTTTGGAAATCAAAAGCTGGGTCCAAAATTCTTAAGTACTTTGTTTGGAAAGCAGAAAATGCGTATGAGACGAAAGACCCGAAACCAATGCCCAAACACATCGCCCACCAGGTTGGTATCCTTAATAGAGTTTTAATAGAATTTTTAAAAGAAGATTTAGGAATGATCGCACCCTCTGAAACATCACGCCCGCCCCTCCTTGGTTCACGCAAAACTAGTTTCACAACTCCAGCCAAGCCAATTCCGACGCCCCCCAACACTACAAATATTCTCCGCCAGTCCACCTGTTCACTAGATTCACCAATCAAAGAAGCGGTTACAAAGTAAGCGGCCATGATCCCAATTGGAATGCCCATCGAGTAGATGCCTAGAGCACCTGCGCGCTCTTCTTTTCCATATAGATCAGAAATGATTGAGTGCGAAGATGGGCTGCCGCCGGCCTCTCCAATCCCAACCCCCATTCTCGCTATTCCGATTTGGAGAAAACTACCAGCGATGCCTGTTAGAGCAGTAAATGCGCTCCAAGTGGCCAGCGATATTGATAGAATATTCACGCGATTGAATCGATCCGCCAACCACGCTATAGGAATTGCAATAAGTGTATAAAATGCGGCAAATGCTAGGCCAATCAAGAGGCCAAGTTGAGAATTCGATAGATTCAAATCTTCTTGAATAAACGGAGCTAATATGCCTACTATTTGACGATCAATGAAATTGAATCCATACACGACTGTCAGAAGAAATAGTGAGAATTTTCGGTAGTTACTTTTTGACATAAGTCTCTCGTTGATATCTGAAGAGAAGGCATAAACAAATGTAAGCGGAGTGACTGCAGATAAAACATGTCACGCAGCACCAAATATGAACACGTTCATTTTAATTTGTCAAATATTCATTCTTTCTCTGTTTAGTTAGAGATAGGATCAAGAAAGTTTAGATCGAAATAACATTCGGCTTACAACACTCTTTAAAGGGCTTATACGCCTGGACTCTCCACTTTCGGGGCTCCACTATGTCTTCAGTGTCACCACAGCGATGCACCAAATCAGTACGGTCGACTACGGTTTTGTGATCCAGAATGCCTGCTTAGGCAAATGCTGTAACTCTTTATCCAAGCTTGCTAGAGCCAGCTACCCCAGATTGCCCACTATAAGGATTTGTTCAAGATTGAATATGTAATGAGCCAAATGACGTAGAGCTTCGATTCTCACTCCATTTCCTATTTTAATGGATCCAAAAGTTACGCTACCAATATCGCTTCCTACTTAAGGCATTGTCACGATTGACGGTATTCTGCGCGCTTAAATTGCTTGAACGCGCTATCGATTCCGACTTCATTTCGGATGACATATACATCGCCGACATTGAGCTTGGCAATGAGATTATGAGTGGTTCTGGCAACGCCTGGGTGAAAAAGTTTACGGTTGATTATCGATAATATCGCTGACTCTTCCTGCCCAAAATTGGCATTCGCCACAAAATTCTAACAACAAGAAGGATTTGCACAAACGCTGAACATGACTAAAGTGCCCGCTTTTAACGACGTTAAGACGACATAAAACGGCTTTACTACCATTATTCCAAACCCAATAATCTAAAAAACCGAGCCAATTTAAGAGCGAAATATCATTGATAAGTAATGAGCTAGTACGCGGTAAAAGATAGTTACTTAATACTGTCTACAGTATCGGCAAACCTTTTTAATGCGAAACGAGCTTGCGCTAAGGACATGTCCGGTTTAGCGACCATCGTCACGACGCACGGCGTGCTCAAATACTGAGCTTTCTTGAACAGCATATTACCGCCTTTTGACTCGATCGTGGCAACCGTGGACTCTTCCTTCATTAATTGAAGCGAAGATGAGCTACTCAGAGCAAACAACGAACTGGACATCGCGGCTAATTTATCGGCTTCAACATCCAATGATTTGGCTGCGAATGACTTGATGTTGAATCCATCTGTGGTGCTGAGACTCAATAAAGTGATCTCTCGATTTTCACTACACAACTCTTTAATCAAGTTAACCAATTCGAGCTTGATTTCCATTTTGGGAGATTTCATATCTTTTCTAAATCTTGCGATTTCTTCAATTGAAACGATTGATCGCGTTTAATGTGTGCAAAATTGTGGTCGCGGAGTGTTTGTCTCGCGCGTCTACGTTAATAACAGGCGCCATTACGCCATGAATGCTTAGTATCGATTGCACTTCTTGCGTCAAAGCGGAGACTTCAGACTCCTGAGCGTCATCGCAATGTGTTATTGCCACCAAGCACGCTGTTTTATTTTGTTTAGGCGAGAAAAAAGTGAGTAATTTGTCGAAGTTATCAATGTCTGGAATATCTCCGTATTTGACCAAGACGACCAACCCCCATAAGGATTCTTTCACAAACTCCCAAAGAAACTGATACCTGTCTTGCCCTGGAACGCCATAAAGCCCTAATGCTGTTTTTTCATCCAACATGATCCTGCCGTAGTCAATTCCAACAGTTGTATACTGCTTGCCGATATCGATCGAAGATTCAGCCTCGGTTTCAAACGGTTTAATTTCACTCAAAGTTGAAATCAATTGCGTTTTTCCAGCACCTACTTCGCCAATTACGGCCAATTTATGACAATCCATTCCTCTACCCCAAAGTCAGAAAGTTCTTCATTTTGTTATAAAAGGTTTGCGATCCTCTAAATCCACCTTGACTCACTTCAGGTATAACCTCATCAGAAACGACTAAGATGTCCATTTGCTGAAATTGCCGCAAAAACAGATCAATTTGAGCCTTTGTGCCAAAGTCTCCGGACTTGAGAATGTCAGCGTAACTCTCGGTGCCACTGGTTAACCTTGCACACAACTCGATTAGCGTCGGTGACTGTTTTATCTGAGTAAAATCAGGCCAAGCCAGTAACTTAAGACTCTTTCCCTCGAAATCGTTGTCGTCAGCAGCCCCCCCTATTCCATCGTAGAAAATTGAAAACAACCGTCTCTTTTCCTCGCTCAGGTCATTCAGGTGAGGTTGAACTGCACTCATTAATTTACGAAAGCTAGGCTCACGGCCAACGGCACTGATAAGCCGCATACTCCAACCTGTGAAGCTTCGAGTATCGGTCGTTGTATCTAGTATCTTGACAACGTCACAATGCCTTTTGTCCTTACAAATGGCATCAAACAAATGACCAATGGCGTCGTTATCACCTTCAATAATTTGCAAAAAGTGCCCTTTAGAAAACGTCAATATTCCAGTGATCCCGGTTTCAGCGTTGTTTTTACGTGCCACTTGGCAAATTTTAGACAAACCCAGTGGTACCCTAAACCCTCTCACGTTTTCAATCGCCGAACTCACGTACACTATTGTTCTTAACGTCATACAACACACCTACCCTGAAGAACCATCGACATAAATCTAAACCCAACCCAAACAGTCTCAGCTGACCCTTTATGATGAAAGGCAGCACTCGATATAAAACGGACGTTTGCCTACCGAGCGCCAACTTCATTACATAATAACTAAATACTAAGCCCGCTTTCGATGGCCAACACTTTTCTGCGTGCCAGAGCTAGGTTTGCTTTTGTTTTATCCAACACTAGGTAAATGAATAGCCCTTCGTGTTTTGCTGTAGGACGAATAATGTGAAATTGATCATCTAACGTAATCAATATGTCTTCAATTGCGCCCGTAATACCCAGGGACTTCATTGTTTTCATTTTCGCCTTAACCACTTCAGAATTTCCAGCAGCCGCCAGATCAAGATCCACGCCGCCACCAACAGCACCGAGTGACATTCCAGACGTATAATCAACGATGCATGCTCCTACAGCACCATCAGTTTCCATTAGCCCTTTCAAACTTGCTTCAATATTATTAGCCACGATAAATACCCCTTTTAAAATTAAAATTTGTTGTTCATTACATCTTCAGAGCAAGCTCCTTCAACTGGACTTAGTGTAAGCGAAAGCCCAGAAAAAATACCGCACCAAAAGTGAACATTTGAAAACTTAAGAAACAATTTAACGACGTTTGGTTCTTAGCTGTTCCCCCCCGATTCAAAATATAGAACTAAGTCCGTTTAGCCTGTCACCTGAGTTACAAACGAGAGCGTTTACCATCATTTACCAACAACGATTCACTGTAATTTTGAATCGATAGCAAAAAAGTATCAACAATACAGAACATCGCTCGAGCGCAACTGTAAATACATAATGAAGTAACATTTAAGTAATTGAAAATAAAAATTATTCTCTTTATCGTTCAATGGTTGCTAAAAACCTAAGACCCTTTGAGATCATCTCTTTCATTTGCCTGAACGACGTCGGTAACAACACCTTGCTCGGGATCAGCGAATCGAGCGACTTAAATAATCTTTATAAAAACAGATGCCGTAAGCTTGATCGATGTCAAACTTGTCAAGTTCTCTTTAAAAGCCAGAACTCAACCCACAAAAATGAATGCACCATAACGGTGCAATTCTAGGCAAATTGAATAAACCAAGGTTCCGATAATTCTGCTTAGAGCACTCAATTTTAAGGAACGATAGAGCCCTGAATACTGGCTCTATCAAACGCTCTATCAAACGAAAGATGGAACATGACCGTTGGTAAAGACACTTAGTTCTTGTGTTTCCTGCCGACGATCAGAGCGAACTCGTACGAAACAATTATTTAAGGGCAATGTTACGAAGCAAAACAACAGTAAACGCCCAACTCATCTACCAAACCGTCAGTCCATTTCTTGAGTGCATCTTAAAACCTCATTCCCTGTCTCACTTTGTTTGACACTCCCAGTATTTGAGGGCTTTTTGCTATAACGCCTAGTGCAATAATATCGTAAACGGCGTGCACAACGACCACCAGAACCATGCTTTGCGTAATAAAAAACGTCAATCCTAAAAACACACTCATCAAGAATGCGAACGCAAAATAGTACCAGCTCATCGCATGCAGCAACGCAAACACTAATGACGAGATGACTATGGCCGTGTAAATCCCGATAGATTCTGTCAGCCAACTTTGCAAGGCACCGCGAAACAGTAATTCTTCACTGAGACCGGCCAAAACTGACAGCACTATTATCTGCGGCCAAGTAAAGTGATGACACATTCCATGCAATTCATCGGTCAATCGATAAAAAGCATTGATCCTCAGCAAACGATGTGAAAGAAGGTAAACCGGTCCTATAAAGACCAGTAGAGCCAAAGCTATTCCAACGGGAACAGACCACCAACCTATTATCCCAACACCGGTCCAAGAATAGGAATGGCCATAGGTCAGAAAAATACTAATCAGCAACAACCCCAGAGATAATGCAAGCAATTGCGGAAACTGAATTCCCTGTTGTTCGCCAGAGCTCATCGTTACTCCTTACCTGACTCCATCCAAATAAGCGATGCCATGCGCCCAGTTTCACCATCACGTCGATAGGAAAAGAAACGTTTCGGGTCGGAAAATGTGCATTCATTTGAATTGAAAAAACGGTGGACCCCAACTTGCTCTAATCGAGCTTGAGCAAGTAAAGCAAGGTTCGCAAAGTACTTTCCTGCGTCGTTGGCTTCTCTGTACGCTTCTTCAGGGCCTCCTATTTGAGTTTTCACCTCCTGACCAATTTCAAATGCGTCTGAGCCAATACACGGTCCTGCCCACGCTGAAACCTGTTCTGGAGCACATCGAAACCGTCTGATCGCGTTTTCGATTACGCCATTGCACAATCCACGCCACCCAGCGTGCACAGCAGCGACTTCATCGCCGGTTTCATTGGCGAACAAGAGTGGCAAACAATCCGCTGTCATTATCGCGCACACAGCTCCCCCTTGGTTAGTGTAAACCCCATCGGTGCCGCTAATATCCGCATTTCTGGCATGATCAATCACATGATTGCCGTGAGTTTGATCTAACCACAATGGCTCATTAGGCAGTTCGAGTATTGTTCTTAGTGAGGCGCGATTGCGTTGTACTGTGTCAGCACTGTCCCCAACATGACTCCCGAGATTAAGAGATGAGTAAGCGCCCACACTTTCCCCAAATGCTCGAGTGGTGCTTATTGCTTTGACCGTATTAGGAACCGGCCATTTGGGGGTGATAAATTCCATCTTTCGTAGAACCGTCAAACCAAACTCTATTACCCAGACAACCTAATGATTATCCAATTCGCAAGCATCAACTAACGCTTGCATGTCTTCGGGCAAAGCACGCTCCCAAGACTGATGTTCACCACTGATAGGATGAATGTACTCTATCCTAGTAGCATGCAAAGCTTGTCGCTTAAAACGTCGCAACTGCATTTCCAACTCTGGATGGCAATCGCTCGGAATAGCCAACCGACGCCCATACACAGGATCGCCGACTAACGAGAATCCGATGTGATTCATATGAACCCTAATCTGGTGGGTTCTTCCGGTCTCAAGCTGAACCCGTAACAAAGTCTGATGTCGAAACCTAGAATCAACACGGTAATGAGTGACAGCCTCTTTACCCATCATATTAATCCCCATTTTCCGACGGTCGTGCTTATCTCTCGCAATCGGCTCATCAACCGTACTACCAGAAATAACTCGCCCGTTAGTGAGCGCTAAGTATTCTCGGTGAAGACTGTGATCAACAAGCTGAGATGTAAGGCCTAATCTGGCTGTTTCTGTCTTCGCCACAACCATTAAACCCGATGTGTCTTTATCCAACCGATGCACAATGCCCGCTCGTGCTAGCTGCCGGCTTTCAGGAAAATGAAACAATAAGGCGTTCAACAGAGTTAAGTCTGGATTGCCTGCGCCAGGATGAACCACAAGACCCGCCGGCTTATGCACCACCAACATGTCATCATCTTCGTATTCAATGTCAATTGGCAAATCCTGAGCTTCCCATTCACCCTGACGAATTTCAGGCACGTTTACTTCTAGGCTCTCACCGCCAAACACCTTATCTTTCTGTTTAGGTGATTCGTCATCAAGCATGACCAAGCCCTTCTTGATCCAACCTTGAATCGTACTGCGAGAATGCCCTTCGCAAAGTTCGGATAATGCCTTATCCACTCTTTTACCGACCATATGTTCAGGTACGATGTAGCTGTGTTTTGAGAAACTCATGATTTTGTATATTCAGTTACGATTAACGCAATAGTGACGTCTAGAGCCTTTTATTCGAGCTCGCTGTTGTGGCGAATGATAACAGCCTATTCTGAACACGAAACCTTTAAGACTGTTAATCTTTTGAAAGCTCTAAATGCTTCAATGTAGGCCGGATTCGCGCTATGCTTACGCGCAATTGATGATAACCCATAACGATAACGTCATGAGCTTTTTAACCGCACTTTCCTCGTTCAGTTTTTCGGGGCATATAAATACCAAAGTCAGCCACTCCACGGTTCGTGGAATAAAGCGCGCTTTCGTTCTAATCTTAGCAACGGCCATCCTAAGCGGCTGCTCACCTAAACGAAAGTCAGGCGGGATTGATCAAAGCTTGGCCCAACAGCAAGTGCAAGAACTGTACGACAAAGCAAAACGCGCTCTTGATGCTGGGAATTATAGCTTTGCTATTGATTACTATCGAGCTCTTGAAGCCGCCTTCCCTTTTGGCGAATACACTGAGCAAGCAAAGCTGGATATGATCTTTGCCTTCGATAAAACGGAGCAAATAGAAAAAGCGGTGGCCGCTGCTGACAATTTCATATCTCTTTACCCTACGCATAAAAACGTAGATTACGCTTATTATATGAAAGGCGTGGCCAGTTTTGAGAAAAAGACCGGAAGAGTCGATAAATTCATAAAAGGCAGCTCAGGCTCAGTAAGAGACCCAAAGCCGTATAAAGACTCTATGGACGCTTTCGACGAGTTGTTGAAACGCTACCCAAACAGCAAATACGCAGCAGACGCTCGACAACGCATGGTTTACATTCGAAATGCTTTAGCCGAACGTGAATTAGCGGTTGCACAGTTTTATTTCGATAATCAGACCTACGTGGCAGCGGTAAACAGATGCAAGCACATAGTTTATCGCTTCGAAACTTCTCCGGCGGTTGAAGGCGCTTTAATCTTAATGGAAAAGTCGTACGTAGAAATGGGCTTAAACGACTTAGCCGAAAGCACTCATAACGTTTTATTGGCAAATTTTCCTGACAATAAAAAGGAAGTGTATACAAAGAAAAAGGGCTTTTTTGGTCGCCTAAACCCCTTTGCCAAAGACTAGCCTCCAGATCAATTGATGCACCCAAAAAAGCCGACTCGATAGCGTCGGCTTTTTTAGTTCCAAGATTCTGGTATTAGGCAATCACCAATCTATTTTCGGCCTGTACCCTGATGTAATCGGATAGCGACGGTCACGACCAAACGCCTTTTTAGTGATTCGCACGCCCGGTGCCGACTGACGGCGCTTGTATTCATTGCGATCAACTAAGCGAATCACCTTACTAACCGCTTCGGCAGGATAGCCTTGCTCGACGATCTCGGCGGGAGGCATATCTTGTTCTACATAAAGCTCCAGAATAGGATCAAGAATCTCATAGTCTGGCAAACTGTCTGAATCTATTTGATCTGGTCGCAATTCAGCTGACGGTTCTCGGGTAATGACGCGCTCAGGAATGACTTGCGAGATAGTATTTCTGTATCTTGCCAACTCATACACCAACACCTTAGGCACATCTTTAATCGCATTATAGCCACCGACCATATCCCCATAGAGTGTCGCATAACCAACTGACATTTCACTTTTATTCCCAGTCGTTAATACCATTCGACCAGTTTTATTTGAGTAAGCCATGAGGGTCAGCCCTCGACACCTTGCTTGGATATTTTCTTCGGTAACGTCCTCTTCATACCCCTCAAAAACGGGCGCCAATTGATTAACAAAGGCCTCATACATAGGTTCAATCGATATAACGTGATACTTAATACCCAGAGCCTTTGCCTCAAGATAAGCATCTTCCTTTGAAATGTCTGAGGTATAGCGAAAAGGCATCATGATGACATCAACGTTTTCTGGGCCCAAGGCATCCGCAGCAATGGTAGCCGTCAGCGCAGAATCAATGCCTCCAGACAAACCGATGACCACGCCAGAAAAGCCATTTTTATGGACATAGTCTCGCACGCCCAATACCAAAGCTTGATAAATACTCTCTAAAGGCGCCAATTCAGAGACGTCTTGACTGCCTGTGATGGTAACTCCAGACACGGCTTTAGTTACGGTCACCAAACTCAACGACTCTTCAAAGCTTGCCATTTGATGCACAACAATCCCATTCTGATCGCACGCAAATGACGCACCATCGAATACCAATTCATCTTGTCCGCCGACTTGGTTCACATAAATCACCGGCACATTCACCTTTGCCGCTCGTGCGCAAACCACCTCTCTTCTCTCTGATATTTTGTCACTGTGGTATGGAGAACCGTTGATATTCACAACAACCTCTGCACCGGCTTGGACGGCTAATTCTACCGGCCCTTCATGCCAAATATCTTCACAAACGGTCAACCCTAAACGGACACCCCGGTAATCAAAGACGCACACGGCATCACCCGCTGTAAAATACCGTTTTTCGTCGAATACAGCGTAGTTTGGCAATTTCATCTTCCGGTACTCTTGCACCACATTGCCATCAACGATTAGTGCCCCCACATTATACATTTCACCCTGCTCGATTTTTGGGTAGCCAACAATCAGGTCAACGTCAGAAACTTCTTTACATAAGCGTGCTAATTGTTGTTCAATCCTGGCATGAAAGCCCGGACGCATTAGTAAGTCCTCAGGGGGATATCCGGTGAGCACCATTTCGGAGCACACGACCAAATTACAGCCAAGTTCACGCTTTGCTCGATGCGCGTACTCTATAATTTGGTCAACGTTATTTTCAATTGCACCAACCGTTACATTGATTTGCGCTAAGCCAATATTAATTTCACTACTCATGAGTTATCTTCTGTCTTTACGTGCTCAAAAGAGCGTTACTGTGGCTTAGATAGTTAGATGAAAGTAGACCATCTGATAAACCACTCAAGATACAGAAAGTATATAAGTTTAACGCTCCTATGCATATTGTTGTCCTTCAACGGCTAGCCGACATAGCCCCAAAACAGTGGAATTGCCTTAACACAGACGGTAACCCATTCCTACAACATGAATTTTTAAATGGGTTGGAGAAAACCCAGTGCGTTGTAGCCGAAAACGGCTGGCACCCACAGCACCTTGCACTGTTCGAAGGCGAAACTCTGTTGGCCGCAATGCCCTGCTACATTAAGGACCACTCATACGGGGAGTATATTTTTGATTGGGCTTGGGTCAACGCGTATCACCGACATGGCATAGAATACTACCCGAAGCTATCGAACGCTGTGCCGTTCACGCCGGCCACTGGGCAGCGTATTTTGATTTCAGACGCAGCTCAACAGCACGGCCTTTCGGACGATAGAGCCTTTGAATTGTTCATTACGAAAATCCAAGAAATGTCAGAAGAGCAAGGGCTATCGAGCTTCCATTCACTCTTTAACACATCAAGGCAGGCTGAACAGTTTAAATCGCTCGGATTGTTAAAACGGCATAGTACGCAGTTCCACTGGCGCAATGACAACTACCAAGATTTCGATGACTTTCTATCAAGAATGAGCTCTAAAAAGAGAAAGAACATTAAGCGAGAACGGCGAAGAGTAGCCGAAACAGGAATAACCTATCGCTGGCTAGAAGGACCATTACTCACCGCTCAGACTGCACAGACTATGTACGGGTTTTATTCTCGAACCATCAGTTACTATGGCGCAAAAAGTTACCTAAATAGAGATTTTTTTCAGCATTTAGTGAGCGACTTTAGCCACCAAACACTTTTCCTTTTTGCAGAGTTTGAGGGTACGACCATTGCTGGAGGATTGTACTTTAAAAGTGATCATACTCTCTACGGACGTTACTGGGGAGCTCTTAATAACTTTCATAGCGTTCATTTTGAAACGTGCTATTACCAGGCCATAGAGTGGTGTATCAAAAACAAGTATCGAAAATTTGAAGCCGGAGCTCAAGGCGAACACAAACTTGCCAGAGGCCTTGAGCCTTGCTCAACGTATTCATCGCATTGGATCGCGCACCCAGAGTTCAGTGATGCTATCGCCAGTTTTGTGGAATCTGAAGAGTCTCACATTGAAGAATATAAACGCTCTCTTGAACACCACAGCCCATTCAAATCCGAGTGTTAGATAATGAGTACCTTAAAGGAATTGATCAATTTTCAACCATTTCCGGATCTCGCTTGTGCCGATGAAGATGGCTTACTGGCCATGGGTGGAGATCTGTCTGTCGACACATTAGTAAGCGCCTATACACAAGGAGTATTCCCTTGGTTTAACGAAGGGCAACCAATACTTTGGTGGTCACCAGACCCTAGGTTAGTTCTCTACCCCAACGAACTTAAAGTTTCTCGTAGCCTAAGGAAAAGTATAAAAAACAAATTCACGGTCAGTTGCAACACGTCATTCGAAGAAGTGATCGAAGGATGTGCATTACGCGGGTTAGAAAGAGACGAGCTTAATAAGGAATCAACCTGGATTACCGCCGACATGCATCGCGCTTATAGTGAGCTCTTTTTGCGAGGCTATGCACACTCAGTGGAAGTCTGGTCCGACGGTGATCTGGTCGGTGGACTCTACGGCGTTTGCTTGGGCCGGGCGTTTTTTGGGGAAAGTATGTTTAGCCGAAAAACGGATGCATCTAAAACCGCTCTTGCTTATTTATGCCAACACATGGCAAACCTAAATTATACACTTATCGACTGTCAGGTGGCCTCCGAACACCTACTCAGCTTAGGCGCGAGGGAAATATCTCGCAATAATTTTACTGCCACCTTGGTCGATATAGATATGAATAAGCCAAATCGTAACTTTGCTGAAAGTTTTCCAAGACAACCTCAGGACCTCACAATGATTCTTTCACCTAACAGTGATATAAAGAAACCATGAGCTCATCGCATAATCCAATTCGACTTTTTGAAACCGTCGTTGATGAATGCCCATATTTGGATGATCGCAAAAGTGCGTCTATCTTGGTCGATCCAGACCATGACATCGAACCAGCTCTATTCTCAATGCTATCTCGATCGGGATTTAGACGCAGTGGCAATATGCTCTATGCCCCCAAATGCCCCACCTGCAAAGCGTGTATATCCGTGCGGATTCCGGCGGCAAAATTTTCAGCCTCAAAGGGTCAAAGACGAGTGTGGCGTAAAAACACAGACATCACAGTCACATTAGAAGACGTGCGGTTCGAGCAACAACACTTCGACCTATACCTTAAGTACCAGAAGCACAGACACGCGGAAAGCAGTATGTGCGATGATGATCCGCAAAAATACATCGGGTTTATCGAATCAGATTACGCTGCGTCTAAATTTTTATGCATGCGCATTGATCAACAATTGATCGGCATTGCCGTTCTAGATCAGTTTGAAGGAGGCCTTTCGGCGGTATACACCTTTTTCGACCCCGACCATAGCTCACGCAGCCTCGGTACGTACGCCATCTTGTACACGATAAAGCTGGCTAAAATGCATGAAATACCCTTCGTCTATCTCGGTTACTGGATCGAGCAGTCTACGAAAATGGACTACAAACGGAAATTCAAACCGTTACAAGGGTATATAGATAAAACTTGGCAAGAGCTCGATTTATAGACACAGGACGGCTAGCAAAGGTATTTGCGACGCCCTTCAACTTAATTAGACCTTGAAATACCCCACCTAGTCTTTATTTATAGAGCCACATGGGGCATCATAGCCCCGATTTTAGGACGCTCGTGTTTAATCATGTCGAGCAGTCTCTCAATAATGTTAAAATTCAAATAGATACAGAAAAAACGTGGCAAAAGAAGACCAGATAGAAATGGAAGGCACCGTAATAGATGCACTTCCAAATACTGAGTTCAAAGTAGAGCTAGAAAATGGGCATGTAGTGCATGCACACATCTCAGGAAAAATGAGAAAAAACTACATTCGTATATTACGTGGTGACAGAGTGACGGTTGAGTTAACTCCCTACGATTTAACGAAAGGACGTATAACATACCGTAACAGAACTTAAGTCTCGCCCACCCTCTTGCGCTGTTATGAGCAAGGGGGCACATCGCGGGTATAGGCCTTACCTAGGCCAAGATATTCATTCAAGCAGCTTAGCTAAGGATAGTTAAGTTAACTAAATCAAATAATACTGGTTTTTTTAACAGTAAATTGATACTCTCAATAGATATCAATCTATGAGCTCGACTATGAATACATTGGAGTTAAAGCCGCTTACTAAGCGTCAACAAGAAATTTTCGACTATATACTCGAAAGTATGGCAGCCAATGGCGCGCCACCAACACGAGTGGAAATAGCAGAGCATTTCGGTTTTCGCTCGCCCAATGCTGCCGAAGACCACCTCAAAGCCCTGGATAAAAAGGGGCATATCGAGCTTAGATCAGGCACATCCAGAGGCATATTAATCACCGATCTAGCTCGTGCAAGCATGACGCACAGCTCTGAAATTCCGGGCATGATACAAATTGACCGAAACAAAGCAAATATTACCGATGTTGCCGTGATTGGTGACGTCGCAGCCGGTGCCCCCATTTTCGCGCAAGAACACGTCCAACAATACATCAGCGTAGACCAAAGCCTGTTTGCGGACAAAGCGGACTTTCTTTTAAAGGTGCGCGGAGACAGCATGATCAATATCGGCATTTTTGAACGTGATCTACTGGCTATAAAAAAAGCAGACAGAGCCACTGAGAATGAAATTGTCGTTGCCAGAATCGGAGACGATGTCACCGTGAAACGCTATCACCGTCAAGGCGCGACGGTTTCCTTAATTGCTGAAAATGACGACTATGATCCCATAGAGGTCGACTTGCAAACGCAAACCTTTGCCATAGAAGGAATAGTAGTAGGCTTGATTCGCCAAGGCTTCTGATATCGCATTAAGCGGGTGGTTAAGTCTCGTTCAGAGGCGTCGACATCTACGTAAACTGTGTGTCTAGTGCAGCTCATTTCAAGGCCTCACACAGACCTTGCTGTTGCGTGACGTCTTGTTTTACATGGCAACCGATCCGTGACACAAAACCAAGCCCGTACGAAGACAGTAGAATATGTAGCTATAAAGAATTTATTACTTAAAGAATGTAAAGATCGGGGAATGGAAAAACCCTTAAAAGATTCTCCAATCCAGAAATTCAACTAATTAAGCTTCCCCTTATCAACCGGTTTTGGCGGTATCGGTAATGCAGAAACACCCTCCTGTACCAACTCCTTAAGCTCAGACTTGCTTGCGGTGCCGCGAATATTTGCGGCGTCCTTCTCACCGCGATGTATCTTCAACGCCTCATCAGCAAATTTATTGCCAACGTCCGTGAAATTACCATCAATATACTTATGGACTTGACCTAACATTGATTGCAGTTGTTCATAAGACCGCTCACCAGAACCCGCAGGGGCTCCTGACGCCACCGCTTGTGGGGCGGTAGCGTTGGCAGATGGAACGTTACTTTTTCTGCCAATTTTGGACGCCGTTACCTTTTTGCTGATCTCAGACGTATTACAAACGGGGCACGTTAGCATTCCCGACGACTGCTGACTCTTCAGTTCGTCTGCGTTTTTAAACCACCCTTCAAACTCGTGGCTATTCTCACAATGTAAGTCATAGATAACCATTATCACCCTGCGCAACATTCAATGATACTGAGGGACCATTCTCGCTGAGAATTATTTATCACGCAAGAACGGTCATCACTGATGCCAAGAGACCTCTATTTGGGCTCGCGGCTTGCTCGTTTACGTTCATGCTCTAATAGAAAGCGTTTGCGTATGCGAATGCTTTCGGGCGTGATTTCAACCAACTCATCATCATCAATGAATTCGAGAGCAGACTCCAACGTGTGCTTAACTGGTGGCACCAGCTGAATCGCATCATCTTTACCCGAAGCTCGAACATTCGTTAACTGCTTACCCTTCAGAGGATTAACCGTCAAATCATTATCACGAGAGTGAATACCAACGACTTGGCCTTCATATACCATTTGAGTAGGCTCGATCATCATCTTGCCACGCTCTTGTAAATTGAAGATCGCAAAGCCTAGAGCCTTTCCGGTACCGTTTGAGATCAACACACCATTTTTACGTTGGCCAAATGACTTGTTTTTCTTCTCGTCATACTTGTCAAAGTTATGATAAATCAACCCTGAGCCAGACGTCATGGTCATAAACTCAGTTTGAAAACCGATCAACCCACGTGATGGAATCACAAAGTCCAAGCGAACCCGCCCTTTCCCATCTGGAGCCATATTAGTCAAGTCACCACCACGCTCTTGAAGCGCCTGCATGGCAGTACCCTGATGATCTTCATCAATATCAACAGTCAGAGTTTCGTAGGGTTCATGAATAACCCCATCAACGTCTTTGTAGATAACTTCGGGCCGCGAAACTGCGAGCTCAAAACCTTCTCGACGCATATTTTCAATCAATACAGACAAATGAAGCTCGCCTCGTCCAGACACTTTAAACTTTTCAGGATCATCGGTATCTTCAACTCTAAGTGCCACATTGTGAAGTAGCTCTTTTTGCAGTCTGTCTCGAATTTGACGTGATGTAAGATATTTACCTTCTTGTCCCGCATAAGGCGATGTATTCACTTGGAACGTCATCGTTACAGTGGGTTCATCAACGGTTAGCGCCGGTAGCGCTTCAACCGCATCACGATCGCAAATGGTATCTGAGATAAAGAGCTCATCAATTCCGGTTACCGCAACGATATCTCCAGCTTTCGCCGTTTCAACTTCAACACGCTCAATGCCTTTAAAGCCAAATATCTTGCCAATGCGTCCATTTTTAACCTTCCCATCGGCGTCAATGATAGACACTTGACCATTTGAGTTGATGGTGCCCTGCTTGATTCGACCAATGCCTATAACGCCTAAGTAGCTGGAATAATCCAATTGAGAAACCTGCATCTGGAATGGCTTATCTTCGTCTACTGGCGGTGGTGGCACACGGTCAACAATGGTCTGAAATAACGCATCCATATTGTCCGTTATTTCATCTGCATCTTCCGTAGCAAAGCCATTAATCGCCGAAGCGTAAATAACAGGAAAATCAAGCTGTTCGTCCGTAGCACCTAACATGTCAAACAAATCAAACGTCTGATCTAACACCCAGTCAGGACGAGAACCTTCTCGGTCAATTTTATTGATCACGACTATCGGCTTTAGATCGTGTTCAAACGCCTTTTGAGTTACAAAGCGAGTTTGTGGCATTGGCCCATCCACTGCATCAACCAATAGGATGACGGAATCGACCATCGACATGATTCGCTCTACTTCTCCACCAAAGTCTGCGTGACCCGGTGTATCAACGATATTGATGCGGTAGTCTTTCCATGTTAGAGCGGTCGGCTTAGCCAAAATGGTAATGCCGCGTTCTTTCTCAATATCGTTACTGTCCATAACGCGCTCGACAATTTCAGCACGCTCATCAAAGGTACCGGATTGCTGAAGTAGTTTATCAACCAAGGTTGTTTTACCGTGGTCTACGTGGGCGATAATCGCGATATTACGTAAATTCATAGCTTTGCCAAGTTTATTGCCGCCTCACAAGGAGTCATGCGGACACTCAAAATCAAAGCGCGATTATAGGGTAAAGCGAGGTAAATGCTAGGTTATATAAGCGTTTTTTACCAATCCTAACGGTTATTTGAAAAAGACTGCCATCAAGCGGTCTTTTTCATCGTCTGTGCTGGTATTTTAAGCTTAAATTCACAAAACACCGTGGGCCTATTCCTGAGCGAAACCGAGCCCCCGACGGCCTGGACAGACTCACGAATACTTGCCAAGCTATTGCTTTTTAAGGGGCCGCCCTTATTCGGCCTTACATCAGAGAAACCCTCTAACAATATCAGCTTAACGCCGTGGCCTGTATCGAGCCCTTTTATGGTCGTATCCGATACTAGCTGCTTAGAAACAGCGTGCTGCACCGTCTCCATTTCATCTATACCCTCTCCGTCATCGGCAATTGTAACTACCCAATCACTGCCTTCGCGTGCCACTCCAACAAAAACCTTTAGTGTGGCTGGCTTTCCCGCTGCCTCTCGCACGGCAGAGGCTCTACCGCCATGCACAATTGAGTTACTGACCATTTCACAAATTGACGCTTCTATTAATGGATAATTCGGGTCGGTGACACTTAAACGGTCATCACCTTTCAACTCCAACACATAACCATGCCCAGACTTTACTGATTCAATGTGACTCGTATTATCAATCGCAACCGCTAAAGGCGAAGAAGCTTCTACCTCCTCAGGCCCGACTGACTTACCACCCACTGTGTGTTCAATGAACTTAACTCTACCGTAACAGTGAGCAACGACGGATGCTATTGCGTAACAACCAACCAGACCTATAAAAAAGTAGAGGATAAGCTTAGTCAGGTTTTTATTGTGTACTTCAGTGACTCGAACAGATAACTCGACCAACTGCGACTGCGCCAACCGTAAACGACTGTCCTTTAGCAGCGCGACCAAAGCGTTGACATCAAACAAATCGCCCTCGATATAATCGTCGAGGCGGGGTATGTTGAGTAACCCTTGAGCCGAACTCGGGCCCGCCGACAACTCTTCTATGGTTTGTATCAAGTTTTCAATTTCATAGAAGTTCATCGGCTCATGAAATCGGCTCGGTAAGTTTTTAACCACACCGACAAACTCAGATTCAGCGCTAAACGCACGTAGGGTCTTACTGCCCAGCCAGGCAAATCCCACCAAGTACGCTAGTAATAATAAAAGTGAAAGCACTTTTAATGTAGTTCGATTATCCACTGTCAGCCCCAAGCTCCGATATAGTCGGAGTGTAGTGGATTTTACTCCATTCTGCGAATTACAAATTGTTCTGAATTGTAAACATTGAAGACGATGAACGAATACATTAGAACTCGTCTGCGCGCCAACTCTTCGGTCTTAACTTGGATGAAGATGAACATCCACAGCAGCGGCCTAATCCTTATCGATCATCGCTAAATTAATGGCGTTGAGGGAGCCTTTGAGCATCTGTTCAATCAGATCCATGTCCTCATCGCTTGGCGTTACCCCCTCGTACCATGCTTCCTCAATCTTCTTAGCCTGCTCACATAACGACAATAGCCCAAATGAAGCAGACGATGACTTAAGTGAATGAGCCGATATTCTGCCTAGCTTGGCGTCAGAAGACACAAACGCATCTTGCATGTCTGATAATAACTTTTGAGAATTTTTTTGATAAATTTCAACTAGCATATCGAACTCATCACCCATGAGTTCTTTCAGCTGTTCGAATTGATCTAACTCTATTAATGTTGATTCACTCATCCTATACCCTTTAGTTCGGTCGATCTTATTTGGAAGAAGGCACTCGGTAGCTAGCTCGCGATAATTTGGGGTGACATCCGATTTCTCAAAACTTCACCCAACTCGACTTCATAAAGCACGTGAGCCGTTAGCACCCTCTCAGGCGATATCGTTTTAGTTAACTTCAAGGTCATCTATGCAAGAATCTTTACCTCCCTGCTTTACTAATTCGATCGCTTCTTGTTCAGTCTCTGCAATTCTAATGACTTGATCAATCCGCGTTATCTCAAACAAATCCTTAACGATTGCAGACACGGACACCAACACTAATATTCCATCTGGGGCCACAGCCTTGGACACACCAACAATGGCGCCCAAGCTAGAGCTATCAACAGACATAACTTCGCCCATATCTAGTACTAATGATTTGTTACCCGCATTAATATGTTGCTTTACTTGTTCAGCAAATTCATACGCCAATTTGGCGTCCATTCGAGCATCTAAATGGCGAATCACGGTAACGCCACCGTGTATTTCAAACTCCAAGTTCATTTTGAAACTACCTCAACTGCATGATGACCAGCGAAAGGTCATCGGGCGGGGCTAACATGTCAGAACTCTCAAACCATTTGTTCTCTATATCATGTATTATTTTTTTGGGAGCGTTATCGCAGATGGATCTTAACTTTTTGGCCAGTGCGGGCGTGGTCAGCGACGTTTTCTGACCCGACAACACCATTTCATTAATGCCATCTGAGTAGAAGAACAGCTTATCTCCTGCTTTGTAGCTAAACGAATAGGTTTCATACGTTGCGGACTCCAGCAATCCAATCGGAAACCCATTGCATGGCAGAGTCTCCATCTGGCTTTCTTCTTTATGATAGTGCAATGGGTATGGATGACCAGCCGACGTCACATGAACTTGCCGTTCTTTAGTATCAATTACCCCATAGATAAGCGTGGCATAATGATCGTGCGAATCAGACATATTCAACATTTGCCTATTGAGCTGAGCGCAGACTTTCTCAGGGACACTGCATACCTTTCCTTCGCCAATAAGCTCTATAACCAATCGATCAAACGCCTGCAGTTGTGTTTGTACACTCATAGACAACAATGCAGATGGGACACCGTGACCTGAAATATCAACCAAATAAAACAGGAATAAGCCAGACCCAATATAATAGTAATTAAACACATCGCCACCCACAAACGTGGCTGGATGGAACAACCATTCTACTTGAGTAGGGCCGTCTTCAATAGGGGCTGGGAGCAAGCCAGTCTGTAAAGTACGAGCCCGGTTCAAATCATCTTGGAGCTGCTTCCGACTTTCAAATAAGAACGCATTTTGTTCATCAAGATCGCGCTTCAAATTTAGTATTCGTTCCGCGGGATGTAACTTAACTTTTAGTTCATTGGGGTTCGATGTCTTGGTAATAAAATCATCAGCACCCGCGGCGATCGCTTCAATGCGGTCTTCTTGCATGCCAAGACTTGTTAGCATGATCAAATAGATATAGTGTTTGAAGTCTCCAGCGCGAATCTTTTTGACCAACTCGATACCATTCATTTCAGGCATCAGCCAATCACAAATAACGATATCAACTCTTGTGCAATTTATAGTCTGCCAGGCGATCACACCATTTTCGGCCACGAGCACATCGTGCCCCAAGGTAGTTAGAATTTTGCTCGTTATTATGCGATTCTCATCTTGATCATCAACCACTAAGACCTTCATTATTACTTTCCCTATGCAGACTAGTCTATGTCGGTTTAAACCACTTACTCAGTCGGTTTCTAATCCCATTTTGTTTTTGTTCGCGTCGCGTCTGATCGGCTAAAATCTGATCATCAGGCATCTTAATCACCGTGTCTGTATCAACTCTTATCAGCAAACGCCCCCAAACAATGCTGTTTTCGACTTCAGTCATTTTTCCGACGTAAGAGCCGGTTAATACGACGGTGTTGGAAATACGTGCTTCTTTATCAATAAAACAATCTTTTTCAATGGCCGTTGTGCTGGTGATGTTCACGGACTTATCAATTTGTGTTCCCGCGCCGCAGTAAAAACTACCCGCCTTCAAACTGTTTTTATTCCATTTGACGGCACCATTCAAAAAGAGTTTTGGAGAGGTTTCGTCGACCAACCCCGCAGGAAGCAGCGAATCATACTCTCGGTCTAAAATATTAATCACATTAGCGTGAAAATCTTGAACGGTGATCATGGGAAGGACTTTTCCATCGAGAGACTGTTTACGAGCTATGGTTGACTGCGTTATCAGCGATTGGAAATCGACCTCGCCTAAGGGAAGAGAACAAACCAAGGCCACCAATTCATTATCAACATGAATTTGAAGGCCGTCTTCAGCAACGTTATTCATTTCGCTGCTATCAAAATCAACCAATAAATCAGCATTAATACACCAACCAACACGTCCGGCATCGGCTTCCTGAACACGCTCGCAATACCGGATGGCTACACCGTACTGGGTGCCGTCACCCATGCTCGTTTTAATCAATTGCCACTCTGGGCTTACTATGATTAACTCTCTAAGTCCTGCGCGATAACAATGCTCAACCCAAAAGACTAACTTATTTTTTCCAACCATTGGCAACAAGCTACTTGGCGCTCTCTCATCCAGAGGCGGCAAAAGATTGTTACCAGACTGCGTAAATAAAATCGTTTGTATCATATTAATACGCTCCTTTACCGGTTATCACGGCGGGAACTGTTTTTAACAAAATCAGAATATCACCCCAAACCGATTGCGAGGCAATGTACTGCCGATCAAGTTTAACTTGTTGTTCAAAAGGAATGTCCGAACGGCCTGACACCTGCCATATGCAGGTTATGCCAGGTTTAATACCAAGCCTATCTCTGTCATTAATATCGTATTCGGTGACCTCAGAGGGGAGTGCCGGGCGAGGGCCAACGAGAGACATATCACCAATTAAAACGTTCCAAAGTTGCGGAAGTTCATCGACTGAAAATCGCCTAATCCAATGGCCAACCTTCGTAACTCTAGGATCTTTTTTCATCTTAAAAATCACGCCACCTTGCATTTCGTTAGACGACTCCATCATTTCTTGCTGCCGCTTATCTGCGTCGGGATACATGGACCTGAATTTCCAAATTTTAAATTCACGGCCATAGATACCTACTCGGTTTTGATGATAAAAAACGGGCCCTTTAGATTCAGCTTTAATTAGTATACCCACCAGTAAAATTGCAGGACTCAGAACAATCAAGCCCAAGCCTGATGCAATCACATCGATCAAACGCTTAAGTGCTTTAGAAAAGTCGATCGCGAACAGCCAGAGATACCTCTTTAAATGCCTTCTAAACATCGACCTGTTTCGTTTATCTAGGTCATAGTCTTCAAGATGGTTGATTAACCGGTTTGTTTGGAACTGTGTGACACGTCTCGCGTGGAGCCGATTCTTACCCAACCTCCACATACGATACAAAAATAAAGGATTGCCTATCACGTAACGCCGCCACATTCGACCAGGTTCTTGATAGAGCCTATAAGTCCATTCAAGACCCATCTCTCGCAACCACAAGGGCGCTCGAGGAATACGGTCGGCATAAAAATCAAAACACCCTCCAAGCCCAATCGTGACCGGCGATCCAATCTGATTTCGCTTTGCCGCCATCCACTCTTCTTGTTTGGGAGCGCCAAAAGCAACACACAATATATCAACCTCTAGCCGGTTTATACGGTCGATTATTTCGGCCTCCTGTTCGGGCTTAAAATAACCATGCTGGACTCCAGCGATAATCAAGTCGGGGTGTTTCTCGCTCATTTTATCTGCGACCACTTGAGCAATCCCTTCACGCCCTCCCAGCAAAAACATGCGTTTGCCTTGTTGTGCCGCGTTGCCACAAATAAGTGGAAACAAATCCGTACCATTGATATTTTCGACAACATTCAAGCCAATCATTCTTGCAGCTAGCCGCACCCCTATACCGTCAGGGTAGACACGATCCATAAGCTGCAAAGAATTGAAATAGTCTGAATCGATATAGGCTTTATTAAGGCAATCGGCATTAACAAACGCCACATGATGTTGGACTCTATGATCGACGTCATTGAACGCCGCGTCTACGGCGTCGGACATTTTGCCGTTGTTAATTTCTATCCCAAACAGAGAAAACGTTTCAGGCGATGAATTACTATCATTTTCTTTAAGGTTTGGCGATAAGGTCGATCTGGCAATAAGACTTAGTGTGTCCGATAGCGTCCAATCTCGATAATACTCTTCCAGCGTTTCCCGTTCCGAGTTAAACCCGATTCCGGTTTGAATTTTAAGCGTGTGCGGAGAATAAAGACCAGACTGCCAGTTTTCAGCACTATCCTGCTCAGCGTCTAATGCTTTGAGCTCTTCGTTTTGACTAAGCGGCACTAAACTCGCACCAGTTAACAGCACATCTCCATTAATAACATCGATTAGGTGCGCTAAGCGCTTAAAAGGCCCGGGGCCCGAAAAGGCATGCAATTTAACAGTGCCGCCGTCGTGTTTTTTGTAGGGCAAGGTAGTTAACACGGTTCGAGTAAACAACCAAGCAAGCAGCCCCCTTAAGATTAAAGGAATGAAAAATACGGCGATTAAAAACCACGCCAATATCATCTCTTGGTGTTGCTTGCTCATTCTATATTGTTTTTCTGGCATTGCTTAATAGTCTAAATGCAGTGTGAGTTGATTGCCGCGATCCGAGGCCTTAAATTCAATTCGGTCAACAATAGACTGAATGATATGCATACCCCAACCGCCTTCAGGCAAGTCCAATGGGTTTGGACAATCATGCGGTTGCTCCCAAAAATCAGCAGATAAAGCTGCATTTTGGTCCGCAATAGTCACAGACAGAGTTCGCCCCAACACAAGAAGGCTCAAGGTAATTGTTGATTTAGGATCTTCACCATGAATAATCACGTTGTTTAGCCACTCTATAACAGCAAGTTGCATTTTTCGTGAATCGGCTTCAGGCACATCAGCGTTTGTTGTGAACTCCATTAGCGACTCTGCCACACTCCCTGTTTGAGATAACTGGCTAGAAATAGTAATTGCTTGCTCGAAACTAACGTCAGTCAATTCTTCAACCTAAAAATTCCGTGTATTGGTTACTGAAACATCTTTCAAACAATATTTCAAGTTTCAGCCTATCATGCAACCTATCTTGTTCTTATTTTTACATTTTTACCATTCAAGACTTGGGCCAAGCCAATTAACCATAAACGTGACAACACCACAATTTTGTTCTCTCTAAAGCATGCTCGACGAAGGCCATTGAAAACCAAAGAGAGGCGGAGTACTTGGACCTCTGGGCGCGCGTTACTTTTGGCTACATTGATCCTGCCGCCTATTTCAAGTAACGTTATTAATTGTCGAGGACTAATGAAAAACTGATAGTATTGATCGTCATTGGCTAAAAATAGAAATCTCACCTTTGGCTAATATCGACATCCAATGCATTGATAATATTTATGCAATTAAAAGAGGAACTTTAGAATATGTTTTTCAATACTGAGGAACACAATGATACGGTTATCGTAAAAATCCCACAGCGCTTTCTAGCTGAGACAGTGCAAGACTTTAAGTCAGTAATTCAGGCATCAATGGAAAGAGCTGACAGGGATTTTATATTAGATTTTGGCGCCACAGACATGGTCGACTCATCAGCGCTAGGCGCTATTGTCGCCGTGTATAAAAGCATCAGTCTCACCCAACGGGTTTTGGTATTAAGTTCGCTGAACGACACCGTCCGAACACTGTTTGAGTTAACTCAGTTGCAAAAGATATTTCCGATAGAAGAGTCACTGGATGACGCTCTCGAACTTCTTAAGAAGAACGCTGACTAAAACCAGTTTATTAGGGCGCTTAAAAAGAGTTTAAAACCTACTCCCTAAAGATCATTATTGACATTTAATAGTGATATCAACACGTGATACGAAGGAAAACTCATAAGCCCTTAAAAGAAAAAGGAATTGAATATATTGGAGCGGGAAACGAGATTCGAACTCGCGACCCCAACCTTGGCAAGGTTGTGCTCTACCACTGAGCTATTCCCGCATAAATACTACTATTACTCTATCCAACGTTATTGCCATCAAATTCAGAAAGAATGGTGCCCGGGGCCGGACTTGAACCGGCACGGTATTGCTACCGACGGATTTTAAGTCTGTAGATGTTAGAATAAACCTGTATCAACTGAGATATTGGCAAATCTAATGAAATATCCATTAATTTAATTAGATTCAATAACTTACGTTAAAAAACAACACCTTAAGAAAACTGGGCAGTGTACTAAATTTGTACCGCAAACCTCCTGCTAAACAGTAAGACTTTAAAAACAAGATGAATCTAAATGACAGCCTAGGCTTAATAAAAACATTCTTTACCAACGAC
This sequence comes from Arenicella sp. 4NH20-0111, assembly GCF_040366405.1. Taxonomy (NCBI): domain Bacteria; kingdom Pseudomonadati; phylum Pseudomonadota; class Gammaproteobacteria; order Arenicellales; family Arenicellaceae; genus Arenicella; species Arenicella sp. 4NH20-0111. The sequence goes on from NZ_BAABWF010000009.1 coordinate 131,279, forward strand.
TCAGGCTTCCATGTAGTATTAGAGGCTATACAGAAAACAGCGTTACCCCAAACTCGGAGTCGGTCGAAGATCTAACTAAAACAATGGAACTGATTAAATCATCCCTAGATAAGGAAATTCTCAGTTATGAATAAGTGTTCAAGAGCCTCTAGGAAGATCATTAGAAACACGGTTGTATTTATTATAATAATGGGAGTATCTATGTTTGGTTTCGCCAAAGATCACAAAGTTATCGAAGTTGAGTTTTATGAGGGCGAAAGCCCTACCCCATTCGCGCAATCTAAAGTACCAATTGATCAGTTACCGGATACCTTCGAGATTGATACGACCATGAATTTAGGAGAAAACGATTGGCGAGTCGCCGATGCACAACCAATTGGAAAAACCGACTTTCGTAAAACGGGAAGACTGAAACTCTACCTAACTAAAGTAGAGACAACCATGGTTGACCCTAACGAGTTACTTTTCAGCCTACCAACAATCAGTGATTCTATCGCTGGTGCAGAAGATACTGAGTCGCTCGAAAATGTCGTGGTGTTTAGAGAAGATGACTGGCGACAGTTTGAATTTATCTCCAGCAATCAAGAAGAGTTGATTCATGGTGAGTTAAACGCGATTGAACAAATTTACCAACAACATCGAGAGAGTTCTGGGTTTAACCAGCTGCATGTTCGAAAAGCCATCATAGAACCACTTTCGGAAACGAAGATCAGCCTAGATCCATTGAGAGAGTCATTCTCATTTGAAAAAGAATACGGTGGCGTCGCATTCAATAACACTGCAGCGACAATCGTCAACGGCTTTGCTTACAAAACAACGTCTGGTTGGTTGCTTTGGGGCCAAGTTGATAACGCTGGTAATTTGATCAACCTAAATTTGAGTGAAACTGATAGCTCTAGTATTGAAGGAATTGCCGAAAATATTGATTCATTCGCTCAAAAGCACGAGTTGTATATAGTGAATTGGCCAAGACTGTTTTGGGGCGGAGTTGGCAAAAGAAAATTCCTCGAATATCAAGACTAGATTAGCTGTTGGTAATATCAAATATGAAGTCATTGGAAGAATTAGTTGATAAGGAAGATCCATTTATCAATTTAATGAACAGCTGGGTAGCTGCGTCTAAAAACCACGTTGAGGTACTACCTCCGTCGGATAATTGTGCCCAACTATTATTGGACGTACAGGTTACGACTCATTCTATTTTAGGCAGCCTTATCTACCATACCGGTGGCGTATTAATCGATCATGGTTGGATCAGGGTATTGGGGTCTGGAAATATGAGGTTCCCACGCGATGTATCCAGCTGGAATAGCGATAGCAATGGAAACGGGCTCTACCTAGTCGCCGATGACGCCGCTGGCGGGTTTTACGCAATAAATGGGGGTGCGTTTCCCGGCGAGATGAACTCTATCTATTACTGGGCACCAGATTCAATGGAGTGGGAAGACCTAGAATTGAAGTTCTCTGATTTTTTCGGTTGGTTGTTTACTGGAGACTTAGATAGTTTCTACGAAGGAATAAGATGGGAAAGTTGGAAAGAAGATATAAGCAAAATTTCAAGCGGTCAATGTATTACCTTTTATCCGTTTCTATGGACTGAACAAGGCGGGTGTAATACAAGTACTCGAGGAGTAGTGCCAATTCTTGAAGCTCTATCGCTGAAATACGATTTTCTATCTCAAATGCAGAAAAATCAATAAGATGGGAAACTTAATCATAGAGGTACACCAGAGCTTGCTAGATCTTTATCGACCAAGCTCTGGCGACTTGATTAGATTAACTTAACATAAGCCTATCAAATCCAAGGGCGAACCCAACTCCCTGCTTGTAAGCTCCACCACCTAAAACCTGTTTCTGGGCACCTAAGCTGGGCACCGAAATCTCAAAACCGTCTTCAGTGTAATAAGCAAGACCTCGTTTTACCGATCGATTAATTTCATATTTTGAAGATCTAGTGGCAATAATTGCTTGAGCAATATCAATAAGCTCACTAGTTGATCTACCTTTATCCCCTGGATTAAGAACTTCTAGCCCGAATTGGAAAAACTCTCTGTACCTGCCTAACGAAGGCCTCTCATATCTCCAACAACGCTCAAAGTACCAAAGTTTGACGTCCTTTTGGTTTTTGAAGTGCTTATCCGCAAGTAGTTGTATAGTTGCGGTCCCTTCTGGCCTTAAACATAATTCACGGCCTTTTTTATCTGGAAAGGCATACATTTGCCCCAAGACTTCAGGGCCGGCCTTTTCGGTATAGACCACTGCTGGTTCAATACTGGGAAGAATTATCTCAGAAAACTCATATTGCTCAGCAATACCAATAAGCTGGTTTAGCAACTCTCTTCTTTGCTTTGTTTCGTCGCCAGCAATTATCCTAACGCCTCTGGCCTGGGCATCAACTTTATATTCCATGATTCATCACTCAATTTTTATTCATAAAAAAAGCCCTCGCAGCAAGACTGGGAGGGCTTTCTTAGCGAACGGGCACTGTATTCATCCAAGCAATAGCTCTCCCAGCCAAATATGTGGCTGTGAATGATGAATATGAGCTGATGTATAATTGAATATAGGCATTGCTAAAGTCTATTCTGCTCTGAGCACTAATGTCAAACCTAAGAACGCGTCAATAGCGATAATTCCGTAAACCACTAGCACTCATACTATTTCAAACTCGAACCAATTTTTCATTCGTGCATCAAACAGGTCTCTAATACCAAAATAAATATCGACATTGTCCAGCACGATAGGTAGCGACCTGAATTCAGGCTCTATACTATTTACATAGTTATTGTCTAAAAAAGATTTTAGTACCTTAAGAGTGCGTTTCGCGTCGCGCACCTCTTTAATAATCAGACTGTTATTTCTGTCTTTCCCTAAACTTGCGAGCTGAGCACCTTCATAGTAAGCCCATATGTGCTCTATACGTCCCACATAAGAACCAAATGATATGACCTCTAGATCTTCTTTCGTAACTAAGTAACCACAACAACCAACGCAAACAATGGGAAAATAATACGTATCCCTATTCTCAAGGACATCTTTGCTTTTATACCCGTTTTCAAAAGGATCAAATTCGAGCTGACTAAATAAAGATAGCTCCGCTTTCTTAAAGCCTCCGTTAGCAACATCAACCGAAGCATAACCAAGAGTTTCAAAATAAGACTCAGCTTGCTTATCCCTCCTTACTATCGGCCTCAAGCTTTCCAGACATTCGGAGTGATACCCCTCTTCACCACAAAAGCAGACGCCTGCTTTAAAGCCTGTAAGCTCATCTTCTTGATCAACCATTTCCTTATACAATTTTTCTAATTCTGACATATAGACCATTTTCTCGACGATTCACGCATACGCATTCTGTATGGCTTCGACATACTTTTGTACATCGCACGCGTAAAAACCAGAACTATTAATATTATTAAACTCGATGACCTTGTAACCACTCTCAGTTAAGCACACGTCAATTACAACTGACTCAGAAGGAATCCATTTGTTAATAACCTCGTACACAAAGTCTATAACATCAGGATCTATGTACTTAGAAACCTGAGGCTCACCAGCGACTTTATATCCTGAACCGGTTACCACCTCTCTATTAACAACAAATATCCGATACTCTCGATGTATTTCTTTTACAGGTGAGGCGATTACGTCCAAGCGCGCTAGATTGCTTTTACGAGGATCCTCCCGCCAAACTTTCATCATCTCAGAATCAATAACCATTCCATCGAAAGCCTTATTGTCCTCAAGTGGCCGTACAAAAAACTTATCCATTTGACCGATCTCAATATCATTAAATTTTCCGAAAACAGCATCACTATTCAGTAGAGTCTGTCCTAGATGCTTAACCCAAACATCAAAACTGAAATTATCATTTAAGAAACTCCCGGGGGACCAGCCTCTTTCCTGAGCAATTTTCTTTAGTTTTATTGCACCACAAACATACACTCTTCCTTCATGATTAACATCTGGTTCTAAATCTAGAGTTCCATTCGGAATAAAAACTGAGCTATAACCTACTTCTAAGCGACCCAATGCTTCAACAAGAAGTCGATAATTCTCTGGTTTAAATAGATTTTTTTGTATTACCCAACGCATGGTTTGTCTTATCCATATTTAATTGTTGCTATCTTATTATTCATAACGCTATTTAAACGGACGCCGGGGCTTCCCGGCGCACGAAGTTTCTTATTGCGGTTTTAGAACTTGTCTGTTCTGCATGTTCATTCTCTAAAGTAGTAATCTCTAACTGATCCATCATACTTTCGATTTAACATACAACACTTCTTAAAACCTTCGACCAGACCCACAAATACAGGGGTCGTTTCTGCCGAGTTTTTCAACTAGCTCTTTATCTTTATGGACGAAGCGATTTCCTTTCTTTACGTTAGTCTCAGATGGGAATCCCTTTCTTCGTTTACTTGTGACCTCAAAAGGAGTGTAGGTCGTTTTGATATTTATTCTTACTCATGATGTCCCTCCTTAGTCGGACCGCTAAGTTAAATGTAAGATTTTTTGGAGGCTGGGATCGGATTTGAACCGATGAAAGGCGGATTTGCAATCCGCTGCATTACCACTCTGCCACCCAGCCATAAAAAAACCTCGGTAGCTTTGGCCGACCGAGGTTCTTATGAATTCTAGGAAGGCAAAAGCGCCTTCATCGAGTTTTAACTAATGAAGCGCACACGCAAATTTGACGCAACAACAGCGACAAATAAGAACTAATTTTTGTGCGAAAATTATTTTCATTAGCGATTTCCTCGATTGAGGCGCGATCATAAAGAGATTTAGCGTTAAATACAACATACGTTAGTTAAAATTAGTCTAATACGTGATTCAAGCTCAGGGGGACGACTGAATGTCAGACTCCCACCATCAATACTTTACTTTAGACTTTGTAGTGCTGAACATTCCATCAACCCTACAATCCAGCCATCCTTATCTAATATAAGTCAGATTTTTTAAAGAGTTCAGCGACTCCCCATGCTTGATTAGTACATTTCCTGGAATTCTTTTGAGTTAGTAAGGAAAACTCATAAGCCCTTATAAAGAAAAAGGAATTGAATATATTGGAGCGGGAAACGAGATTCGAACTCGCGACCCCAACCTTGGCAAGGTTGTGCTCTACCACTGAGCTATTCCCGCATAAATACTACTATTACTCGATCCAACGTTATTGCCATCAAATTCAGAAAGGATGGTGCCCGGGGCCGGACTTGAACCGGCACGGTATTGCTACCGACGGATTTTAAGTCCGTTGCGTCTACCAATTTCGCCACCCGGGCCAACGGATGCATATAGAGGTTTGGTTTCCTCTTCAAATTTTTCATAACAACTCATTGCAAGTTGTCGTTAATCGTATTTTTCCAAATAACGATACCAATGCTGAGAATGAATCTCTGTTGCACTGAATAGCCAGTCTTGTAAGACTGGGAAAACACTGAACACAACGTAATCGTGAAAAAGTTCACTATTACCACCACCAAATAAATGGAGGCTCGAGCCGGAGTCGAACCGGCGTCCACGGCTTTGCAGGCCGCTGCATAACCACTCTGCCATCGAGCCACTATTTCAAAGTTGACATGATGCTGTGTTATCAGCTGGCGTAGTGTACATCAAAGTAATTCGTATGTGGCAAAAAAACCAGTAATTTACGAACACCTATTGTCACTTTGCCTCTGAAATGTAATGCCGATATTAAGCATTACATTCAGTATAAAAAAACGGGAAAAGTAAAAACTTTTCCCGTTTTTCGGTATCTGGAGCGGGAAACGAGATTCGAACTCGCGACCCCAACCTTGGCAAGGTTGTGCTCTACCACTGAGCTATTCCCGCTGAAGTGGGCGCTATTATAGGTAGAAAATTTTATCCGTCAATCATTGTTTTCAATTTTTCGAAAAAAAAAGAACTAATCCGAACGAACCGCGCGATAGGCCGCAGTAAGGTAAATAGTCATAGACCAAACCGTGAGAACGCCAGCGATATAGAGCAAAATTTCGCCGATGAGTAAGATGGGCAATCCGATGAAATTTTCTTGGAATAACAAGCACCCAATGGCAACCATCTGAATTCCAGTTTTAAACTTCCCCACCGTAGAAACGGCCACATTAGCTCGCTTACCTAACTCAGCCATCCATTCCCTCAGAGCGGATACCGTAATCTCTCTGCCGATGATGACCATTATAGTAACTGCAAACCAGAACTCAGATTGCATTGCTTCTTTAACATCGGTATTAGTTGCAACTAACATGAGCATTGTTGCCACCAATAACTTGTCTGCCACTGGGTCTAAAAAAGCCCCCAACTTACTAGTCTGTTGCCACTTCCGTGCTAAGTACCCGTCGAGTGCGTCAGAAATACCGGCGAGTGAGAATATAATCACGCAATACCAATTAAGGTATTTAATCCCAGAAAAGTAGACCACAACAATAATTGGAATGGCGGCAATCCGAAAGAGAGTAAGAAGGTTTGGAATATTTAAGCTCATGCTGCGTGGGCTTTATTTGAAGATGGCTGATTTTACAGACGGGGAGTGTAACATTAAGTAACGCATTAGCATAAAGGCACTGTCCCAAGAAGGTGTCTTTTAACACTTTTTTGAGATAGTGCTTGCCAAAGAATGCCGCTCTCAACATGAAAACACAGCACCTACTTTCTCATGTAGTGATATATTTTTTCCGCCAAATCAGAGTTGATTCCATTCACTTTGTTCAAGTCCTTAATTCCAGCTTGCTGTATGCCCTGCAAGCCCCCAAAATACTTGAGTAATGCCTGCCTTCGTTTCGCTCCTATACCCGGTATTTCCTGAAGAATGGATTGAGTTTGAGCTTTGCCCCTTCGCGCTCGGTGCCCAGTGATGGCAAATCTATGGGCCTCGTCACGTATTTGTTGCACCAGGTGCATTGATGGAGAATTAGCGGCCAACTTGATTCCCACTGATTGACCTAACACAAACAAGGTTTCTAACCCAGGTTTACGCCCCTCCCCTTTAGCAACCCCAACCAGAAGCACTTCTTTTATCTGTAACTCATTCATTATCTCGGCAGCAGATGATAGCTGCCCTTTACCGCCATCTATTAGCAAAACATCTGGCAATTTTCCTTCTTCCTTTAACACTCGTTTATAGCGCCTGAGTATCGCTTGACGCATGGCAGCATAATCATCCCCGGGGGTAATGCCCGTTATATTGTAGCGTCGATAATCTGACTTGGTCACACCTTTATCGGTAAAGACCACACAGCTGGCAACCGTTTGCTCTCCTTGAGTATGACTGATATCGAAACACTCAATTCGGCGTATGGTTTCGTCAAGTTGAAACACGTCAGTAAGCGCCTGAAGCCTGTTGTGTACGCTCTCTTTCTCCGCCAGACGACGCTTAATTCGTTCTGTGACGTTTAATTGCGCCATCGAAAGCCAATCTCGTCGATGCCCTCGCACTGCCGACAAAATCGACACTTTCCGCTCTGATTGCTCACTCATCCAGGTTTCGAGCTGACTCTTATCATCTGGTACTGTCCCTACAATTATTTCGCGAGGAGCTTGGCGGCGATGATAATACTGCATCAAAAACGCAGACAGAATTTCAGGCTCAGTAAACTCCAGCGGGACCTTTGGAAAATGCCCATTGCTGCCACTGTGACGCCCCCCCCTAATGAAGGTAACCTCCACGCACACTTGCCCATGCAGTGATGCAATTGTGATCAAATCGATATCACTGTGCCCTGTGGTTATCGATTGATGTGATTGCACCCTTCTTAATGCATTAATTCGATCTCGCCAACCAGCGGCTTCTTCGAACTTAAGATGTTTTGACGCGGCCTCCATATTTTTCTGCAACAGCTCGTTCAGAGAATCATCTTTCCCCTGCAGAAACATACCCGCCAACTCAATATCCTTAGCGTATGCGTCTTGGGAGATCAACCCTACGCAAGGCGCACTGCAACGCTTAATTTGGTGCTGAAGACACGGCCGAGATCGGTTACTGTAGAACACATCATCACATTGACGTACAGGCAATACTTTTTGCAGCAATGCGAGAGTATCTCGAATTGCTGTCACCCCGGGGTACGGCCCAAAATACCTTCCTGGCTGACTTCGGTCACCTCGATAGAACGCCAACCGAGGAAATTCATGGGAGTCGTCGATATGTATAAATGGATAGCTCTTGCTGTCTCGCAGTAAGATGTTGTAGCGAGGCTTATTTTGTTTAATTAGATTGGACTCAAGAATCAGCGCTTCGTTCTCGGTGTGAGTCACCGTGACTTGGATATCATTCACCTTTTGCATCATCGCCGCCGTCTTTATCGGCATTCCTGAAGTTCTAAAATAGCTGGACAATCTTTTTTGCAAATTCTTTGCCTTGCCGACATACAAAAGAGAACCCTCTAAATCAAACATCTGGTAGATGCCTGGCCCCTGGCCAACATTTTGCAAGAAGGTTTTATGATCAAATTCCAAGACGAATCCTCAATACTAAAACGAGATTTACACGAAACAATCGAATAATAACAAAACTGTACGCATACCATGGTGTTTCTGAGCCGATGGACTGGTCTTTACAACATCCAATCACCTATAATCGCCGTCCTAAACAAACAACACGACTGACAGTCTCATGGCTAAAATATCTGCAAATGAAATCCGCATCGGCGGCCTAATTGAACATCAAGGTAACCTTTGGCGCGTTCTTAAAAAAAGCCATGTAAAACCGGGAAAAGGCGGAGCATTTGTTCAAGCTGAATTGAAGGACATCATGAACGGGACCAAGCTCAATGAACGGTTTCGTTCAACGGATAAGATAGAAAAACCTCACGTTGAACCTCGTAAAATGCAATACCTATATGCCGAAGGGCAAGATTATGTATTCATGGACAACGAAACCTATGACCAGATGAGCATCCACGCTGATGACTTGGCAGACCAAGTCGGCTATCTACTGCCAAATACCGACGTACAAATCAATTTTTACGACGAAACCCCGATCGGCGTTGATTTACCTGCAAACGTTATACTTGAAGTTACCGATACTGAAGGCGTTGTGAAAGGCCAAACGGCCGCCAGCGGCGGGAAACCGGCGGTATTGGAAACGGGCATTCGAATCACAGTGCCGACGTTCGTTAACATTGGTGAAAAAGTAAAGGTTAATACAGAAACGGGCGAGTATGTTGAGCGCGCGTAACGCAACACTCCCTGAGACTCAAAATCTGAAAAAGCCGCCAGTGTAAACTGAGCGGCTTTTTTTAGGCCACTCAACCCTATTGATCTATTCTCGATATTCACAAACGAATTTGTTTAGACAATCATCTGTGCGCTACACTGAGTTTAAGTAAAACCGAATCGGAGATTCAATATGGATACCAAATTGGCCCGTAGCATCATGAGAGGGTTGGATGTTGCTCTAAAACCTGGCGTAACGCTTGATCGCGTCAGTGACCACCTAACAAAGTATCATCTTCCGGGCGCGCCTGTAATCGACGCTTCAGGTGCGTTAGTGGGATATGTGTCTGAGTACGATTGCCTGCAGCAACTAATGCAAAGCAGTTATTATTGCGATAATGCCGCTTTGGTTGAGGACGTGATGAGCACCAAGCTAATCACCCAACCCCCCACGATCAGCATCATGGATTTAGCCTCTAAAATGAATGCAGATCGAATCAACGTCATGCCGATAGTCGAAGAAGGAAAGCTAATTGGCGCCGTCTCCAGAGGAGATGTGATGCGGGCATTAGTGAAAGATATGGAAGAATGTAAGGTTCCGGTTTAGAATACGCCTCGGCATCAGGCCTTGGCATTCGCCTTGGTCATATAAAGCCAACCTCCAGAACGCACTGAGGTCACAGCAGAACCGTTCTGGATGCATGTTATGTGCCTCCGTAGCTCAGTTGAATAGAGCAACCCCCTCCTAAGGGGTAGGTCGCTGGTTCTACACATATGTGACAAAACATGATGACACTGAATCAGGCAAGTAAATTCGTACCTTTTAGGCAATTTGGTTTTGTCAAGAAAAACCCTCGTTATATTGTCGTTTTACGGCTGCTTCAATTGTCACTGTTTCAGTGAAACATTCTGCTTTGTACAGGTTCAACAAGAACACTTACTAGTCTCTAATAGCCACCGTCCATGTATCCTTCTACGTAAAGCGTCCCAGGTCCTGATCGAAATACAGTATGGACTTTCCAGACTTTAGTAGACTCTTTTTAGCTTAGAAAAATAGTTTTCTTCAAACCTCACCGGAGATACTCCTCCGATATGGCTGTGTGGTAAGGCCTAAGTTTACCCGACACTTTTCATAGTAAATAATGTAACTTAACTATGAGAGGTAAACCATGGGTAAAGGAATCCGATACAACGACGAGCTCAAGCAAGATGCCGTCAACCAAGTCGTACTACACGGCTATTCAGTAAGCCAAAGAAGCGGAGAGATGATGAGGCTGACTTGCGTACTGAGAAGGCTCGTCTTAAGCATGGGTTAAAACGCGCTCAGGAGGAGAGGGATATATTAAAGGAGGCCGCAAGATACTTTGCCGGCAAGTCAAAGAGCGGTACACGTTCATAAAATCTCGCAGCGATGTGTATGCCGTTCGGCGTTTGTGTAGTGCGATGCAAGTTCACCTTTGCGGCTATTACGACTGGCTACGCCAGCCCGAATCACGCCGAGAACAAGAAGACAAGCAGTTGACTGGCAAGATCCAACAGTTCTGGCTGGAAAGTGGTTGCCATTCGGGTTACCGCAATATTTACCTGGATTTGTTAGAAGCGAAGATCTCGTCTGGTCGAGACCGTGTATTACGTCTTATGAGAGCCGCAGGGATAGAAGCGCAGCGAGGCTATAGCAAGCCCAAGAATATGTACGCAGGCAAGCCGCATGTCGTTATTCCAAACACCGTTGATCGTGAGTTTGAGGTTGAGCACCCGAACCAATGGTGGGTCAGTGATATTACGTACATTAAAACCTATGAGGGT
>NZ_BAABWF010000010.1:0-136547 GCF_040366405.1 Arenicella sp. 4NH20-0111
GCCGAGAAAAAATCGGCTCTGACCCCTTTTATGAAATGTAGCTAAGAGGTTCTCATGTATGAATACTAAACTTAGAGTTTACTTGTTTTTCGTTATTACCTTGATGCCCTTATGGGCGCAAGCCGAAGCGGTCAGAGATGAAAATTTAAGTGTAAATAACTTGATTGAGAGTTTGGGCTCTTCATTAGATAAGCCTCAAACGATCACAATAAAATACTTGCCTCGCCATGTAACTAGCAAACGCTCTAAGTCTAAGAACGTCTTTGATCGTTCTTGGCATCATGCGGTTTCAAAGAGATGTTTTGGGCGCTGCGATATGGTGGTAGATGATTTATTTCGAAAACTAAAGTCCGGTTATTTGAAGGAAAGAGAGTGTGAACCAACCTACAGATTTAAAATAGAGATTAGAAGGTATGGTAACGCTGACTTTAATATCTATCTTACATCCGACGGGCATTGTTTTTATTTGGAGAACGAAGGGAAAAGCTATTTTGTGAAAAATAGTCTTAAGTTCTCGATTGAAAGCTTATGGAAAGATATTCGTGGAGAACTGTTACTGAGTAACTAAAGAAAGCGAAAAATAATGGACACCATCGTAAGATGGAGCGTTTTTCTCGTAGGATCGGTAAACTTGATCTCGAATTAAGTATGCTATTGGACTGGCGATAGAAAACTTATCATGGAGTCTTCTTTCTGGTGCAGCCTATAAAGTGTATTGCTGCTATGGTTCTAATTGGTTGTGTTAGTGTCTTTTTGGGTAACAGTGAGCAAAACGTTATGAGTAAAAAGAATGAAAGTAGCGGTAGTAGAGACGCCACCCAAAAAGATGTTTTCGCGATGGTAATAGTAGTATTTCTTATTCTTTGTCCGCTAACGATGGTGTTTCTTTATCCAAATGATCCTGCGGTTGATAAATACTTAGGGAATGGAAAGATGTTTCTTCCTTTCGGAATGTATATGCTTGTGTTGTATATACGAAAATTAGTTTTAAAGCATATTTTTGGTGTCGAAGATTGAAACGAATAAAAATTCATTAAATTTACGGGGTCCGCAGCTCACCTGCAGCTTAAAAGGACTAAAGAGTCGCTTCGTATTTAAATCCGCAGAAGACGATGTCGTTTGGTATCGAGAAATAATCATGGACACTCATCAATAGTGATGCTCTAAGATGGAATCGTAAACCTCAGCTACGTTGGCGCTATTAGGCAGGGAATCGCCACCGTAATCACTTTTTTCGCTTCTCCTCAAGTCATCCTCTGTGCGCACTTCTCTTGTGCAAAATTCAAATTTAATTATTGCTTTTACGCAAAGACCGCAATCTCCCTGCTCCTATAGCCTAAATACATCGTCGTAATACAAGGTTTGTGGGTTTGAGCCCGATGATTTCCAGAGCTCTTAAGACCTTAAGTTCAACTTACTGAAAATGGCAATAGTTGCTGGTGATTAGCGTGTCTGTTTTAAGTCCATGCAAATACAAATCAACCCTACAGCGTGGTTTCAAATTGAAGGCTTGTCTCATTTACGCAGGTTTTGCTGTTTTCCGTTTGCCGAAGGCAAGCCCGTTTTAAAGGGGCGCTTTCGGAGAAGCTGCTGTAACACGCTGGCTTCTACAGAGTGACCATTGAAGTTAAAACGGTCTAACTTTTCTAATAAAAATAATGAAACATCAAAGGTAAATAATATGAAGATTGGAAAACTCACGAGTGTGCTGATGGCCGCACTTTGTGTCACCGCTACCCCATTTAACAGCGATGCCAGAACCCCTGAACCAAAAATCAAAGCAGTTAAGCAACATACGACTGTCACACAACAAAAGGACCCACATCACAACGCTGAGGAACGGGGTGTTGAGCGCGATCCATCGACCGGCCGTGATAAGGCTATCGGACGTGATGAGCCTTCAGTTGGTGATGGTCATAACCATAATCACATGCCGCCTACGCAGTCTGATCAAGGCCCCGAAGGCCCAAATTCTGGGCCGAACTCTGAGTCGTCTGACCAAGCGAATATTCAAGGCCCGGCTGGTGTGACTGCCAATGGCATTTGCGTTACGTCGGATGAGCTCTTTGCGGTCACAGGAAGCGCGCGGATCTCTTTACTCAAAACTGGCACCGATTTTGACTGTATGGAGGACAGTCTTTGGGGATCCTCAAAATCCAATATGGAACTTCTGTTCAAAGAGGCGGACATGATTTCAATAGCGCAAGAAGCTCGTTTATTGGCGTTGAGCTACGACGGCTCTAACGCGAACGCTTTGCGTAACTTTCTGCTCTACTTACGTGTTGGGGTTTGGGCGCAATCGGGAAACAGCGACGTGATTGGCGCTCATTCCGCCGCCGTTGACGCGGGAATCACTGATTTTTTGGATGCGTTTGCAATTAATGCAAATTATTACAACACGGATGAAGTCCATGGCTATACCGTAAAGGAAGCCATGATTCTAATGGGCACCAAATTGGACTTTCATACGCGTTACCTTCCGCAAGTAATATCTTGGTTTAATCGGTACGACCAAAATTGGGGGGCGAATATGCAACGGCTATTGACCCAAAGCCTAACACTGCTCTACCGAGCGAGAAATAATGCGGCGTTCATTTCTCACGTTGAAACGGACATGACCATCATTGATACGTTGGATGCGTTCTTGAGAGATCGGTCCGGCCTTCTTGGCACTAATCGGGAATACCAGTTTAACGACACCGCTTCTGAGTTAAGCCGCATGATCGGCTACGGAGGCCAAGCAAAGGAGCGCGCAAAATTATTGGTCAGAAACTTTCTTTCGCGTTACACCATGTTCGATGACGGCTCGGGGGCATGGATAAACATGGCCGACCAAATCGACTTTCATGATCGTGATAATTGCGCTTATTACGGTACGTGCAACTACAAACAAATTCTCGAAGACACCATACTTCCGATTACGCACAATTGCAGTTCAAGTTTGCGAGTACGAGCTCAAGCGGTCACGAACGAGCAGCTAGTACAAATTTGCTCTGATTTAGCAGCGCAGGAAGCGTATTTTCACGAGCGTTTGCAAACGGGTAACGTCCCCGTGGCGGATGATAACAACGCAACCTTAGAGTTAGTTATTTACGACTCCAGTACCGAGTACAAAAAGTATTCAGGGTCTATATTTGGAAACAGCACCAATAACGGCGGCCAATATCTTGAAGGAGATCCGTCTCAAGCGGGCAACATTCCACGATTCTTTGCGCATGAAGCGCAGTGGCTGCTACCCGAATTTGTGGTGTGGAATCTAAAGCATGAATACGTTCATTACCTTGATGGGCGTTTCAATCTTTATGGTGATTTCAGAGCGGCAAATGCTTTTAACACCGTCATGTGGGGTGAAGGCATCGCCGATTATATGGCCAAAAAACAGGATAACGATGACGCGATTGTTGAAGCTCGAAAGAACACCTACGCGCTCAGTGAGTTGTTTAAAACCACTTACGAAAATAGCGACGCCACACGAACGTATTCTTGGGGCTATTTGGCGATGCGCTATTTGTTTGAGGAGCGTCGTTCTGACATTGACACCATGCTCTCGTTTTTGCGCGTCGGTCAGTTTCAAGAATTTCAAGACTTCCAAGACATCACAATCGGCACACGATATGACGCGGATTTTGCTCAATGGTTAACGTCCGTTGAGAGCATTAAAGACGGGGACAGTAGCTTAGCAAACGGGTCTTCAACCGCGCTCAGCTCAGACGGGCAGGAATCTCCAACGTTTACCATTAATGTGCCAGATAATGCCAAGAACCTTAGCATTCGTATTACCGGTGGCACCGGGGATGCGGATTTACACGTCAAAGCAGCATTGGGTGTGAGCCTAACGAACTACGATCACCGACCTTGGAAAAATGGTAATGAAGAAACCGTTCTTGTTGCAAACCCAACGGCAGGCAGTTGGTCTGTAATGGCGGCCCCATACCGAAGCCGAGTGTTCGATAATGTGACGCTGATGGTTTCTTGGGAGGTCGATAATGGAACTGGCGGAGTCGTTGATGCCTGCGCAACCTCGGCGCCGGTGACTCGTGGCAATATGGAAAGCGGTGATGCATGGTGCCTGGGTGAGCATTACGCCCACATTGGAATATACGTGGATGCTGGAACCAGTCAGCTTATTTTATCGACCTCAGGAGGTCAGGGCGGCGACGCCACGTTGTATCAAAGTGACAATGGCTGGACAAGCGGTAGTCTCTACGATAATCGTTCAAGCAACGCAAACTCTAACAACGAAAGTATTATCGTGAACAACCCTCAGGTCGGTTGGCATTACATTGGCGTTGACAATCAAGGCAGTGGAGTCACTCTATCCGCCGCATTGAAATAAGTTAGCGATCAATTATGAGGTTAAACAAGGTCAGCGTCAGCTGACCTTGTTTATTCTTAAGCTCCGCATCAAATCAATAAAGAAATCTGAGCCAAAGTAAATAAAGTCACCCTTTAAATTTGTAATGACGCGGCTTAAAACGCAAGATAAATTCAGATCGTCTTAGCCTAAAAGGCAAACCTTTAGAACGACTATGGCCAATATATGCTACTTTAGGGTGGCATAATGATTGATAATAAAATGCATATTTGAGACACTTCGGGAACCCGAAATTATTCAAAATAAGATTGTGCGTAAAAAAGTAAGGATGCTTGTTTCTTGCAACCCTATCGACACAAATCCAATGGTTTTTGACGTGGTCACTAGTGCGCGCAATGAACCGTCGGCTAGGGAAAATATCTTTGTTAAAGCCATTTTGAAAGCCCCCTTAATAAAATGATCAAAAAAAACTCAATTCTGTTCGCTCTGGGGCTTTCCTTGTGCATCTTTTCATCGGCGCTATTGGCTCAGTCCACTGCGTATATTAAATATAAGAGCTACATAATAATGGTCCAAGAAGGCGATCAAGACGGAGATAATGTTTACGACCGAACGGATATTTGTCCAAATACCGCCGTTGGGGACCCCGCGGATAATTTGGGGTGCTCTGCTGGTCAGGCTTTAAAACTGGTGAACTGTATTGGTGACCTATCGGGCGCCGTGAGATTGGCTCTAATATGTTATTCGGGAGAGTCCCAGGACTCAGATCGAGACTTGATTATAGATTCTGAAGATACATACCCACATCAATCCGCATTGATGTGTACGCCATAGAGTTTTTGTTAAGATACTACTCAGTTTTACGGATCGCACTATTTAACGATTGCGGTTCAGGACTAGCCTAATAATAGGTTGCTTTTTTTTTCTAATTTCGTAGACTCCTTCGCCTAATATTGGCCCATTTTTTGGTTTTAGGGTCAACCTCTAGCTAAGGACAGTGTCTAATTATGCAAACCTATTTTATGTTTTACTCTTCTCGCTCTATGTACCTTAAACTTAGGTCTGTGGTGCTTGCTTTAACATGCCTTCTAATTGCATCTTGCGGTGGGGGCAGTTCAAGCTCTGGTGGCCAACCTGCACCTATACCACCTACTGCCACTCTTTATGGAACAGGCACGTACAGCGGACAGATAGATTTCCTTTTTGCTGGTGAAAACATCATTGACACGCAGGACGAGCCTACTCCTTTCAGTTTGCAAGTGATTGGCAACGTAGCTGGCGGTCAGCAAGTCAGAATCGCGTTTCAACAGTTCTCTGGCACGTCAATAATTTCGGACACCGGAGCCTTTAGTATTCCGTCGGGAGACTTTCAAATTCCTGTCAGAGATCGTGCAGGAAGAGTGACAACCAGGTGCACAGGCATGTTGTTGTTTGATGGCAGATTTGGTGCGAGCAGTGTTGCTGGTACGGTGACATCCACCAGCCAATTTGTATGTGCAGACTCAAGGTTGGGCCCGATATCCGTGACCGGCACCTTTGAGGTTACGTTTGGCTCATCATCAAAAACTGGCGGGGCAAAAGGTCTCGGCGTGCAGGCTATTGGGTATTAGTACAGATAGCCGTAAAAACACATTCTCGCTACCTAACTGAATAGATAACTTTGCTAGTAAACATGGAACATTTTAGAATCACGAATAGCCGCAAAATTCACCTTAAGTTAATGACGATATTACTTCTATGCCTTGGTGGAGTATCGCACGGAGCAGCGCCTTCGTCAGCGGTAGGGAAAATAGATTACGTGGCCGGTGGTTATGATGACGGGTCCATCGCTTTTTCGTTAGATATTCCAACCAATAATCCCGCTGGATGTAATGGGACCCAACTCTATTTTATTAAGAACAGCGGCACATCCTCTGCCCAGGATGCATTGGCGGTCGCGATGTTTGCTAAGTCTTTGGGGTTGAGAGTATACGTTGCTATCCGTGGCGATGAATGCATTCATCCAGAAGGAACAGATATACCAGACGGTGCCACTTTCCCTGTCGCGCAGCGTATCGTAGTTATCGATTAGCCGAGTCAGGCTCTTTGGCGGTAAATGCTCTTGTGCCTAACCGCTAATCAAAATACTATTGCGCAGGGTGATATTAACTGCGCAATAGATACACATGGAATTTCTCGAAAATTACTTTGAAACAGCCGCTGGCTCAATCACGATCAGTGGGCAACAAGGAAGTGATTTCGCCAAATCAGTGGCGACGGATTTTAATCCAATTCACGACGTTGGTTCAAAGCGCTTCTGTGTCCCGGGCGATTTACTGTTTGCAATCGCTTTATCACGTTACGGTTTGCATCAGTCGATGACCTTTTCGTTTTTGGACATGGTCAAAGCCGATTCTGAGTTGGTGTATTCGAACGACGTTAATCAGGGCGTTAGCTACGCTAACGGCAAGCCGGTATTAGGCATTAGCGCCAGCGGTGCATCAATAGATGAGCCAATGGCGATAGAAAGTGTTTTACGAAAGTACGTGGCGTTTTCGGGTCAAAATTTCCCACACATTTTGATGCCATTAATGGAACAACATCAAGTCATGATCAATCCAGGTCGGCCCTTGGTGATATACGAGAGCATGTCTTTTGATCTTAAGACCTTGAATTTTGACGATTTGGACATAAGGTTAGAACAGACGTCACTCGATGTACAAGGAAAGCGCGGCAACGCGGTGCTAAATTTTTCCTTCAATGATAAGTCCGGTGAAGTCGGGCGAGGGGCTAAAAAATTAGTCCTCAGCGGTCTGCGGCCTTACGACGCCGATGCGGTCAAAAAAATGTGCGATGATTATTTAGCGTGCGTGGCTTGACGCGCGTCAGAGCTGGCAGGAAAGCGGTTCTATCCAGTCGGATAGTCGATAAAAGTTCACCTCAAATTTAACCCTACCTGATCTAACTGATAAGGTTAGACTCAACCCAACCAATTAACAGGAATAAAGCTAAACCAAGCTAGGAGACTCCATGAAGAAAAGTATTATTGCAATAGCCTGTGTCGCTGCGGCTGGCATCGCTGGTGCACCGTACATCACAGGTTCTATGGCAGAGTCTGAAACACGGAAGATGATCGAAGAATTTAACGCTAATGCTGACGAGTACGGTGTCACTACCATTGCGTCGTACGAACGAGGCTATAGCAGTTCAAAAATAGCCTACGAGTACAATTTGCCATCAAGTTTGTCGACCTTGACGGGGTTTAACGAAACCATTAAATATAACTGTGATTACGCTCACGGTATGACGGGCATAGATTACAGCTGCGACCTAAAAGCCAACCCTGGCTATCAAAAATTCATTGACGATGAGCTTGGCGGTGTGGACCCTGTGTCGATCACGGGTGGTATGTCGGCCTTCGGCGGTTTCAGTCAAGAAATCGCGACCACGGCGATTGATAAAAAGATGCAGGACGGCTCAATCTTAAAGTTGGCCCCAAGTGAGATCGTAGTGAAGTCCGACGGTGGGTTCACCGTATTTGACTCAGTGGCTAACCTGGGCGCAATCGAGCTATCGGACGCGGACGGATCATTGAGTGTTTCGCCGAGCACCATGAACTGGAAAATGAAGCCGACCGAGCTGGGGCTGTTTGAGGGCGACTATGATATGTCGGTAGCGAGCGTGAACTTTGTTGATGCGAACCAAAGAACTAAGCTTGATGGCATTAGTCTCTCCGGAGCGTCAGTTGAGCGTGGTGATAAAATGGACAGCACCGTCAAGATGAGCGTGAAGTCGATGAGTGGTGAAGGCGCACAAGCAATAGCGTTAGAAGACGCCGTGTTTTCAGCGGACATTTTAGGAGTGAATAGCCAAGCGCTTGTTGAGTACCAAGAGTTTGCTACTAAAATGCAAAGCGACCTACTGGCCAGCCTAGAAGAAGGTAATGAACAGGCCGTCGATCCAAATCAAATGATGGCGATGCTGCCAATTATTGAGAAAATGTTGGATAAGGACTTAAACATCAAAATGGCCTTCTCTGGCAATGTGATGGGCAAGCCTAATTCAGCAGACATAGACCTGAAGCTATTGGATAAAACGTCGTTTGCTCAATTAAGTGCCATCGCGTTTAACCCTGAATCAGTGCTTCAGTACTTTGATATTAAACTCAATACTTCATTAGACAAAAGTTTGGTCGATGGTCACCCAGCGGGTGCCATGGTGGCTGGTAGCCCATTGATTTCTCAAGACGGTGAGGCGTATAAAGCCAATTTGAAGATTGGTGCCGAGTCAGAAGTAAATGGTAAGAAGGTGTCATTTCAGGAGCTTCAAGGCATGGTTATGTCAGGCATGATGGCTCAATAATGTGAAAATACTGCCCGTTGAACTCAATTCAGCGGGCAGTTAGTCAAAAGGAAGGGTAAAACTGGCTAAAAGGCAGGGCAATCTGCGGGCAAAGGATATAAAATCCGCCCATGAAATTTGTAGATGAAGCGGAAATTTCCGTACACGCCGGCAACGGCGGTAACGGAGCGCTGAGCTTCCGGCGCGAAAAATACATCCCAAGAGGCGGGCCAGATGGCGGTGACGGTGGTCGCGGTGGCAGCGTGTTCTTGTTAGCAACTCTGGGTTTGAATACCTTGGCTGATTTCAGGTTTGTTCGCCATTATCAATCCAAAAGTGGTCAAACTGGTGGCGGTAAGCTTAAGAGCGGTCAGGGCGGTGACGACCTGATTGTTAAAGTGCCAGTCGGTACCATGGTGTACGACGCTCAAACGGATGAGTTGATTGCGGACTTAACGCAAGTCGACCAAAAGGTGATGGTCGCTCAAGGTGGCGAAGGCGGTCTGGGCAATACCACGTTTAAGTCGAGCACCAATCAAGCACCTCGTAAGATAACCAAAGGTAAACCGGGTGATGCTCGTACCTTGAGGTTGGAGCTTAAAGTTCTGGCTGATGTGGGCTTGTTGGGCCTACCTAATGCCGGCAAGTCTACCTTTTTACGATCGGTATCGCAGGCGACGCCCAAGGTGGCAAACTACCCATTTACGACCCTGCATCCAGAATTGGGTGTGGTGAGTCTAGGGGTTGGTAGTAGCTTCGTCATCGCGGATATTCCTGGGTTGATTGAAGGTGCTTCGGAAGGGGCTGGTCTTGGTATTCAATTCTTACGTCACCTAGCCCGCACAAAATTGCTATTGCACGTGGTCGACATTGCTCCTTACGGCGATGAAGAAGCAAATTTAGCCAATGATATTAGGACGATTGTTGGCGAATTGGATCAATATTCCGAGGAAAGTGGCGCCGAGTTGGATCAGTTGGATAGATGGCTGGTTATTAATAAGACCGACGTGGTGCTCGACGAGGATCGTGAGCAAATAGTCAAAGACTTGCTGGACGAGCTTGAGTGGAAAGGGCCTGTGTTTGAAATCAGCGCTATCTCTCGTGTTGGAACTCAGGACTTGTGTAACGCAATCATGGGCTATTTAGACGAGTTGAAGAAAAGCGAGGAAGAAGAGGTCTTTGTGTCTATTCCGAACGAACCTAAAGAAGAGCCAGAAGGCTGGTTCCCTGAATAGGGCTTTTTTCAAATTAGATGGTTTGTGCGTGAGTGAATAAAATGGACCGAGCCTCATTAAAAGATTGTCGTCGGTGGGTGGTGAAAGTAGGGAGTGCTCTACTAACCGACGATGGCCAAGGACTAAATTACGATTTTGTGGCCAGTTTGGCTAAGCAAATAGCGTTTCTACGGGATCAAGGTATTGAGGTGGTCTTGGTCTCTTCTGGGGCTGTGGCCGCGGGCGTCAGTCAGTTAGGTCTCACGGCGCGCCCTGAACGCATTAATGAATTGCAGGCGGCCGCTGCGGTTGGTCAGGCGTCCCTAGTACGTCACTATGAAGATGTCTTTAGACCCCTAGAGTTAACCACCGCTCAGGTGCTCCTTACACACGCTGATATCGCGAATCGCGAGCGCTATCTGAATGCGCGCAGTACCTTGTTAACGTTAATAGGGTACGGAGCAGTCGCAATTGTTAACGAAAACGATACGGTAGCAAACGAAGAAATTTGCTTTGGTGACAATGACAGTCTAGGCGCATTGGTTGCCAACTTGGTGGACGCTGAATTATTGGTGATACTCACCGATCAAAATGGTTTATACACGGCTGACCCTAGAAGCAATTCTGACGCAACTTTGATAGAAACGGCAAGTGCGGATGATCAAAGTCTGGTCGCCATGGCGTCAGGAGGCTCGAGTGTTGGTCGCGGCGGCATGGTGACTAAGTTGTCTGCGGCTCAAATAGCCAGCCGATCGGGTGCCCATACCGTGATAGCCAGTGGGCGTGAACTCGATGTTCTTGGTCGCGTGTATCAAGGTGAAGCGCTTGGCACTTTGTTGAAGGCGAAGACCCGCGTTGCTTCAAGAAAACAGTGGGTTGCTGGACAAATGAAAGTCGCGGGCAAGTTTGTGCTCGATTCGGGTGCGGTACAGGTTTTGCAGTCGGCAGGGCGAAGTTTATTGCCCGTTGGCGTGACAAAGATCAGCGGTGAGTTTACTCGCGGAGCGTTTGTGCAATGCGTTGATGATCAAGGCAATGAAATTGCCCGAGGGCTTAGCAATTACTCTTCATCAGAAGTGGAAAAAATCAAAGGTAAAAGCAGTGATGCCATTTTTGACATACTCGGTTATGGCGGCGAATCTGAGTTGATTCACCGCGATAACTTAGTGCTTGTTTAACATTGTTTGCTCAGGCACTGACAGAGGCCAGATACAGGCCAGTCTTCAGGCCAGTATCGCGTCGTGACCACGATCTTTGCAGGCCGCTAATATCTTGTCGCAGGTTATTTGTATCTCCTCCAAGTCAGTGCCCTTAACCATGAAAATAACTCGGTAGTCGCTGAACTCGGAATTTTTATCTTGCGGGTAACTGCCGATATCAATATTGGGATGTTGATCTTGGATAATGCCCAGTGGGTGCGCGATTTCCCCTTCACCAACATTAGCGTGTATGGCTTTGTTGTGAATCGTCAGGCCCGTGTTTAAGTGTTCGATCACCCCTTCGAGCATTAAACGCATGATGCTTGGAACTCCGGCCATCACGAACACATTGTCTATGCGGTACCCTGGAATGATTGAATGCTTTGAGGCGATTATTTCTGAGCCTTGCGGTGCGTAGGCCATCCGTTGCGCTTCCTTGGTGAATGGAATGCCCTTCTCTTTAAAGCGCTTGTCTATTTGCTCGAATACCGTTTGTTGTATCACATTGTTAACGCCAAACGCAGCGGCCATTGAATCCGACGTAATATCGTCATGAGTCGGACCAATGCCACCAGTTGTGAACACGTAGTCAAATTTTTGGCGTAGGTGGTTAACGGCCTCCACAATCTCGCTTTCTATGTCAGGAATAATACGTGTTTCACGTATACGAATACCTCGTACTTCGAGCTCTTTGGCGATGTGGGCTAAGTTTTTATCTTGAATGCTGCCAGATAGCAGTTCGTTGCCAATTAATACGACGGCGGCGCTTAAAGTATCTTTCATAGGATTGATCTGGCCTTATAAAGGTTGTTGTGTGTCAATGAATGGTTATAGATTGAGCGCTGATTTTGCATTCAGGCTGGTTTTAAGTGCAACCTCTGCTCTACTAAGTTCTTTTACTTCGGCCAGAGCAGCCAAAACATGAGGCAGATATTCTGGGCTGTTTCGGTGGCCTTTGTGGGCTTCAACGGTTAAGTCCGGCGCGTCAGTTTCCAGCACAATGGATTCGATTGGAATTTGTTTGGCTAATGCGCGTATCACACGAGAACGCTGAAACGTGAGCATGCCGCCAAAGCCAAGTTTAAAACCCAGCTCAATGTATTTATGCGCTTGTTGAATGCTGCCGTTGAAGTTGTGAATGATGCCGCCGACGACCGGTATTTCTTTTAACAGGGAAAGGCAACGGTCGTGAGCCTTTCTGTTATGAATTATGACGGGCAGTGAATGCTGGTTTGCTATAATCAATTGCTTGGTAAAAAATACCGTTTGTTTTTCTTGGTCTAGGTGTTTTAGATAAAAATCTAACCCAATTTCTCCGACGGCAACGACGTTCTTTGATGTATCGCCATTGTGTTGAGTAATAAGCTGGTCCAGTTCATTAAGGTGTTGAGGTTCATGCTGTTCAACAAACAGTGGATGCAGACCCAAGGCCAAATGCAAGTTTGAGTGCTCATGGCACAGTGCGATTGTTTTACGCCATGTGGGCTGACTCACGGCGGGTATGACTAGGTCAGTCACGTGATTTTTCGCGCAGGCATCTAACACAGCATCTCGATCAGAATCGAAAACGGGGAAATCCAAATGGCAGTGTGTGTCAACGATAGGATGCATGGGCGCAGAAACTTAGGATTGATAAGAGCTGAGTTAGCTGTCAAACACTAGTCTACTGCATTTGTATTGCAGATGCGTTTTATACGACAATTTTTTAGAACAAATTTTAGATGAATGGCTTCTTTTTAGATGAATGATTTGGACATATCACGACGTTTTGGTGGGATCGCTCGCTTGTATGGTGAGGTTGGGTTAGCGCGAATCCAAGCGGCACATATTTGCATCATTGGTATTGGTGGCGTTGGATCCTGGGTGGCCGAAAGCTTGGCAAGAAGTGCCATCGGAGCATTGACGTTAATTGATTTGGATGTGGTGGCTGAGTCCAACATTAATCGGCAGCTGGTGGCCACGGCCGATCAAATTGGACGTGATAAGACCGCCGTAATGAAAGATCGAATTGCGCAAATCAACCCAGCGTGCCAGGTCAGCATTATTGATGAATTCATAGACAAGCAAAATATTCCCAGCCTGATCACTAAGGATTTTACCTACGTCGTAGATTGCATAGATGACTTTAGGACCAAGTCAGCGCTCATAGCGCATTGTAAAAGACAAAAGTTGCCAGTATTGGTGACTGGCGGTGCGGGTGGGCAAACCGATCCAACGAAGATTAAGCAGGCAGACCTCACTCGAACGCAACACGATGTACTGTTGGCTAAAACACGTAAATTATTGCGGCAAGAATACGGATTTGCGCGAAATATTAAGCGCACTTTTGGTGTTCCGTGCGTATATTCTGAGGAGCAATTGGTCTACCCTGACGGCCAAGGTGGGTTGAGCGCTCAACGGCCACCAGTTGACCCAGATAATGTCAGTTCCAACGCGTTAAATTGCGCGGGCGGCATTGGTTCTATCACGCACGTGACGGGCGCTTTTGCGTTTGTTGCGGCGGCTCATGTTTTAAACACGATAGCTCATAATGAATAACCTCCAAGTTTCCACGCACGTCGACCCTCAGTATGACATTGTGCTATCGACACTCAATGCTCGATACATTCACAGCGCCTTTGGCTTGCGTTACCTTAAAGCCAACTTAGGTGACTACGAGTCAGCTTGTCAGATACAAGAGTTTACTCTCGATTCGCGTCCTGAGGATGTGGTTGAGCAGCTTCTTGCAAGTCAGCCAAAAGTGGTTGGTTTTGGCATTTACATTTGGAATGTTGTGCAAACCGAGAAGGTCGTTGCCTTACTTAAAGCGGTGTCACCGGATACCATCGTGGTGTTGGGTGGGCCTGAAGTGAGCTATGAACAAGATGATCAAGCAATCATCAGTCTAAGCGATTACGTAATTACTGGGTGGGGCGAGCAGAGTTTTTCTGACCTGATACACACTCTTTTTTCGGTGCCGTCGGTTACGCAACCACCGAGTGCAAGCGACCACGTTTTGGTGCCGAAAGAACCTACCATCATCACTGGAGTGCAGCCTAAGTTAGATCGTATCAAGATGCCCTATTATCTGTACTCCGAGCAAGACGTTAAGCATCGCGTACTTTACGTGGAGGCCTCTAGAGGCTGTCCGTTTAAATGTGAATTTTGTTTATCCGCATTGGATAAGACTGCTTGGCCATTTGACCTTGAGTTGTTTTTGGATGAAATGAACGAGCTGCATAAACGAGGTGCTCGGCATTTTAAATTTGTTGATCGCACTTTCAATCTTAAGGTAAAGAATAGCCTTAAAATCATGCAGTTCTTTTTGGATCGAATGAGTGATGATTTATTTCTGCACTTTGAAGTCGTGCCCGATCATTTACCAGAAGCTCTAAAGGACATGATCGCGAAGTTTCCCTCTGGTCAATTGCAATTTGAGGTGGGTATCCAGACGTTTAATCCTGAGGTGCAAGCAAGAATCAGCCGGCGCCAAGATAATGATAAAGCTGAGCAAAATATCCATTGGATAAAGCAACAGAGTAACGCTTATTTGCATACCGATTTGATTTTTGGGCTACCCGGAGAATCTCTGAGTAGTTTTGGGGAGAGCTTCAATAAACTGGTCGCATTATCGCCGCACGAAATACAGGTTGGTATTCTAAAACGCTTAAAAGGTTCACCGATTATTCGCCATACGGTGCCACACAAATTGGTTTTTAATCCAAACCCACCGTACAGCATTGTGAGTAACGATCAGGTTTCCTTTCAAGACGTGCAATTTATGGGGCGGTTCGCGCGTTACTGGGATTTGATTGGTAATTCCGGTCGATTTAAGTTTACCTTGCCGTTATTGATTCAAGAGGATGCGTTTGCCCAGTTTAGCGTGTTAACCCGATCATTGTTTGATCAGTCAGGTCAGACTCATAAAATTTCATTGAATCGACTTTTCGATTTAGTCTTTAATGCCGCACGAAATGACTTAAAATTGGACGAGAAAGCTCTTCTAACAGTAATTAATCAAGATTTTGATGCATCTGGGCTTAAATCTAAGCCTAAATGTCTCAGCGGGGACAGAACCAAACAACCTAATCAGGATATTATTACGGAAGTTAAGGGCAAAGTTAAACACAGCTCTCGTCAAGCGAGACACTGAATTAACACATTAAGGGTATGCCATTGTAAGAACTCTGTAGTTCTTGGGTTAGTAGAGTAGGGTCGAAAGCACAAGACACTGTGGTGGGGTAGGCCTAACCAAGGGTAATCTAAATTACCTTTGGTTAGGTTTTTTTTTGATCAAGACCTGTTCTAAGGTTGATTTTCCTCACTTCTCATTCAAAAAATAGGTTGCTAGCGATGATTCTCATCGCTTTTGGCTATTCGGCCGTTTTTCTTTTCCATTCAAACAGGCATAATCAGCCGCCATAAATTCCGGTTAGTGCGTTGCCAGAAAGCTCGCATGATGCCTACTATTAATACTTCAAACCGTATTTAATTGCGGTGTGAGCTTATTCAAAATAAGGTTATTTTCATGATCAAGTTACACTCAGTAGTGACAATGCACTATGAGCTAAAAAATGCCGAAGGCGAAGTCCTCGATTCTTCTAAAGGCCAAGATCCATTGGTTTATTTACATGGAGCAGGGAATATCATTGTTGGTTTGGAAGAGCAGCTTGTTGGTAAAACTGTTGGCGACAATGTCAGCGCTGTTGTTGCACCTGAAAAAGGCTACGGCTTGCCGGTTGAAGCCCTTGTGCAAACGGTTCCGTTAGAGGCTTTCGGTGAAGAAATTGATAAAGTGGAAGTTGGCATGCGCTTTCAAGCGGAAACCGAGCAGGGGCCGGTACCTGTCGTTGTGACGGCAAAAGACGAGACAACGGTTACCGTTGATGGCAATCATCCGTTAGCTGGCCAAGAACTGCATTTCGATGTTTCCATCGCTGAGGTGCGCGATGCGTCACAAGAAGAAATAGACCATGGTCATGTACACGGTCCTGGTGGGCATCAGCACTAAGAACAAACGTTGTGATGTTTTGAGAGGCTAGTTTTATTGGTTAGCCTCTCGATTGGTTGAATGTTAGCTTAGCGATGCTCTGAGCATCCACGCGGTTTTTTCATGAACGCGCATTCGATCTGAAATAAGGGCCAAGGAAGATTCATCGTCAGCCTCTTGCGCAGAGATCATGGCCCTACGGCAGGTTTTAACAACCTGTTCGTTACCCATTAAGAGGCGTTCTATCATGCGCTCTGCGCTTGGTACCCCATCGACTTGCTCTATTGAACTTAACTCCGCAAACGCTTTGTATGTTCCGGGCGCTGCGACGTCTAGGGTTCGTATGCGTTCTGCAATTTCGTCAACGGCAAGTGCAAGTTCATTGTATTGCTGCTCAAAAAGAACGTGCAGTTGTTGAAACATTGGGCCAGTCACGTTCCAGTGAAAGTTGTGTGTTTGCATGTATAGGGTATAAGTATCCGCGAGGAGTATCTTAAGTTGCTCTGCTACGTTTACGCGACCTTCGTCAGAAATTCCGATATCAATTTTCATTGTGTTTCCTCGATTAAGTTAACGGGTAAATAACCCAAGTTATGACCGCCGAGCTCACTTCGGCTAGCTGATGAGCCCATTATGCCTGCGCAGCCATGATCATTAAAATGGAATGAATTGAATTTATCGTTCTATTATATTGAATGATGGGTGGGTGTTCATGCTATTAGAGGATTAGTGCTAACGTTGGTTGCTATGGTTGTTCTTCGGGAAAGAGTAATAAATGTGGTAATACCACGCTGATTTTTCGTGTGGTTAAAATACTGCCAGGAGAGCAATTGTTCGATGCGTTTAGTTCTTCTGGGATGGTGGCAACACAGGCTCCAACCCAATAGGTGCCTGGAACCGTTGGTGCCAAAACTTCGGCCGTCTCAATCCTTGACTCATTAGGCGCAAGAGGCCCAACTGCTAGGTTTCCCAATGCGTCGTCGGCCGCTTGAAGTTGCGCTTGATCTGCAATAACAAAATTAAGTTGCGTGCTCGAAGAATCGGATTGCCCCGCATTGAGAACCGTGGCAGCTAATGAGAAGCGTTGTCCAATTTTTAATCGGTTCGAGCTAGGAGTTGCGTTGGTTACCCGCAGGTCAGGTTCTGGGCTTGTGATTTGCGTAGCGCCGTTGTTTAGTAAGGGAGCACCATTGCAAACTCGACGCCCATCGCGCTCAAGATAAAAGTGGTTGCAGTCGGTGTCGTAGTCTCTGCGCCCTTCCGTTACCTTGTAACCAGAAAGTAGCACTTGATCTAAAGAAAAATGAGCGCCATTGCGTTTTAGACTGAAGTGCACGTGCGGCCCATTCGAGCTTCCGCCTTGGCATAGAGATTGAGGCTTATTGTCAGCGTAGTTGGATAGGCGCGTGTTTCGCGAGATGCGTTGTCCAGAGTTAACCACGATGTTATCAAGGTGGTAGTAGCCTGTTGACCACCCGTTATCGCCAATAACCTCCACAAAGCACGATGAATGACGAACCACGCGTCCGTTTATGGCGCTGGTGACCCATATATT
Source organism: Arenicella sp. 4NH20-0111 (assembly GCF_040366405.1). Taxonomy (NCBI): domain Bacteria; kingdom Pseudomonadati; phylum Pseudomonadota; class Gammaproteobacteria; order Arenicellales; family Arenicellaceae; genus Arenicella; species Arenicella sp. 4NH20-0111. The sequence goes on from NZ_BAABWF010000010.1 coordinate 17,573, forward strand.
GGAGGTGTCTGCTCCAAAATTAAGACGGCCTAGCCTGAAATCGAGTGAAGATTTTGGTCCGCTGTTGGTGCCGCTGTTAGAGTGTGTTCCTCCCCAAGTTTGCCATGATTGGCCAATGGGGTATGGAAGCTGTAGTAATCCAACGGATGGGAGGGTTTTATTCTTGGGTGACGTTAAGGTAGGCTGATTCTGTGTTGGAAACAGTTCAAAATAAACTGTCGAAAAGCGGGTTTCTTGAAGTTTTGGTGCTGTGCCGTGAGCTTTAGAGCTAGAAAGATCTGACGAAGGTCTCGATGCTAGCAGCGCGTTTAATGCGAAGGCTTCAGGGTGTTTCTCATTTTGATCTAAAGCCTGGTAGTACGAAGTAGATAGCGCGAGACTGATATCTTTAATCTGCTCGTTAAGCGTGCTTTTACCGCTTAGTGTGGACAGCGCCGTCTGTAACTGTTTAGGAGTCAGTTTTTCTAGCTTTGCGTCAGGCGAGTGATAACTAAACAACGAAATAAGTATCTTGGGGCTAATGCTTGAGTAGGCGCTCCAGTGCTGAATTTCCTCTGTGTGTGGAGTGATCCCAGGCATATTATCGTTAACGAATGACGCCACATCAAAGTTAAGCATGTCATCAGGGGTGTAGATGAAATGGTTGTACTCTATTTCCTGCTCAGAGTTAGCATGCGCCACGGGACCTATGCTGAGAAGCCAAACACTTACTATTGTAATCAGTATGAAGGGCTGTTTTAGCATGGTGTTATGGATATTGCAGTTCTATGTTGTTGATCGGGTTTCCTTTCGATATTGGATGCTTACCCAGAGATCGATCTTCTGTCACGTTGGGAACGCATTGCTCTTACGCATGAGTTGCTCTGATAATGCAACAAATGTGGTAGCTTGGTTCTCACGCCCAATCTACCAACATCAAATTTGAGATGCCAGTGCTCAGACGACATTAGTGAACTCAAAGTGATCCCATGCTGTCGCAGCTCAATCGACGGTCAAGAATATCCGACATACTGGTGATGTCCAGAAGAGTTGCGTTTCTGTTAGGGCAACCAACCCCTTAGGTTTGTGGTTGGCCGCAGCTATCTCTCACAATCAAATTGGTGGTGAGTAAGCTGGAACTAACGTCTTCATCGTTTATGAGCATCAACACGCTATCAACCAGCGCCTGCCCGGCGGCAAATGTATCTTGTCGTATGGTCGTCAACGCGGGCGCCAAATGTTCTGCAGTGGGTATGTCATCGAAGCCTACGATCGCTATGTCATTCGGGACTCGGAGGCCATTTTGTCTAAGTGCTTTGATTGCTCCCACGGCGATGAGGTCCGAAGCGCATGAGATTGCACTGAATTCGACTCCAGTTTCCAGTAGCTCTAATGTGGCTTGGTAGCCACTTTCTTCGGAGAAAAAAGCGTTGAACCGAAGGGCTTCTTTGGCTTCTTCGCCCACTTCAGTGTGAGCTCGTGTATACCCTGTATATCGGTCCCTAAACTCAGGATAGTCTTTCGACTTATCACCTAGGAACGCGATATTCTTATGCCCCTTTTCAAGCAGGTGTTTTGCCGCTAGGTAGCCACCTTGTTCGTTGTCACAACCAACGAACAAACCCGGTTGGTTTTCAATGACCGGCCCCCAAGTTACGAAATGAGCGCCTTGACGATCTAGCTTTGAAATTCGCTCGATGTACGTCGTGTAGTCGCCGTAGCCTAGGAAGATGATCCCGTCCGCTTTATTTGCGTCTTCATATTCCGCGTTCCAATCGTCGCTTAGCTGTTGGAAGGACACCAGCAGATCATACCCACGATTTGCTGTGGCTCTGGTGATACTGCCTAACATGGCTAAAAAAAAGGGGTTGATGAATCTTTCGCCTTCGGATTTATCCTCGAACAGCAATAACGCTAACGTGTTTGTGCGTTGGGATCGAAGGTTGCGAGCATTAACGTCTACTTTGTAGTTCAGTTCACGTGCGATTCGTTGCACGCGCTGTCGTGTTTCAAGGCTCACCAACGGGCTGTCTCGAAGCGCTCGCGAGACCGTCGGCTGAGATACGCCGGCTAAATGGGCTATGTCCACCGATGTAGGTTTGTTCTTACCTTTCATTTTTTATATTTTTATGTAAATAAATTACATTTTAGCTTACCCGACACGGATAAGTTGGGTATTATTTAATAACTGAAGACCCGTATGACTCTTAGTAGCATACAGCACGTCTAAGAAAAGTGCATTGGTATGAGTTTGTTTATTCTAGTTGAAGGTAGAGTATCCATATTTGCTCTTAGCAATGTCGAGGAGGGGGCAGTAGGCACGTGCTTAGCGCCCCATTATAAGAAAAACGATATATCACACCAAGAGACTTATTATGGCTCAAGTACCTAACTCAGCGAGCGCCGCGATGCCTGCGGGCGCGGATGGTAAGAATTACTTAGTACCGTTAGCGATTTTAACTTCACTGTTTTTCATGTGGGGTTTTCTGACAGTTCTGAATGACATTCTTATTCCGTACCTAAAAAATGTATTTAATTTAAATTACACTCAGGCGCTTTTGATTCAATTTTGTTTCTTTACGGCCTATGGTGTTTGCTCGATCCCTGCGGGTAACATTGTAAAGAAACTGGGCTATCAGCGCGGCATTGTCGTGGGCTTAACCATAGCGGCAATTGGTTGCTTTATGTTCATTTTGGCGGCCAATATGTTGGCGTATCCCGTCTTTTTGGGGGCGCTGTTTGTGCTTGCTGCTGGTATTACTCTTTTGCAAGTATCTGCAAACCCGTATGTTGCTCTTCTTGGGCCATCTGAAACGGCGCCTCGACGATTGACACTGACTCAAGCGTTTAACTCGTTAGGGGCCGTCCTTGGACCGATTGTTGGTGCTACTCTTATTTTGGGAGCAATGGCGGATGCCAGCGCTGGAGCCGATGCAGTCAAAATGCCGTATGCGCGTTTAGGTGGGGCATTGTTGATTTTGGCTGTCATTTTTATGTTTGTGAAATTGCCCAAGATTAATGATGGCGATTCCTCTGAAGGCAGTTACGGAGATGCGATGAAGTTCAAACACCTAGTTTTGGGTGTGATCGCTATTTTTCTCTACGTCGGGGCGGAAGTTTCCATAGGTAGTTTAATAATCAACTTCCTTGGCGAGAGCCACATATCGGGCATGGACGAAGAGGCTGCGGCCCGTTACGTGACGTTTTATTGGACAGGCGCGCTTATCGGGCGTTTTGTCGGCGTTGCGTTAATGTTGGTCGTTGCAGGCAACATCATGTTATTTGTGAATGCGATTATGGCAACTATATTACTGGCGGTTGTTGTGTTGTTCGATGGAATGGTCGCGGGTTGGGCTATGGTTGGAGTGGGATTATTTAACTCACTGATGTTTCCTACCATTTTCAGTTTAGCCATTGCCAAATTGGGGCCGCTAGCAAGCCGTGGCTCTGGGTTGTTGTGTACGGCGATTATTGGCGGTGCTTTTATTCCTTTATTGCAGGGCTATATGGCGGACACCATCGGTTTGCAAATTTCCTTCATATTGCCAGCATTGTGCTATGTGTACATTGCTTTTTATGGATTGAGAGGATGGCAGCCTAAAGGACCGGGTCTTAATCAGTAACGGTGTAACGTCTTCAGCGTGCTTTGGTAGCTCGCTCGTATCAGACATAAAAAGGCCGCCTCAATTGTATTGAGGCGGCCTTTTTTGTGTAAGGATTCGGGGTGCGTTTTAGCCAGTCAGGCTTTTAGCGTAAACACTGGCGCCCAATAGTCCTGGGTTTTTGTGGGTTATAAGCCAAGTCGGAATCTCTTTCATTAGCCCGCTGTGCCGTCCCTTGTTTTCGAAACCTTTGCGGAATTTACTGTCCGCTAATTGATCTGGATAACGTTGGCAAATGCCTCCGCCAATAAAAACACCTTCGTCAGCTCCTAAGGCTAGGGCAATGTCACCCGCGACTTGACCTAGGACTTCGAAAAATAAGTCGAAGGTTTCCTGGCAGATCGCGTCTTTCTTGTTTATTCCAGCAACCGCTATGTCGGCCGCGGTTAAGCCCGGGTTCTCGGTAGAATGAATTTCACAAAGAGCCTCGTGGATATTTACGATGCCTGGGCCGGACAACAAGCGCTCACGCGATATTCGATCATCGAACTTTTGGTGTAGGTAGCTGAGGATTTCGCCTTGCAGTTGATTTTCAGGGGAGAAGCCTGCGTGCCCGCCCTCAGTCACGAGGGGAATTAATTTTCCGTCGCGCCGCAGCAGACCTGACATGCCTAGGCCGCTGCCGGGGCCTAAGGCGCCGACCGTGTAGTCTGCGTTAGCGAGGGGGTTCCACTCCCCACCGATATTAATAAGGTCGTTTTGCCCTAAGCTACTTAGGCTATAGGAGATGGCCTCCCAGTCGTTAAGAAGGTAGGCGTGCTCTAACTTATAGAGATTGCGTAGGTCGGCGCAATCGACTTCCCAGTGGCTGTTAGGAAAAACAACTTTCTCATTGCGAATGGGACCCGCAACGGCGAGGCTAATCGCCTGCAGTTGTGTGATGTTGTGTGAGTGCAGGTAGGTATCTATTGCGTCAGTCAGGTTTTCAAACTCCGCCGCTTCGAGTGTTTGAGCTTGGGAAAATTGATGAGCACTATCATCTGCCAATGCGAATCTTGCATTAGTGCCGCCAATATCGGCGATGAGGATGGGGTTATTATTCATGTGTGTTATAAGATCTGAGTGTCATTTTTGCGAAGCCTGAACGTTGGTAGGTACGAGGGCTGCTAAAGTTCACAGTGAGTAAGAATGCTTAATTTTGTAATAAAACAACATTCAGTTTGAAATAAATTAACATTTTCCATAAAATATGTAAATAAATTACATTATCTGCGTCAGGCCTAAACCGAGAGCTTGCCGTGGGTGATTGCCGCTTAGAGGCCTATTAATGCTTAAAGTATGTAACATCGTTATCGTGGGTGGGGAAGGCGATCTGGCCTTCAGGAAACTTTACCCAGCCCTATATAGCTTGCACCGTGAAAACCTACTGGCCGATTGTACAAAGATTGTGTGCTTTGGCCGAGGGAAATTTAAACCATCTAAGTTTATCGACAATATGCGCTCATGGGCGCAGAAAAGCGAATACGTAAAAGCGTTGGATGATGAGAGTTGGGGCAGTTTCTGCGAACGTATTATTCAGTTCTCTGGTGATGCGACCTCTGCTGATGATATGAAGAGACTCCGTGCAGAGCTGGGCCCTGAAGAAATCGTTTTCTATCTGTCAACGCCGCCTTCAATTTTCGCGCCGATTTGTAAGGCCATGGGAGACGCTGGCGCTGTGACCGAGTCCACTCGCTTGGTTGTTGAAAAGCCGCTGGGTGAATCACTTGAATCGTTTAATCAGATAAATGATACGTTGTTTGAGGTGTTCAAAGAGCAACAAATTTATCGAATAGATCACTATCTGGGTAAGGAAACGGTACAGAATTTGTTAGCACTGCGTTTTGCTAACATCTTTTTCGAACCGCTTTGGAATCGAACGTATATTGATCACGTGCAAATTACCGTTGCCGAAAGTGTTGGAGCCGGCGGGCGCTGGAGCTATTACAATGAGTCAGGTGCACTCAGAGACATGGTGCAAAACCATCTGTTGCAGTTGGTTTGTTTGGTTGCTATGGAGTTTCCCGCCAGAAATAAGGCCAATGACATTCGTGATGAAAAACTGAAAATCATTCGTAGCCTTAAAAAGATAGATGCGAGTAACGTAACGCAAAATACCATTCGTGGACAATACACCGAAGGGTCGATTGCCCAAGAACTGGTGCCTGGTTACAAGCAAGAAAAAGACGCACAAGGAAATTCGGATACCGAAACGTTTGTCGCGATTAAAGCTGAAATCGAGAATAACCGTTGGCAAGGTGTGCCATTTTATTTACGAACTGGCAAGAGAATGGCCAGTCGCTATTCAGAAATAGTAATCCAGTTTAAGCCCGTTATTTTCAAATTCATTGATATCGACCCCAATGTGTTAAATGCAAATCAATTAGTGATTCGTTTACAACCTAATGAGGGGATTCAAATGAACCTCATGAACAAGGTGCCGGGATTGAGCGAAGGGACAAGTTTGCAAAATGTCGAATTAAACCTTTCTTTTGAGGAGGCATTTGAGGAGCATCGGAGCCCAAGCGCCTACGAGCGCTTGCTGTTGGATGTGACGCGCGGTGATCAAACTCTCTTTATGCGCTCTGATGAATTGCGTGGTGCATGGAAGTGGGTTGATGGCATCATCGATGGCTGGGCTACCACAGGGCAGACCTCGAAGTCTTATAAGTCGGGTTCCATGGGGCCCGACGATGCGCTTGGATTGCTAATCCAAGATAAGCGTAAGTGGCAGGTGTTCGAGGGTTAGTTATGCAGTCATCTGAGCAAGCAAACATTGTATGGAACGAGGGCGTGGATCCTCAAAGCTTAGCGGAAAATCTAGCCGGTGAACTTGTTGTTCAAATTAGTAACGCGATCGACGTGAAGGGTAGAGCTGTTATCGCGCTCTCGGGTGGGTCGACCCCCAAGCCTTTATTCAAAGCATTATCCGAGCACGATATAGAGTGGGATAAAGTTATTATCACCTTGGTCGATGAGCGTTGGGTACCTGAATCGCACGAGTTGTCTAATGCGGCATTCATGAAAAAGCACTTGCTTGATTCATTGCCAACTCAAACGAGATTTGTGCCTTTGTATCAAGAAGCGCAGTCAGTCGAAGCCTCGTTTGACTTGGTCTTGGCCGACTACCAAGCCGCGACCGGCGCTACTGAAGCAGAGCCGGTAACGTCGTTTGATATCGTCATTTTAGGCATGGGCGGCGATGGGCACACCGCGTCGTTTTTTCCTGATGCCGATAATATTGATGAGCTTGTTGCTATAGATGCAAAAGCCCCGTTACTGACTTGCAGCTCGCCGAGCACTCAGGTTGAGCGCATTACTTGGAGCTTACCCACATTACTGAATACCACATTTCTGGCGTTACATTTTACAGGTAGCGGAAAGTTAGACGTGTTTGATGCCGCCGTCTCCGGCGGCGCACTGGAAGAATTACCCATACGAAGTGCTATTTTTCAAACTCGCACTCCTTTGAACGTGTATTACGCCGACTGATCGATCAACGATCGAGGCGGTGAAAGATTATGACAATTAAGCAAATTACCGAAAAAATAATAGAGCGCAGTAAAGAGTCAAGGTCAGAATATCTGGCCATGATCGCTGAAATGCGCGATGCACCACCAGCACCAGACCGTCTTTCATGCAGCAATTGGGCGCATGTGGTGGCAGCCGAATCGGAAGCGGACAAAAAGTCGATTCCGGCTGGCGAAGGTGCGAATATCGGCATTGTGACCGCTTACAATGACATGTTGTCCGCGCACCAGCCGTTTGCTAACTACCCCAACATTATCAAGCTAACGGCGCGATCTAAAGGCGCGACAGCACAAGTGGCTGGAGGCGTTCCCGCCATGTGTGATGGTGTCACTCAAGGTCAGCCTGGAATGGAGTTGAGTTTGTTTAGTCGGGACGTGATTGCGATGGCCACGGCTGTTTCTCTGTCGCATGACGTCTATGATGGCATTTTGTGTCTTGGTGTGTGCGATAAAATTGTACCGGGTTTAGTGATCGGGGCACTCCAGTTTGGTCATTTGCCAGTGATGTTTGTGCCAGCTGGGCCGATGCCATCGGGTATTCCTAATAAAGAAAAAGCGTTAGCCCGTCAAAAGTTCGCTACTGGTGAAATTGATAAAGCTAAATTGTTGGAAACCGAGTCAGCGAGTTACCACAGTGCAGGAACTTGCACCTTCTATGGAACAGCAAATACCAATCAGACGTTAATGGAAGCATTGGGCCTGCAATTAGCCGGCACTTCGTTTGTCAACCCTGGCACGCTATTGCGAACTGAGTTAACCAAAGAGTCGGTGCTTCGTTTGTTGGATCAAACTCAAAAAGGTTCAAGCTATACACCGCTGGCGGAAGTGGTTACAGAAAAATCCATTGTCAATGCCATGGTTATGATGATGGCTACGGGTGGGTCAACAAATTTGACCTTACATTTGATTGCCATGGCCGCCGCAGCGGGCATTCAGATCACCTGGCAGGATATGGATGAGATATCCAGAGTTACGCCACTTCTGGCGCGAGTTTATCCAAATGGGCAAGCGGACGTTAATCATTTCGAACAAGCTGGCGGATTGGCTTTCTTAGTGAATCAATTGCGTACAAAGGGTTTGCTAAATGAAGACGTGAAAAACGTCATGGGCGAGGGCTTAGACGCCTATGGTTGTAAGCCCCAGATCGATGCCGATCGAAATTTGAGCTGGGGTGACCCAGTGACAGAGAACGGTGATGCTGAGATATTGGCCACCGTGGACGCGCCGTTTGCAACAGAAGGAGGGATGCGCTCTGTGACAGGAAACCTCGGAACTGGCGTGGTGAAAATTTCCGCAGTTGAAGAAAAATACCAGGTTATTGAAGCACCGTGCAAAATATTTGAAACACAAGAATCGCTTAAAGTTGCCTTCGATAATGGCGAATTAGAATGTGACCATATCGCGGTAGTACGTTTTCAGGGGCCGGCTGCAAACGGCATGCCGGAATTGCACAAGCTGACACCGTATTTGGGCATTCTTCAAGATCGTGGGTTTAACGTTGCGCTGGTGACTGACGGCAGAATGTCTGGCGCGTCGGGCAAAGTGTTGACGGCAATGCACGTCAGTCCAGAAGCTAAACACGGTGGATTACTTGCCAAACTAGTGGAAGGCGATGTAGTACGTGTGAACTGTAAAACTAATGAGCTTTCGGCACTGGTCAGTGAAGAAGAGCTTGAGAAAAGACCGATGGCGACTCAGCCTGACGTATCAAATACATTGGGACGAGGACTGTTTGCTAATATGCGAGCGGCAGTCGGTGTATCCACCAAAGGCGCCTCGGCGATTTAAGGAGAACGTGCTATGAATCAACAAACGAATATTGAACCTACTGCTTCTAGCTTTGGAGAAGTGAGCATCGGCTCTGCTCCGAATGTAAGCGAGCTGCTGGAAGGGCAAAAAGTGGTCCCTGTTGTGGTGATCGAAGATGAAGCTCAGGCGCTTGGATTAGCGCAAGCACTGATCGACGGTGGAATTAACGTTATTGAAATCACGTTAAGGAATGAGTACGGGGTTAAGGCCATTGAGGTTATTAAAAATAACTTTCCCGAAATGGTGGTGTTGGCTGGAACGGTAAACATCGAAGCTCAAATGGTCGCGGTGGTTAAAGCCGGTGTTGATGGCATCATCAGCCCAGGAATTACCCAAAGTTTATTGGAAACAGCAAAACGTCAGAATATTCCTTATTTACCAGGCGTCGGCACGGCATCGGAAGTCATGTTGGCCATTGAGCACGGTTTAACGGAATGTAAACTCTTTCCCGCGACCGTGGTGGGAGGAATTTCCGCTTTAAAAGCATTTAATGGTCCGTTTTCCAGTATGCGATTTTGCCCGACGGGTGGTGTCAGTGCTGATAATTATCAAGATTTTTTGGCGTTACCGAACGTGATGTGCGTGGGCGGAAGTTGGATAGCGCCAACCAAACTTGTGCGTGAAGGGAATTGGACTGAAATCACGGCCTTGTGTCGAGCGACATTTTCGTAGCTCTTAGTTAGTTAGATCAAACGCTCGCTGTGTTAAAAATACTGGCTACATAGCGTTTGTCATCAGTCTTTCTTATTCTCTGAGAGAAGGCGACCGAAGGGACTTTGGTCGCCATGAGTATTTACTAGGATTTTTTCTCCACGACTTGTAATTTTGTAGACTAAGCTTATATACACACCAAGAATAGTTATGGCGGGCTAAGAAGCTCACTGTATAGGTAGCCTGTACAGCTTGGTGCTATGAAAGATCTTCTTCAATGGGTTTTGCGATTAAATGTCGTTTCAACGTGACAACCACTCACAGGATTTCGTAGGGGCCAGCGGCATAACAGCAAGCAATCATGCGTGAAGCGTTGAACCACGTAACTATCAAATTTAATCGAAATAGCTAGAGGGCTTATGTCAGTCATACGAAATCCATTCATTATCATACTCATGGTGTTATTGGTCTTGATGCTTGCGGTGGCATTTTATTTCGATCACGAACCGGATTTTATGTCGCTTGAGCGAAGTACTGATGTGCAGCAGCCAGTGATTGGTGTAGCAACAACGTCGATGTTAGTTCAAACGGTTGATACCCTATTGAATAAACGCGGCGGCTATTTGAGTAACGACGTGACGCCACCGAGCGTCATGATGGACAACGTGCCAAACTGGGAGTTTGGGGTTCTTCAGCAGGTCCGCGATTTAGCAAAATCACTTCGTAATGATTACAGCCGGTCGCAAACTCAATCAATACCCGATGAAGATCTGGAACTCGCGGAACCAAAATTTAATGTCGACAGCGACGCCTGGATGTTTCCTTCAGCCGAGGGCGAGTATAAAAATGGGGCTGATGCAGTAAGAAAGTACTTAACTAGGTTGCAAGATACCTCCAAGCAAGACGCGCAATTCTATGCGCGCGCAGACAACCTAAATGAGTGGCTTAGCTTGGTAGAAAAACGATTGGGAGCATTGTCTCTCAGATTAAGTCAAGCCCGTCCGCAGGTCCGGGTCAACACTGACCTCGCTGGCGATGCAAACGCACAGCAATCAACGAGTACCGCCAGCGAGATTGTTGCTCGTACATCTTGGTTTGCTATTGATGACAATTTTTATGAAGCGCGCGGCACATCATGGGCTCTTATTCACTACTTACGAGCGGCGGAAATTGATTTTAAACCAGTGCTAGAAGATAAAAACGCAATTCCAACACTGCGTCAAATAATCAGGGAACTTGAGTCGACTCAGCAACCGATCAGCAGCCCGATGATATTAAATGGGAGTGGGATGGGTATGTTCGCAAACCATTCATTGGTGATGAGCTCATACATTTCTAGGGCTAATTCGGGCATCGCGCAACTCAGAAGCTTGCTGGCCGACGGCTAGTAGACGACCGGCAGAAACCTCGCGACTGGTTCTGCCGGAGGTTGATCATTAGATTGACTAAAACCTGATAAATTGAAGGCAAATCGATCGATTTGAATAATTCGGTAGAGAATTCCAAGATTCAGGAAACGAAATCTGATTGATTTTAACGACTTGTCAATCCGACTGTGAGATAGTTTGTCCATCACTATTATTACAAGAGAATGAAGGAGTCGCGTTATGACGCAGCCATCTATCGTCGGCATAAAGGCTGGTTTAGTTTCACTGTTTGCGTTTGTATTGAGTGCGTCTTCTTTCGCCTCTCTCAAAGCCGATAATTTTGTCCTGATTGACCAAAAGGGTGAAGCGCATGAGCTTCACTACAATCACAAGGCGAAAGCGATAGTACTAATCACTCACGGCAATGGATGTCAGGTGGTACGTTCCAATTTGCCTGACTATCAGGCTTTGAGAGCCGATTATTCCGATAAAGGCGTTAAAGTAATGATGCTTAACGCGAACCTACAAGATAGTAGAGAAAGGATTGCAGAAGAAGCTAAAGAGTGGGGGTTTGACTTCCCCATACTCAAAGACGACACACAACTGATAGCTCGATCATTGCACGTCAATCGGACCGCCGAGGTTTTGGTTATTGATCCGCGCACTTGGGAGGTGGTCTATCGAGGCCCAATGAGCGATCGAGTAGACTATGAACGACAAAAAGAGAAGGCGGATAAAACGTACGTCAGAGACACCTTAGATCAACTGATCGCAGGTAAGAGTGTGGAGTTTTCTAAAGTTGCTTCACCGGGTTGTCTCATTAACATTCAAGATTCAAATGATAAGCCAATAAGTTATTCAGAAAGCATCGTTCCAATTTTGCAAGACAACTGCATGGCCTGCCACGTAGAAGGTGGAATTGCTCCGTGGGCCATGAGCGAATACGCCATGGTTAAAGGATTTTCCCCCATGATTCGCGAAGTATTGCGTACCAAGAGAATGCCACCTTGGCATGCTGATCCGAATTTGGGGCATTGGGAAAATGACGTTGGATTGAGTAATGAGGACAAGATCACTTTGATCAACTGGATCGAGGCTGGATCACCAAGGGGAGAGGGTGAAGACCCATTGGCGTCTATGAAGCTCGAGCCCAGTCAATGGCCATTTGGTGAGCCAGATCTAGTGATCGACATACCGGCTTTCGAAATACCGGCTAACGGCATCGTGGACTATCAGTTCCCGATCGTGAAGAATCCTTTAGATAAAGGCGTTTGGGTTGAAGCTGCTGCGATTATTCCTGGAGACCCTAAGGCCGTACACCACATTTTGGCGGGATCTTCGGTAAAGGAACCGATCACTCAACGTTTGGATAACATTTTTGAAAATATCATTTTGACGTACGCTCCTGGAAACGAAGCGTCTAGAATGCCTGATACCACTGGTGTCTATGTTGCTCCGGGCGGGGTGTACCAATTTCAAATGCACTACACGCCTTACGGTAAAAAGACGGTGGATACCAGTAAGCTTGGATTGTATTTTGCTAAGCAACCGCCAAAACACTTCTATCGTGAGCATGTTATCGCAAACATGGGGATCAGAATTCCAGCGAACGCTGCCGCTCATGAAGAGAAAGCGTATTTTCAGTTTCCTAGAGAGGCTGAGATTTTTGCGTTTTTCCCTCATGCTCATTATCGAGGTAAAAGCTCGTTATTTGAATTGATTTACCCGGACGGTAAAAAGGAAACGTTACTCAGTGTTCCAAACTACGACTTCAATTGGCAGCGTACCTACCGTATGGCAGAGCCTAAGCGTGTGCCGGCGGGGACCATCATGATGCATCGTACCGTGTACGATAATTCGAGTAACAATCGAGGAAACCCTGAACCCAATGCCGATGTGTATTGGGGGCTGCAATCAGAAGAGGAAATGCTTTACGGTTCTTTTGGATATCGTTGGTTGGATGAGACGTCAGATAAGCCTAATCATAATCCAGGGTTGATGGAGTTATCTCAGGCCATGGGCTTTATGGATCAGAATGTCGATGGAAAAGTGGCGTTTGATGAACTGATCCCGAGAATGAAGAAGCAAGTTGGAGAGAGTTTCTCCAAGTTTGATATTAATGCCGATGGCGGTTTAAACATCAGAGAGCTAGGTGAGCTATTTAAGGCCATGAATGCGCGACGTCAAAAGGGCTCTGAGCAAAGCTAGAGGCCGAATGATCAGCTGGTCAAGACACCTGATCATTGAGCGTTTTAATAAAAAAGGGCCGGTTCGGCCCTTTTTTATGGTCATGAGTGAACCTTCGTCTCCACTGATCAATGGATGGTGTCACCCTCAAGATAATTCAGTTTTTCAGCCAAAATATTCAGAGCTGTTTTTAACGATGGCGAAGAGACTATTCGTTGCAGTTCGACTTTTAATTCGTGGTATATATCCAACAGTTCCCTTGATGATGTGAACTTGGAATGTTGGCTCAATTGAACCATGATGGACTCACAGCGCATGTCAAAGACAGTGCCGTCGTCATTGAAAGCCAGCAATGCGTATTTAGAAATCAAGTTTCTACAACGTGCGTTGAACCAGCTGGTTGGTATATCCGATGTCCGGATCCGTAATTTTTTTTGGTGGGACATTGAAGTACAGTTCTCTCCAGTCTGTGCTGCATGACGCCTATTTTATTAATGGCAGCATTAAAGCAAATGGAGAGTTGAGGTGCCACAGCTTGAAGTGCGAAAAATGACATTTTAGTGACACTTTTCTTGCACTTTTGTCAAGCAAAATTGATTTGTAAGACAAATGTAAGTTTGGTTTGGATCTATTAACCACTTTGCCTAGATTGGGGCGGCCATCACTTTGTGCTAAAAAAGCCAGAAAAAGAACTTCAATATAAGCCAAATCAAACCACCAATTAGCAAAATTAGACTGCCGTTGACGAGGTACTTGAGAGCTTTATAGGCGACCAAATTGGTTTCTTTTAAGCGTTTACCTTTTTCTAAAAGTGGGACTAATGTGCTGAAAGTGCGATTAGCAAAGCCTCGTTTATCTTCATCGGTATTGGGTACAACCGTGGCCTTCATTAACCATTTGTACGGCGCATTTAATAGCTTACCTAACGGAGACATAGGACGTTCGATATCACACATTAGAATCACTCTTAACTTGTCTGAGTCGTTATGAGCGAAATGTAGGTAGGTCACATCGAACAGCAGGGGTTCTCCGTCACGCCAAGAATACGTATTGTCGTCGACGCTGATGTAGCATTTATCGTCATTTGGCGTGGCCAGCCCAAGGTGATAACGAAGAGAACAAGCCACTGGATCAAGGTGCCTGGTAAGTTGGCCGCCGGGGGGCAATATTGAAAACATGGCGCCGTTGACAGCAGGTACCTTACTTAATATTTCAATGGTTTTTGGGCAGGTCCGCTTTGCTGACTCGTGAGTGTAGCCGTACCAATTAAGGTAAAACTTGGTCCAGCCATACTTATAAAAGGTTCTAAACCCAATATCATAAAAAGACGCAGACTCTTTGTCACCGATGCTATCAAAGCCGCCATCAGCATTTAATGCGAGTGCCTCATCGCGAATTATTTCCCAATTTTCTTGGAGTTCAGACAATTCTGGGAAATCGTCGATGTTCATTATTGCGGGTCGAGCCTTAGGTTTCGTAAAAAGATAGAGCAAGCAGTTAAATGGGGTGAAAAGCGGCCAGCCTTTGCGGATGTACTCTCCAAAACCATCCCAGCGAGCCTGCCCACGAAGCGCGTAGGCATAAGCCATGGAACCCATGCAAAACAGAATGATGGCGGTCATAAATAAAGTGCTCATGCTACAGTCACCTCAGAAAGCCCTAAGACAGGCAAATAATAAGCAATATTCGAATAGTCGCGACTATAGCGTAAATGCGCCTTAAGCCACAGTGTTCTAGTAGGATTAGGCGCCTATTTGGCTCGACTTTCACTTAAGTAGTGCGGTAACTTCGCGCTAAATATTTTTCTTTTACTGCTTGGTAAAGGCTTTTGTGTGGCCAATCATTAACGTGACAAGGCGGTAATCTTGATAGGAAGTCCATCCTTGGGCAAGGGCATCGGAAGGTGGTTAAACCTATTTTTTCTGCCCGCTGCGGTTTCTATTTTGTAGTTCCGTAGTAGGTGGAATAATAAGATTTTAGTTTGTATTTCCGCGAAGTTTATTCCCAAGCATTTGTGTGCTCCGCCTCCAAATGGCAAAAATTGAAACATGTCCTTTTTGTGCTCAGCTCTCGCTGCTGAGAATCGATCCGGGTCGAACTTAAACGGGTCTGTCCAATAATCCGGATGATGATGCAGGAGATGGATGTTTACATTGGTTTGGGTGTTACTCGGGATCCGGAACCCGCCGTATTCAAACTCAGAGATACAACGACGAAGAACCACAAATATGGGAGGGTAGCGTCGTAGCGCCTCATTAAAAAATTGGTCCGTCAGAGGTAGCTTATTGAACTCCTCTAGCGTGAGCGCATCACCGGATAGCTGGAGAAGCTCCTCTCTTAATGTTTCCTGCCATTCTGGCTGCTCGCAGAGCATGGCCGCGATTGTGCTGATTGTGCTGGTGGTCGTGTCGTGGGCTGCAAACAGTAATAGTACCGTATGATCTATGACTTCCTCTAAGTTCATTTCACTCTCTGGGTCTTGAGAGAGTTTGAGTAAGGTTGTGAAAAAATCAGACTTGTCGCTGCTTAAGCGGGATTCAATTTGTTTTTCTAACCAAGCTCTTAGGAAACGTGTCCCATTCCGACCTTGATACCAAGATGTCCCAGGTATTTCCCATCTGACGAGGCTGACAGTAGCATTAAGTAGTGCAACGAAATTTTTGTTAAGCGCGTCTGACTCTTTACCTAGTTCTGCCCCCATAAACAATGATGCGGCATTATCTAATAATAAGGATTTCAATTTGTGTTGAAACTTAAATGAATCCTGTTTAGGCCAGGACTCAATTCCGCGCTTTAGTTGTTGGTTAAGTTGCTCGGCATAGTGCGCTAGCACTGGCCGTTTGAACGCCTGCTGCAATACGCGTCGATGAACACGATGATCTGAAAAGTCGCGCAATAATATGCCTGTTCTGAGCAGTCCAGCAACTCGTGCCCAGCCCAATTCACTTGAGAAATTTTTATCCTTATTAAGCAGCATCATTCGTGCAGCATCCACATCTGCAAAATTCACAGAAGTCGATCCGAAGCCATTTACCTTGAAAACAGGACCGTGTTTTTTAAACTCAGTTTGCATAAAGGCGGGTGCATCTTTAATAATGTCAAAAGAACAGCCAATGAGTGGCAGGCCATTAGGGCCTGGTATGTGGTCCAATTTTTCATTGGGACGGCGTGACAATTTGCGCATTGCTTCCAATGCTGGATCGTTTGGTGGAGTTTGAGTTTGCATCATATTTTGAACATTAATAGAACAAAGTGTCAATTATGTTGTTGATTAAGAATAACAAATAAAAACGTTAATGCATTGACGTGTGCATCGGGAAAACATGCAAAAACCATTAAATTTTAAAGAACTGTCTCCGGAAGAAATGCTGGCGGCATCGAGCGAATTTCAACAAGCGATCAGCCGAAGACGCAGTGTGCGGAGCTTCTCTGACCGACCTGTTGATCGAACAATAATTGAAAATGCCATTTGCTCCGCGGGCTCTGCGCCAAGCGGGGCCAATAAGCAACCTTGGCATTTTGCGGTGGTTGAGAGTATTGAAACCAAGCAACTGATCCGTAAGGCGGCGGAGGCAGAGGAGCATGATTTTTATAATGGACGCGCTCCCAAGGCGTGGCTGGATGATCTGAAGGTGTTTGAAACAGACGAAAATAAGCCTTTTTTAGAAATAGCGCCGTATCTTATTGCCGTATTTTTACAACGCAATACCATTGATGATGAGGGCACTAAACATAAGAACTATTACATGCCTGAGTCAGTTGGCATTGCCACGGGGATGCTTATTACGGCTCTTCATATGTCAGGATTAGCCACATTAACCCACACACCAAGTCCCATGAAGTTTCTGAATGAAATTTTGGGCCGGCCCAGCAATGAGAAGCCGTTTATGTTGATTGTCGCAGGCTATCCAACGGAGGGAGTGACGGTGCCCGACATTGAGCGCAAGCCATTCGATGAAATAGCGAGCTTCTTTTGAGTTATGGACTAAGTTTGGCGGCTTAAGCACTTTTTGCATAATTTGTTTTGACAAAGCTATTATCTTGACTAATACTTGATTGATCAAGTAATAGTGAGTTGAAATTATGAATTTGCATTTAGAAGTTTTTACGAAGTTGAGCTCAGTTTATAGCCATTTGAATAAGAAATTGGATCGATATTTGGGGGCGATGCATGGCTTAGGTGTCAGTGAATTTAGAGTATTGAGTGAACTGAATTCGGTACCCAACGCGACGATGAGCCGGATCGAACTAGCCGAACGTTTGTCTTTGACTGCATCAGGCGTAACACGGTTGGTTAACCCCATGGAAAAAATTGGTTTGGTCGAAAAGATGGCGAATGACAGAGATGCTCGTGTGAGTTTGGTGGTCCTTGGGGATACGGGCAGAACTAGGTTGCAAGAAGCCGTCGAGGGCGTGAATCATGTCATGAGATCCAGCCTTGAGCAGCTTAGTTCTGATGAGATGAATGTACTAAAATCAATTTTGAGTAAGCTACCTAGTTAGACGGTGATTCGAGGCATAAGTTGCCTGAGGACTTACATTGGCTACGTTAGGTTTACCAGACTTGTCCAGTGAGTTTGATAATCAAGGAATCTAAACAAACGGCGGCGTTCAGGGATTAGCCGCCGCTTGTGTAGTGTCGATGCTCAGTTGAGCACCTGATCTAAGGTTAGACGTTTGGCCGAGATTACGCATCCCCCCTTAGGGGGAAATTCCCTAGTGATTAGACTGCCTTTTAAGAACCCGTGAGAGTGTTGACCGCGTGTCTGTAGGGGCTATGACGGCGTCAAGCTCTAGCACACTGGCGACTTCAATCGCTTGCCCTTTGCTGTACTGCTCATCCAGTAGCTTATCGAATAATTCGTTTCTGGACTCCTCGCAGGGTTGAGCTTCGAGTTCCTTCTTGAATCCAAGCGTCACGGCCCCTTCCAGCCCCATTGGGCCAAACTCACCGGTTGGCCAAGCTAATGTGTAGAGAGGGGCTTTGGTGCTTCCACCCAACATCGCTTGGGCGCCAAGGCCATAGCACTTACGCAATACCACCGCGTAAAATGGAACCGTTAATTGAGCACCAACTTTGAACAGTTCGGCAAGGCGGCGCACCGCGGCTTGCTCTTCATGTTCCGGTCCAACCATAAATCCCGGGGTGTCGCAAAACGAGACGATTGGAAGTTTGAAATCGTTGCACAATTGCATAAAACGAGACGCCTTTTGACCAGCATCAGTATCGATGGCGCCGCCTAAATGACGGCAGTCATTGGCTAGAACACCGATGCTCCGGCCTTCAATTCTCATGAACATCGTGATGATCGACTTACCGTAATCAGCTTGCAGTTCGACCAGAGAGTCAAGGTCAGCGATGGTCGACAATATGCTGCGAACGTCGTAGGTAACGCGGCGGCTTTCGGGCATAACAGATTGCAAAAGGTCCTGAGCAGGCGCCCGCCAGCTTTCGATAAACTTCTTTGTCACCAGCGATAAGGTCTTTCTAGCAAGGCGGCAGGCGTCAGCTTCATCTTCAGCAACAATGTCAACGACGCCATTGGTTGATTGAGTGTCGATCGGGCCTATGTCTGTGGCTTTAAACGTCCCGAGGCCTCCCCCAGCTATCATGGCAGGTCCTGCCATGCCTATCCAGGCCCGTTTAGTGGCGATGGTAATATCGCCAGCACCGAAAAGTGCCGCGTTGCCTGCGAAATTGTATCCGTTGGCAATGGTAATTCTAGGTACCTGACCGCTTAAACCGGCCCAAGTCGCAAAGGTTGTGCATTGAAGGCCCGAATTAATCGTTGTTACGTCGGTATCACCGGGGCGTCCTCCTCCTCCTTCGGTAAACATAATGACGGGTAAAGATTGCTTACCAGCCACGTCAAGCATTCGGTCAATTTTCTGATGGTGAAAATAGCCTTGAGTTCCTGCTAGAACGCTGTAGTCATTGATGATCAACGCAGTCGATATACCATCAACAGCGGCCACTCCAGTAATAACGCCGTCGGCCGCGGTGGTGGTTTTGAGGGTTTCATAATCTTGCCTTTGACGTTGTGCTGCCACCGCAAGCTGCCCGTACTCCTGAAATCCATCGGTGTCACAAAGATTAGCCAAGTTTTCTCTGGCCGTTGCGTAGTCTTTTGTATGGCGCTTTTGAACTTCCTTGGAACGCGCTGGATCCAATGATAGCGCCTGACGTTGCTTCCACGTTTCGATCGCTGGGTGTGGCAAAGACTCTGTCCTCTGACTGCCCTGAGTAGGGGTGGGTTGGTCAGAGTTTTGGGGATCAATTAGGACCAAAAGTACGTCATTTCGATTGACTGCGTCGGCTTTCTTGAGGTTTAGTTCATTTACCGTGCCAGAAGTTTCGGCTTCAATTCTTACATGAACCTTCATCGATTCTAAGATGAGCAACAAATCCCCTTTATCTACGAACTGTCCGTTTTTTACACTGACTTCTTCGACGACCCCGCTTAATGGAGAGCGGTGCGCTTTGGATGCCGTCATGCTAGTTCTCAACAATTTTTATAAGCTTGGCGTTGCCGCCATCGGTTAGTACATACAAGGAGCCATCAGGCGCACTGACGATATCTCGCAGCCTTTCGTTTAACTTGCTGTACACGATTCCTCGATCGATGAGGTTGTCTCCTGAAATATCCAGCTTGCGAATTGAGCCCTCGGCTAACGATGTCACGTAGAGCGCCCCATCGTGAACGGTCATACCGCTTGGGGCTATTGATGGGGTCCAGTTCACGTCGGGTGATCTCATGCCCTCGTATTCTGTAAATGGTGAAATTCTCGCACCCGAGTAGTCGATACCAAAGGTCGCTACGGGCCAACCATAGTTAGTGCCTGCGGCAATTTTGTTAACTTCATCGCCGCCTTTCGGTCCGTGTTCGTGTTCATAAATAACACCCTTGTAGGTCAAGAGCGCCTGTTGGTTTCGGTGGCCGTGAGTGTAAATTTCGCTGAGCGCGCCTTTTACACCAACGTAAGGATTGTCATCTGGAGTACTGCCATCTGTGTTAACTCGTATGATTTTCCCAAAGTGGTTATCCAGAGTTTGCGCTTGCTCTCTGTAATTGTATCCGTCCCCCACGGTCATCAGTAGAGTTCCATCGTCAAGCTGGGCTATTCGGCCTCCGTGATGGTGGGCTGTGCTCTTAGTTGGGGAAGCTGTAAACAGGACTGTTACATTTTCGAGCTTATAGTGAGTCTCTGTGGCGGACAGTTTAGCCGACACTAAGCGGGTCGCATTGCTCCGTCTCTTTCCGTGCGCAAAGCTCAGATAAATAGTTTGGTTCTTGGCAAAGTCTTTGTCGAGTAATACATCGAGTAAGCCTCCTTGCCCAGCGAAGTAAACGTCTGGTACGCCGCTGACGGTTTTACTCCCGATTTTACCATCGGTGATGACTTTTAGTTGCCCATTGCGTTGAGAGACCAAAATATCGCGATTTGGTAAAAACACCATGGTCCATGGATCTTTAAAGCCAGACGCAATGGTTTTTAACGAATAATCACGCTCCTCAGCATGGCTTACAGAGCTCAAGCATAAGATCAAACTGACGATCGCTAGACGATAGTGTATTGAATGCGTTAGAAAAGATCGAAATATCATATTAAGGTACCTTGGGCACGATCAGCCGAGTAAAAATAAATCCTCCTAGTGCTCCGGACAGCGCAATTAACATCATGCCCGATAAAGAACG
The DNA here is from genome assembly GCF_040366405.1 of Arenicella sp. 4NH20-0111. Taxonomy (NCBI): domain Bacteria; kingdom Pseudomonadati; phylum Pseudomonadota; class Gammaproteobacteria; order Arenicellales; family Arenicellaceae; genus Arenicella; species Arenicella sp. 4NH20-0111. The sequence goes on from NZ_BAABWF010000010.1 coordinate 38,434, forward strand.
AGCTCCTGCCACTGGCATCAAATTCATTACGAATGACATTAAGTAAAGCGTACAGACTATAGAGGTGGCGCCAGCTAGAGTGAACCAAAACACACGTTGGCCGCCTATGCGTTGATGACAAAATGAAGCTATTAAAAAGCCCACTAAAAAGCAGGCACACATAACAGGAAAGAGGATTTCCAAAATTTTGAAGTCTTGGAGTGTCATGATTAGGCGCTGTTCGACGTCGATTCTTGCTCCGACTTTTATTAAGCCTATCATTACCTGTTGGCTCGACACCACGGAAGAAAGAACAGAGGCCACGAGTGCGGCGACAATCCATGCCGCCGCCTTTTTAAAAAGGGCCATTCTTGTACTAGGCGCTTGGTTTTTTAAATAGTAGAGTCATGCGATTTGATTCGCCTATCTCTTCCATCTTGGCTTTCTTTTCAGCATCATCCTTTGAACCACTCAATGAAGGAGGAAGTCTCCAGACAAAGTCACCTTCATTCGCCGTGTCTTTTGGGTTCGAATTGATGTCACTTTCACCGACGAACTCAAATCCATTGGCCTTAAATGTGGCGATCAGAGCGCTTTTCTTGAGATAGCCATTGCTGCCATTAGCCCAGTCGTCTGGTCGGTCTTCTAAGGCTTCATGTTGTACTACGCCAACGATGCCACCGGGTTTTAGAACGGCGTAAGTTTCTTGCATGGCGTTGGTGAGGTACCCGCCTTTTTCTTCAAAGCGTGATAAGTTATGAAGCGCTCGGATGAACAATACAGCGTCCGCTGTTTCGCTCATTTCTTCAGGCATATCATTAAATTGAAAGGCCGATACAGAAGCGTCGCTATCAACTCTCCAGTCGTTTGCTTGATCTGTCCAAGTTGATACCCATGTTTTCTTCGCTTCGATGCGTTCAGGCGTCATGAAGCTGAAGTTACTCCACATATCCATCGCGTAGTCGACGCCAATTAACTGGCCCTCTGTGCCTAAAACAGGCAGTAAAATTTTCGAGTACCATCCTCCACCTGGGAGTGCTTCTACCACCGTCATGCCTTCAGTGATTCCAAAAAAATCGAGGGTTTCCTTTGGGTGGCGAAACTCATATCGCGCTTGAACGTCATCAGGTTGAGCGGCCAAAACGTCGTCGATATTGCTCGCTTGTGCTGACGAGAGTGCGAGCAGGCCTAGGCCGACAGCAGAAGCTTGTGATAAGCGCTTAAGTGTGTGTGTAAACATGGTTGGGGTCTCCAAAATGTAATTATTCTTGATTTGATTGTGATTGATAACTTAAGACACGGCAAGTGACGTTAATGTTGCACGTTATTGTACACAATGACAATTCAAATTCGTTCACAGCATGATGTCATTAATTTGTCATTTTTCAAACGTACATTACCGCCATGGGCTGGGGTGATTGACTTCACTTTAGTAATTACTGGGTAATAAATGTTTAACTCTCTATTTGGAAAATACCGCTTTTTGGTGGTATCAATCGCCTTCTTTCTAGTGTTTGATTTAGGGGTTCTAGTCCTAAACTTTTACACTTCTGGGAAAATCGCAGAACAAGCTGAACGCATTAACTTAGCGGGTCGTCAGCGAACCTTGACACAGCAAATGTCAAAAGCAACGCTATACATTAAGGCGCAAAAACTACAGCAATGGGTTTATCAGTCAGGACTTGATGAGCTACGTGAGCATTTCAATACTTTTGGGAAGACGCTCGACGTTTTTAATGATGGTGGAACACTTGAGTCTGCTGACACCGGTAGGCCGATTCACTTTGATGCGGTGAGCTCAGATGACGGTAGAGCCATCTTGTTGAAGGCAAACCTGCTTTGGGAGCAGTTTGAGGCGGCGATTAATCCCCTGATGGTTGATACTCTGATTACCGATGACGAAATTCGACCTGCGTCGCTATTTATTGCGAACAATAACGAGCAGATGTTTCGCCATATGGATGAACTCACTCAGTATTTTGCCGATAGCGCGGAGCGGCAAACCTCGTTGTTGCGGCAAGCGCAAGTGATTGGTATTTCTTTAGCAACAGTCAATTTTTTTATCATCTTGTTTCACTTTCTTGGTCAGCTGCGTGGCCGAGATAAAGAGATACAGATAAAGCAACATGAATCTGATCAAATCCTCGGCACCATTAGTGAAGCGGTATTTCTTTTGGATGAAAATCTCGTCATGAGTGGGCAACACTCTAAGCAGTTAGAGGAAATATTTGCGACAGAACGTGTAGCTGGACGGCGTTTTGATCGCTTCTTGGTCCGCTACTTTTCTAAAAATACAGTAGAGACCGCATTGAATTTCGTGCAACTTTTTCACCGCAAACATATCGATCCTGAGTTAATTGCTGACGTTAACCCACTGAAACGTGTTGAGGCAGCCATCAGCTTGGAAAGTGGGGAAACGGTCAAGAAGTACTTGGACTTTTCATTTGCGAAGCTGGATCAAGGTGATGGCCAAACGAGCATATTGGTGTCGGTTAAAGACGTGACAGCCTCCATACTATTGGAAGCTCAGGATCAAGAAAACGCAAACGAACTGGAACAGCAAATGGGGTTGTTAACGCAAATTTTGCCGATGCCTGCGCAAGACCTTGAGGCATTCGTAGAGGAAAGCGCGGCGGGTTATGATCGGATCAATGCCTTGCTTAAAGATTCTAAGTACGTAAAAGACAACTACGAAAAAATACTCAGCCGCATTGCCAGAGAAACACATAAGCTTAAAGGGAATGCGCTGGCGCTCAATTTCGAGTGGGTAGCGGACAAACATCACCTTTTTGAGGAAACCATAGATCGCCTGAAGGTTAAGTCTCGGCGCGCAGACTTGAATGGGCAGGACCTTTTGCCGTTGACGATGCAGTTAAAGGCTCACTATGATGACTTAGAAATGGTCAGCGAACTTCGTGAGAAACTGGCCAGCTATGGGGGCGATCGTCGGTTAGCAAAAATTGCCTCAGGTGACGAGAGCATTTCCTCAATTGGACGGGTTGAGGAGAACAGTAAGTGGTATGCATTAAGCGATTTTGTTAAACGGTCTGCTGAATCTCAGGGGCTAGCCGTTGATTTAATGTTAAGAGGTTTTACTAAACCCGTTGCCCCTCAGCTAAATGAAATACTTTATCCAGTGGCGGTCCAATTGGTTCGAAATTCGATTGCCCATGGCATTGAGAGCAAAGCGACTAGAGAAAATCTTAAGAAGCCTAATCACGGACGAATCTCTGTTTCTCTAAGTAATGATAAGCGCGGAAACTATCGATTCCTGTTTGAGGACGATGGGCGTGGTTTTGATTTTGATGGCATTCGTGCTGAGTTGGTGAGTAAGTCAGTGTTGACCAAAAAGCAAGCGAAAACACTCGGTAAGACTGCGTTGATTCGATGCGCGTTTAAAGATGCTATCTCAACCAGCAAAGAAACAGATCAACTTTCTGGTCGAGGAGTCGGTTTGCCATTGGTGTGGCAGCAAGTTAAACAATTGGAAGGTAACTTAAAGATTCGTTCTGTTGAGAACGAGTTCACTCAATTTATTATCGACTTTACCTTAAGTGACTATGGCGATGACCCTGTGGTCACTCAAAAGGCCAGCTAGCACGGACCGATTTCATGAAGCTAATGATAGTGGATGACTCCTTGGTTATTCGAAACAAAATAAATCGAACGCTTTTGGCCAAGTTCAATGGCGTGCTTCGAGCTGAAAACGGGGTTCAAGCCATCGAGCTGGTTATATCTGAGAAACCAGATGTGATTACCATGGATTTGACGATGCCAAAGATGGGTGGCGTAGAAGCCATTCAGCAAATCATCGGAATTGCACCCAGCACGCATATATTGGTGGTTTCGGCCCTTGCTGATAAAGCGACGGCGATTTCCGCGTTAAGTTATGGAGCCAATGGTTTCTTATGTAAGCCCTTTACAGAACATGAGCTTAGCTCTGCGATCGAACGGATTATAGACATAGAGCTTTCATAATGGAGAGAAAACACATAGACGTCTTTATTGACGCACTCACTCGCTATTTTGATCATTTAGATGTGTCAATTACTGGAGAGAAAGGCACATTGGAAATAGGCGCTCCGTATCTTCTAAGGACCAATCAGACAATAGGGTTGGATTACTCTGGTGTTATATCGGTGTCTGGTTATAGTTCGGGATATATTTTTGTTACTGCGAAGAGCGCTATGTTGAAGTTCATTTTGCTTGGGCACGGAGAGTCTGACTTTGGGGATCGATTTAAAGAGGATCTAGTCGGCGAAGTAGCAAATACCATTGCCGGTAACGCGCGTCGTCAACTGGGCTCAGATTTTCACATATCAACGCCCAGGGTTCTCAGTGGAGCGTTAGACCCTAGCCAGTACGCATTAAGTTCTCGGTGTTACGTCCTGCCATTTCGCTGGAAAAATAATCGTGCCGAGCTTATCGTTAGCATCTAACTGTATGCGTTTTCAGGTCGGCTAGGTTATTTAAGAAGCCAATAGGCCAGTTGAAAGCTAACGGAAAAGACGACTTTATTTTCGTTAGAACGGGCGAGAGTCGCAGACCATTTCGGGTTGTGATGGTACGTTAAGCCGTACGCTGTATCATCGCCGTTCCAGACTAAGCTGGCGGCTATTCCTCGACCTTTACTCGCTTTAGAACCGTGATATTTCCACCAATAGATTCCTATCAAATCAACATTGATAGTCGGGCTGAAATCAGGGCTTGCATCAGATAAATAGCTCAGGCCGAGCGAAGGCCGCAACGATAGTATTTTATAGTTGGGCGGTGGGCTAAAACCTCGCTCATTTGGGCGAAAGGTTAGCGATGACAGAAGCACTTCTTGCGGCCACAATTTGATCGTGTCATTTTTATAAGACCGCCATTGTTGATCTAGCAAGGTCAGTTTAGCGGTACTTGTCAGTTTATCTTTTTGGTTTAGCGTGTTTGCTATTGCTCTGTAAAGGCCTGAAATTTCCCATAGATTTTTCGCTACGTTAACGGCCATAGCACACTGGAGTGATGGGGAGTCGGAACAATGCGGTTCGACGATGCTTTCAAACAACTTAATGGTCTGGGCACCTTGATTGGTGGCTAACGTAATGACCCCAGTACCGGCGTCGCGGTTAATCAATCTGTTTATACGTTCAATAGTGGCCCTTGAGTCCGGGCACGCCTCGCTATTGATGGCAGAGCATGACGCTTGATTTCCCAGTGCCAGCATCGGTGCGATGGTTGGTTGAAGGTGTTTAAAACCATTTTCTTCCGCTTGCTTTAATTGCAAGTTGGCCTGTTCGACCAATGACATGATCTCTGCGCCGTCAAATTTTGGAATGACACTATTAAACAGGTGTTGGCTTACTTTTTCGTTAGCGTCGAGTACGGTCAGCTTTGTTATAAAGCGTTCATTGTCATTATCTTGGGCCAATGCTATTGAATAATGAAACGCCAATAGGAGAAATAATATTTTGATTTTCATGATCATTTCTATTCTTACTTGAAATTCGCGATTAAGCGATATGGTCGTGCTTGCCATTGTGCTCGCCATTGTGCTCGCCATCGTGAGAGTAGTGTCCTTCAAACTCACCGTGCTTGATGACTAGGTTGATGTAGGTTTGCCATGTGTCATTGGCCAAACCGAAGGTGTCCAGCATCAGGTTTTCCAGAGCCACTTTTAATGACGGGTTAACCGACGGGCCTAGTGGCGGAAAACTCGCACGTCTGGAGTTACGATCAATCAGTCGACGACCAAACCCACACAGCTCGAAGATTTCATCGGTTATTTCTGGGTGCAACATATAGTGAGTTAAGCCATGGACATTAACCTCGTGAACATGGTCAAGAAGAATGTCCTTATAGGCAGGTCGTCCTAAATACTCTTCATTTAATCTTCCTTTCGGCCAATGATCCAAGCGAGTTGGAATGATCCTGGCAATGGGGTCAAAGCGATTGGTAACCGTTCTTAGGTAGTCATAGGTGTCGTATGAGTAGACGTCTTTGGGTGGATACTTGTCTTGTTTGAAGGGCAAGCCAAATAAATCAGTGACATCTGAAATCTGCATTAGAAATTTCAATCTATAACCTTGTTTATAGAAATTTGCTTCATTGGCGTTACCACTACGAATGTTCTGAAGCGTATCGTTGATCACGCGCGTTCCTAAAGAATGAGCGACGATTCCAAAGCTATCTTGAGTGCCTAGCGCTGAAATGTGCTCGTAGAGCTGTTTGGCAACCACCACATTTACTTGTTCTTTTACCAATGCCATTTTGTAGAGTAATACATCAAAGATATAGGAAAAAATAAAATGCTTATCGTTTGCCTCGGGGGATGACTTCAGCTCGTCGATTGATTTATTGATTGAAGCGCGTTGCTCTGAACTTAACTCTAAGGCGTCACTGAGCACCGCGCTTGAAACGTCAGAAAAGTCATTTAGGTAACTTTCAAATACCTCGTCATAGGTGATCGGAACGATAGTCACGTAATCGAGCATGGGGCCTGATAGATTGACCGATCTCGCCCAAGCTGTTTGCATCAGATCTATTGTTGCTTCTGCCCACCCTGCACTCCTGTGGATGCCGATGCCGTGAATCAAAAACAGAGTGAATTTTTTCATAACACTTTTTCGCCTTTGCCGGCTCTGCGGGAAATTCAAAAAGCCGTGTGGCAGAGTCCGGTGATTATCAGTATTTTAATGATGGACTCTACTATGCCAAATATGACTGCGTTGGCGAACTGATTTTTGACCTAGATACCGGGATTTTTTTTCTTGCGAAGAGTCAGATTCAGCAGTAAGAACGTTGCTTTCATCTATTCTGTACTAAAAAGAGCCTCGTTAAAACGAGGCTCTTCGAGAAGATTAAAGGGACGACTCTCTGTTAGTTACACACCGCGCCGTTGACCGTAACGATACTTGCAGAGCCTGTATGGCTTCCTTGAAACCCAAATGCGACCGATGCACCAGGTTGAATCGTGCTGTTCCACGCCAAGTTAGTGGCAGAGTACGGTCCAGACCCAGATCCGGTGAGTACACTGTTCCATCCACTGCTAACCGAGCTGCCATCGGTATAGCTCCAAGACACCTCCCAACCATTGATCGGAGTCGTGCCATTGTTGGAGATGACTATTTCGGCTACAAATCCAGTATTCCATTGGTTCGCGATTACGTAGCTGCAACTAGTATTACCGGTACTGGGGTCATTAACCACAACCTGCTTTGTCGTTGCATCAGTTAAATCACCGTCGCTAACGGTCAGCGTGACTTGATAAGAGCCTGCTTGAGCGTAAGTATGAACCGGACCGACGTCTGAGGAAGAAAAACCATCGCCAAAATCCCAGATGTATGAGAGAGCGCTTGGGCCATTGTCGGGGTCGGACGAAACACCGCCGGCGAAACTAACAGCCAGGTTGTTAGCGGCGTAGGCGAAGTCGGCAATCGGTGCTTGATTGGTGGGTCCGGTGCCGCCCTCATCATTGACTGTAATGGACACCGTGGCAGCGCTGGAGATCGCACCATCATTATCTCTGGCGGTAAAGGTGAAGGAGTCGCTGCCAAAGAAGTCAGCGTTGGGCGTGTAGCTGCGAGACGCGCCTGTGCCAGTTAGTGTCCCATGTTGAGGGTTGCTCGTGATGGTGAACGAATCTATGCTTCCATCGGCATCGCTTGCGCTTAAGGCAATGGTGGCAGAGGTGTTTTTGTCCAGCTCTACGGATTGCGAGTCGGCCACTGGGGGTTGATTTGATCCGCCGCCACTGAAGTTCACATCTATACAGCCATGAAAACGTTCAAACGTAAAAAAATTTCGCCCCCATTCGCCGTAGATTACATGTCGCCCGGTTCTGCTCGGTAGCTGGCAAGAGGTTTTGAAAGTAGTGGCGCCTTTGTCGGGAACCACGTTCGTATTTGCCAGTGGCGCGCTGTCATCATACAACTGTTTGCAAAAAGGCGTTGCTTCGAAGTCGCTCCACGTCAGCGGTGTTCCGACTTGATATTGGAAACCAGGTTTGGTGATGTAGTATACGAACTCTTCGGTATCATCGAAATGAGGTCCCCATGAGATGTTCCAGGTGATATCAAAGGGGCCTGCGGCTACTGGCGTGGTAGGCCAGTCAAGAGGAAGGTCCCACGGTGTGGTGTTGCCATTATTATTATTGTCCCAGGTTTCACTATCAAAACCGCACACATTATTCGGTAACGGAGTCACTCCTTGTCTGCCCACATCGTGGGTGAGCACACTCATGAACTGATACCCTCCATTTTGATCTTGCGCAAAGGCGTCAACGCAGGCTGGAATCGTTGCATTATGAGGCTTTTGATCATCAGGTAAGCCGCAAGTTGCATTTCGTGATGGCGGTTCGGTCATTAGCCCATGGCCGATCGCGGTGTGTGGTGTCGTTAGAGTTAGTAAGGTGCTGCTTACCAGTGAAAAACACAGTGCAATACGTTTTCGTTGAGTCATTATGTCATCTCCAAGTTTGTGGTGGTGGATTACCGTTTTGGTAACCCTTATTAGAGAAACAAACCAGCCACAGGAACAGACATACTGACAATCTATAGGGAGGTCGTCAGTGTTAAAGGGACCAGCTTGTTTGTCATTGCCAACGGTGAGAATGAGCTGGGTGAACATTTGGAGCCATTGGGTATGCTGCGCGAAATGTGCGCATAAAACGCAAGCAAGGCGAACCAAAGGGCATCAATCCCATATTGGAACTATCCTCCTCCTTAGGCCTTTAGACGCTATTTGAAAGCCTCTTGCGACCAATGTCTCGATAAACTCGCAAAGCACAGGTTGTAGATTCGCAAACTTACCCCTCTTGCAAAATAATAGACAAAAATCCATTAACTATCAATGGATATGAGGCGGCTTCTAGCGGGATCATTTATGAAGGAGTGGTCACTTAAGATGTGGCTCGCTTACAGAAAGCGGAGTGAGCGAAGTTCATAGCCCGCATTGAATAGGCTGCGCAGGAGTCAGTTCTTTTATGGTTATACTGTAATTGGAAGTGTTTTTAGTAGTTGGGTACTTAAACAGTTGCTCAGTAGGCGGTTGAAATATTAGTTGTGCATATTTCGGTTTGTACTGCTGTATTATGCTTGTTTATTTCGTTGACTTATTCTGGATTTTTAATGTTTACAAAAGTGCTTCATCTGTGTTTTTTTTATTGCAGCCTCATTTTTTTAGCCGCGTGTGGCGGTGGTAGTTCTAATAGCGGTGGTCAGCAGGCACCAGAGACGCCAGTTGACGGTCCTACTCAAAAGGTTATTGCGATAGGCGATAGCATTGGAAATGGATTTGGGATAGCCAGCCCATGGCCCCCTCGCCTTGCCGGTTTAATCGGCCGAGATATCGAGAACACCAGTGTTACAGATGAACAAACGTCGTTTGGGTTGGCAAATATCGAGAGTTTGATCACTCAGAATAACCCCAGTCATGTGTTTATCTTAATGGGTACGAATGACGCTATCCGAGGGTCTGTGGATGGCGCAGTTGCGAATTTGCAGGCGATGGTTGATATCGCCCAAAGAAATAATGTGATTGCTGTTGTTGGAACGCTGCCACCGATCACTCGATCGAGTTCGGAAAACCGGCGCGCGGAACAAATCAGTCAGGGAATCCGAGGTTTGCAAGGTGCGCGCATCGCGCCTGTTCGAGGGATGTTGGGCTCTGGTGCTCAGACGATAGCTGACGGAGTGCATCCAAATGACAGTGGGCAGCAAATAATCGCCGACGCATTTGCAACCCAGTTTTAGAGACGGAGACTGAATCGTCGAACAGATTGTAATAAGTGTCGTACGGCCAGAATCAACTTAATGACTCTGGCCTTTAAATAATGAGTTGTTGGCACGTTGTGCTGACAAAAGGCAATGCTTACGATTGCCACAACAAAAGGGTATATCGACGTTTGAACGTCTCAACTGCAAAGAAAGTTCCGCTTACATAAAAAATCGAATAAAAATAATCACCCAAAGGAGAATCATGCCAAACCAGAATGCGTCGAAAACCAGGTATCGTAGTGTGGTACTTGTATTGCTTACCATTGTGTACGGTTTTAATTTCATTGACCGTCAAATTGTTGGGATTTTAGCACCGTTTATTCAGAAGGACCTTGGACTGACGAACACTCAGTTGGGCTTATTGATTGGCTTGTTGTTTGCCACTTTGTATACCTGTGTGGCAATTCCGATCGCTTGGTTGGCGGACAGGTACAGCCGCGTAAACATCCTCTCTATTGCTTTAGCCACATGGAGCGGTTTTACCGCGTTAACGGGTCTAGCAACAAACTTTGTTCAAATTGGCTTTGCTCGAATGGGCGTTGGCATTGGTGAGGCAGGCGGTAGTCCACCTTCGCATTCCATTATTTCTGACTTGTACGCGAAAGAAGAAAGGGCTGGTGCGCTCGGTATCTATTCAATTGGAATCCCGCTGGGAATCATGTCAGCGTATTTCGCAACGGCGGCCCTGATTGGTACGGATGCTGAGAACGTTGATTGGCGACGTATTTTTGTCTTCTTAGGGCTGACCGGAATTGCGCTGGCCATTGTCGTGAGGTTAGTTTTACGCGAACCAACTCGTGGTGCAATGGAGTTCGGTGACGATAAGGAAATGATCAAGCCGCCGTTTATCGAGTCGCTTAAGGTGCTATTAAAAATTCCATCTTGGTGGTTCATGGCGTTCGGGATCGCATTTGGCTCATTTGTCTCATATGCATTTTCTGGTTTTCAGACTAAGTATCTTGTCTTGCTGGATCCGGACTTTAGCTTTAAAACGATAGTGATCGCACTTGGAATTATAAACGGTACCACTTACGCAGGAGGGACGTATCTGGGAGCTAAATTAGCAGATAAGTGGGGAAGTAAGAATATCCGCGCTTACGGCTGGGTACCAGCAATAGCCATAGGTATTGCACTTCCACTCGGGATTGCCACGCTTTGGGTGCCAACCGTATGGCTACATCTTGGGTGCGCGACTGTTTTATTGTTTTTCTTAGGGATGTACCTCGGCCCTAGTTTTGCCATTGCTCAAACGTTGGCACCCATCAACATGAGAGCGATGTCGACTGCGTTGTTTTTCTTTATTCTTAATATGATCGCTCTTGGCGGCGGCCCCACATTCGCCGGTTGGCTAACCGATGTTTTTGAAGCCGACTATTCCAAATTTGAATCAATCCGTTATTCGATGTCGGTCACATGTTTGATGTTTATTCCCTCAGTGCTGTGCTTTTTAGTTGTTTCGCGCAAGTTACCAAAAGATTGGGAAGAGGCAGACAGACGTAATCAAAACATGGCTAAGTAGACACTTAGTCAGGATCAGCGGCTTAGTTTAGATCTAGGCCGCTAAGAGAATGGTATTCATGCTGTCTTAGAAGAGGCTCTTGAGTGTGATTCTTCACGAGGCGTTTGATTCAAAACGTTAGGCTTGTAGTCGCGTTTGTTGGTGGCAATAGTTGACCATGATTGCGAGAACACTTTGGAAGCGGTGTACAAAAATAAGAGAAAAGAGTGATTAAGGGGGAAAATCAAGCACTTAGAACCTGACAATAAACGTCATGGGCTGCAAAAAATGTCATTGAAAACATTGCCGAAAGACCTGATATAGTTTCTCCACTCAGTTGGGTAATTTGTAATTGGGTTGTTTAAAGGGCGTTGCACTGTGCTTTTGGTAGGGTGAGCGCAACGCTCTTTAATACTCATTCATTCTCCTTGGCACTTAGATCATATATTGCCAATACTTCTTTCTTCTCAGAATGTCATGTTCTATGACTATGTTTACGGCCACGTTTACTTCAGGGCTAAGGGCTCGTCGTAAAGTGATCTTTATCACCGAGAATGGTTAACTCGGACCAAATGTTTTTCACTCTAATGTTGCGCTCTGTGGGTTTGAGCTATACTTCAATTTAGAATGATAATAAGGGGTATGTAATGGCCTTTCCCGTCCAAGAATTGATAGAACGTTTTGAAGATTTTATCGAGACTCACGTCGATCGCTGCGTTGAATTTGATCGTATAGACAGCGCTAAAGATGCTTCTGGTTCGAGTTTGGTGTTTGTTGATGATCCTTCGCAATTGCCTGAAGTCTCGCCCGCGGTCATCGTAACCAATGGCGAGATCGCTTCATGTCTTGAACAAGACTATTCTAGCGTTTTAGTCGTTAAACATGTCCGTTTAGCACAGGCCCATATTAAACAGTTTTACCAGGACTATGACTGCCGTGATTCAGAGTGGGATGACATTCACGTGAGTGCGGTCGTTCATTCAAGCGCGGTGCTTGGGAGTAACGTTCGAGTGGGCCCCAATTCTGTGATTGGCGCCAATGTTAGGATCGGCAATAACACTCAAATAAGGTCAGGGACTGTCATAGAGCACGATGTCAATATTGGCGAAGATTGTGTTATTAATTCATTGGTAAATGTGGGGTATGGCTGCGTGATTGGCGATCGTGTGAATATTCATTCTGGCGTTATAATTGGTAACGAAGGCTTTGGCTTTGCGCAAGACAAAGAACGCCAGTATCACCGTGTTCCTCACACTGGCCGAGTTGAAATTGGAGACGACGTTCAAATTGGAGCTAATAGCAATATTGATCGAGGCACCTACAACGCTACTCGAATTGGTAATGGCGTGAAATTAGACTCTCTCTGTCATATTGCTCACAACGTACAGATTGGTGATGGCACGCTATTTGCGTCACAAGCTTGCATCGCTGGTTCGACGAAAATTGGGCGCAGAGTGATGGCATCTGGGCAAGTGGGAATTTTAGATCACCTACAGGTCGCAGATGATGCGGTGCTGGTGCATAGAACAGGTGTGACGGACAACATCACCAAAGCGGGAATGTACGCGGGTGTACCCGCTAAGCCATTTAAAGAATACGTTAAAAACTTAAGTGCTAGCAAGAGGGTTGATCGATTGGCTCAACAACTCAAAGAGTTAAAGCAAAAACTGCTTGACTGACGGCGAGCGGTTCTACGTTTTTAAATATAGGTTTTTTAAACGCCCATCCTTGCAGAAAAAGAAGGATGGGCTTGTTACTGATTAAAAGAGGCTATTTTAAGCCCGAATTTATCGTGGATAAGGCAGCGTTACCAGGGCAGAGTACGTCTTCATTCAGCTGATTGAGTGGCTTTTGAGGCACCTTTAAGATTTCATGAAAGTTGTCGGACTCTGGGTCAATGTAAATGAGGCCTGTCAGAAGCTTGCTTCGGTTCTTATGCTCGTGTAAGACTTCTATTGCGTTGGTGCGATCGGTTGGATCATAATTTTCACCTAGCTTACTTAATCTGACAGAGTCACCATTATGAAGTTCAACGGTTTGCGTTGAGCCTTTTATTTGATCGAGCGTGATTTCTTGAGCTGTTGGCACGAAGTCGACAACTGAACCAGCTTCTACGTGTTCGCGAGTGTAGTCGTAACTTTTGGTGGAACCAGCATGGTTGTTGAACGTGACGCAAGGAGAAACAACGTCAATCAGCGCGAAGCCCTTGTGCGACATAGCCGCTTTTAAAAGTGGCACAAGTTGGTCCTTATCTCCGGAAAAACTACGTGCTACAAAGGTGGCACCTAGTTCCAAGGCTAACGCCACTAAATCAATCGATTCAAATGGATTCACGTTGCCTTTTTTGGATTTAGAGCCTTCGTCTGCCGTTGCTGAATCTTGTCCCTTCGTGAGCCCGTAACAGCCGTTGTTCTCAACGATGTAGCTCATGTTGAGGTTTCTTCGGATTACATGAGCGAATTGCCCCATGCCGATAGAGGCGGTATCACCATCACCGGAAACGCCAATATAAAGAAGTTCTCTGTTTGCGACGTTAGCGCCTGTCGTTACTGAGGGCATTCGGCCGTGTACGGAGTTAAAACCATGCGCCTTACTTAAGAAGTAGTTAGGAGACTTTGAAGAGCAGCCAATGCCTGACATCTTAGCGACTCGGTGTGGTTCGATATCCAGCCCCCAAACAGCCTGCATGATCGCGGTGCTGATCGAGTCGTGACCACAGCCGGCGCACAGCGTCGAAATTCCTCCCTCGTAGGCTTTAGTCGTTAGGCCGAGTGAGTTTTTGGGAGATTCAGGATGGCGAAAGTTTGGTTTAAGAAAACTCATAATCTATTCCGTCTTTAAGCAGTTTTAGCGGCTTCGTTAGTGTTTAAGGTTTCTTCCATTGACGTGCGGATAAAGTTGGCACTAATGGGGTCTCCATTAAATTGAAGGACGGACTTCAAGCTCCGTGGTGCGATTTCTAGCTCGTTAACAAGCAGCGTTTTCATTTGCGCATCTCTGTTTTGCTCTATCACAAATATTTCGTCGTGTTGTTCTATAAAGTCTAAGACTTCTGAGCTGAAAGGAAACGCTAATATTCGGATGTCATTTGCTGAATGGCCGGCCGCTTTGAGTTGATCGAGAGCTTCGTGTGTCGCCTCCAGGCTCGTTCCATAATGAACGACGCCTATCTTGGTATCGTTATTTCGAGCAGTGACTACCGGCTTAGGCAGGTACTCTGGTGCCGTTTTCCATTTAACCAATAGGCGTTCCATATTTCGTTCATAGGCTTCGCCTTTTTCAGTATAAACGGCGTACTCATCACGTGACGTGCCTCGTGTAAAAAATGCACCTTTTTCTGGATGCGCACCTGGAATGGTACGGCTGGTAATTCCATCGCCGTCAACGTCTAAATAACGCCCAAAGCGACCGATTTCATCTAAGTCTTTGGCAGACAGGACCTTACCTCGGTCATACAGGCGAGAGTCGTCCCATTCTAAGTCCTCGCAAATGTGTTCATTCATTCCCAAGTCGAGATCAGTGAGCATGATCACTGGGGTTTGTAGGCGGTCGGCAATATCGAATGCATCCGCCGTTAGCTCGAAACACTCCTTCGGCGTAGCTGGAAACAGACACACCTGCTTCGTATCGCCGTGCGATGCATAGGCCGATATAAGCAGGTCCGATTGTTGCGTTCTGGTGGGCATGCCGGTCGATGGGCCTGTTCTTTGAACATCGACTAATACCGCCGGAATTTCCGCGAAGTAAGCCAGACCAAGAAACTCCTGCATCAATGAAACGCCGGGACCGCTGGTGGCGGTAAATGATCGCGCGCCGTTCCAGTTAGCGCCGATAACCATCCCAATCGCGGAAAGCTCATCTTCCGCCTGAATAATTGCGAAATTATTCTCTCCTGTGTCAGGGTCAATGCGTAATTTTTTAGCGTACTTCTCAAAACCTTCTGCAACTGAGGTTGAGGGTGTGATCGGATACCAGGCGCAAACGGTTGCACCCCCATATACGGCGCCCAGGCCGCAAGCCGCGTTTCCTTCAAGCATGATTTTTCCGTCGTTTTTATCGCGACGTTCAAGTTGCAAAGGGAGCGGTTTGTCGAAAGCCGCCTTGGCTTCATCAAAGCCTAGTTGAAGAGCAAAAATATTGGGCTCTATCAGTTTGGGTTTGGCCTTGAATGTGTCATTTACAATGCTTTCAAGTGCCTCAAATTCGATTCCAATTAAATACGCTAATGAGCCGACGTAAATGATGTTTTTAAACAGTTGTCGACGTCTTGGGTCATTGAACGTGGCGTTCGTTATTTCGGTTAAAGGCAAACCAATATAATGAATGTCGTCACGAATCAGTTTGAAGTCTAATGGGTAGGTATTGTCATAAAAGAAATAGCCGCCTGGACAAACACTGTTTACGTCTTCAGCCATGCTTTGAGGGTTCACTGACACCATCAATTCAACCTGTCCACCGCGACGACCTAAATAACCTTGCTCTGAAACGCGAACTTCATACCACGTTGGTGCGCCTTGAATATTCGAAGGAAAAATATTCCTTGGGCTGACCGGGATTCCCATGCGAAAAATGGCTTTAGCGAACATGCTGTTAGCGCTGGCTGAGCCAGAGCCATTAACATTGGCGAATTTCACGACAAAGTCATTAACTACTTTGTCGAGTTGAATTGGAGCTTTGGTCGAGCTGGGGTTTAAAAGGCTCATGCTACGGCCTCCGAACGTTTACTGCGTGGGGTGGTTTGTTCAACCATAATGGGCGCCGGTTGGTCGCCAGCCTTAGTCACAGTGTAAAGAAATTTTTGCATATCCCATGCGGAGGTCGGGCATCGCTCTGCGCATAACCCACAATGTAGGCACACGTCTTCGTCTTTGATCATTGCTCGCCCGGTGTTTAAGTCTTCTGAGACGTAAAGGTCGGTTTCAAGATTTAAGCTGGGAGCGGTTAGACGATCTCGAAGAGAGGAACCGTCATTCTCTGTGAAGGTGATGCAGTTGGTCGGGCAAATATCAGTGCAGGCATCACACTCGATACACTTCTCTTCAATGAACACCGTTTGAACATCGCAATTGAGGCAGCGTTCCGCCTCGGTAAAAGCGACCTCAGCGGAAAAGCCGAGCTCAGACTCAATCTTGCGGCTCGATAGCGCTTTTTCCACCGGTAAGTGTGCAGACGCTTGCCGGTCATCATCGATTACCTGGCTATCGTAGGCCCACTGATGGATTCCCATCTTTGTGCTAACTAAGTTAGTGCCAGGGCTTGGGCGGTCGTCATGAACCGATTCGCCTTTAAGGAATAGGTCGATCGAAATGGCCGCTTGGTGACCGTGTGCTACCGCCGTGATTATGTTTTCTGGACCGAACGCGGCGTCCCCGCCGAAAAATACCTTTTTATTTGTTGATTGAAAACTTAGCTTGTCAACCACCGGTAATTCCCAGTCACCGAATTCAATGCCGATATCTTTTTCAATCCATGGGAACGCATTGTCTTGGCCAATCGCCATAATGGCGTCTGTGCATTCCACGGTCACTATTTCGCCAGTATCTTTAATAGTGCGCTTGCCTTTTTCGTCATAACTTGATTCAACGACATTGAATGTCATTCCAACGAGTTTACCGTCTTCAACCAAAAATTCTTTTGGGCTGTGATTGGCCAATATCGGGATGCCTTCAGCAAGGGTGTCGTCTTTTTCCCAAGGCGACGCCTTCATTGTTTCGTAGGTGGATCGAACCGTGACGGTAACGTCTTTACCGCCAATACGTTTAGCCGTACGGCAGCAATCCATGGCCGTGTTCCCGCCGCCGACAATTACCACTTTCTTGCCTATTTCATCGGTATGCTCAAACGCAACACTTTCGAGCCAATTAATGCCGATGTGAATGTTGTTATCGGCTTCTTCGCGACCGGGTATTCTTAGGTCCTTGCCTTTGGGAGCGCCAGTTCCGACGAATATCGCGTCGTATTCTTTATCTAGGATGCTTTTAAGGCTGTTCACTCGGGTGTTGAAAATTTGTGAAACACCCATGTCCAAAACATAATCAACTTCTTGATCGAGTACTTCTTCTGGCAGCCTGAACGATGGAATTTGGCTGCGCATAAAGCCACCGCCTTTCGGGTTTTCATCGTAAAGGTCTATTTCATAACCCAATGGCATCAAGTCTCGAGCAACGGTAAGCGACGCTGGGCCAGCTCCTATTAAGGCAACTCTCTTGCCGTTTTTTTGAGTCGGTATTTGTGGCATGCGAGCTGCCACGTCATCGTCATCTTTATGGTCGGCCGCCACGCGCTTGAGCCGGCATATCGCAACGGGCTCTTCATCGACACGTCCGCGACGGCAGGCCGGTTCACAGGGCCTGTCACAGGTTCTGCCCAGAACGCCTGGGAATACATTGGACTCCCAGTTAACCATATAGGCGTCACTGTATCGGCGTTTACCTATAAGACGAATATATTCTGGGACGGGAGTATGCGCAGGACACGCATACTGACAATCGACTACTTTATGAAAGTATTCGGGGTTGCTGATGTCGGTAGCTTTCATGGAACTAAAGTTCAGTACAGAGACTTACTGTTTATTTTCAATTTACGTTGAAGAGGAGCGTCTTCAACAGTGTTTGTGTAAAGCCTGATTCTTGAATTCCCTAGAATTTAAGAACCATATTAATGCGATGTTAGCACGCGGTCTTTAAGCCGTACACTTGATTTTTACATTTGTATTACAGCGCCATTGTAATACAATAAAGTTGGTTTTGGTAATATTAATTGGTAATACCAAAAAACAAAGCTACCACCAGTATTTCCCCCATAATTGAGGGTTAGCCCAGTTGTCTGCGTTTAGCCAGTCGGGCGTTTTTTTATAGTCGTCGATGTTGTATTTAAAAAGCGTTAGGCCAGATTTGTCCTGCTCGTACTCTGCCACTTTGCTCAACGCAAAGCTAAATAGGTCGGTCAGTTGCCAATCAGAATTGTCATCTTGATGACTTAAGGGCAGTGCAACGCAGTATTGTGGGGTGAGGACATCGCGCAGGCGAGAGAGAACCTGATAGCCCTTGCTTGTGTTGATATGTTCAAACAGGTTGAGCGCTAGACCGACATCAAAGCGGTCGTTAATTTCCCAAATTCTATCAATGTCTATCGCGTCAATGTGAGTGACATTGCAGTCCTGGTTAAGTATTTTCTTTTGTTCGCAGTAGTCATTTAGGAACGCCGGATCAATATTGCCGAGTATTAAAATACGTCGAGGTTGTGCAGAGTTTATCAGGGTCTCGAGGTCGAAGAGAAGTTCAGTGGGGGCGGTCATTTAAGCATTCTAACTAAGGTGAGGCTAAGAACAATTATAGCAAACAAGATATCGGGTCTAAATGTTACTCGATTTTGCATCCTAGAACCAAAATACCGTTGTAACTCACGGTACGATTGAGTAGTCTTTCGTACATAAAAATGTGCAACTAATTTTCCAGAATTCATGAACGAACACGTCGAACAGCAGTCGTTGGCTCAATTTGCTGAACAAGCTTATTTGAACTATTCGATGTACGTAATTTTAGATCGTGCTTTGCCTTTTGTCGGTGACGGTTTAAAGCCTGTGCAACGACGCATCGTCTACGCGATGTCAGAGCTTGGCCTACATAATGCCGCTAAGTATAAGAAGTCCGCTCGGACGGTGGGTGATGTGCTTGGTAAATTTCATCCTCACGGTGACAGTGCCTGTTACGAGGCAATGGTATTAATGGCTCAGCCATTTAGTTATCGTTATCCGCTTGTTGATGGGCAAGGCAATTGGGGGTCGACTGATGATCCCAAATCGTTCGCGGCCATGCGATATACTGAATCACGGTTAGCGCCCTATGCGCGGAGTTTACTGTCAGAACTGGGGCAGGGAACGAGTGATTGGCAGCCAAATTTTGACGGCACAATTAAAGAGCCCAAAAGTTTGCCCGCGCGGCTGCCCAATATTTTATTGAATGGCGGCTCTGGGATTGCGGTAGGAATGGCGACCGACATTCCGGCGCATAATGTTCGTGAGGTAGTGGATGCATGTATTCATTTGCTAGAAAACCCTAAAGCAACCGTAGAAGATTTATGTGAGTTGGTTAAAGCGCCAGACTTTGCAACTGAGGCTGAGATTGTGACTCCACGGGCTCAGATCTTGGATATGTACCATACTGGAAACGGGTCTATTAAACAGCGGGCTGTGTTTACGAAAGAAGATGGAAATATCATAGTTCACGCGCTTCCGTATCAAGCTTCTGGGTCGAAAGTTTTAGAGCAAATTGCGGCCCAAATGCAGGCCAAAAAATTGCCTATGGTAAGCGATTTGAGAGATGAGTCGGATCAGGAAAACCCGATCCGATTGGTGATCGTGCCGCGTTCAAACAGAGTTGACGTTGATTCCGTTATGGGGCATTTGTTTGCCACGACCGATCTGGAAAAAAATTACCGCGTAAATATGAATATGATCGGCCTAGATGGTCGCCCTCACGTTTACAACTTACGAGAGGTGCTAAAGGAGTGGCTTACCTTTAGGATCCAGACTGTGCGTCGTCGCCTTCAGTATCATTATGACAAAGTGGTTGCTCGATTGCATATTTTGGAGGGCTATTTAGCGGCGTTTCTAAATATTGATGAAGTGATTGAGATCATTCGAAATAACGATAAGCCAAAACCTGTGTTAATGGCGCGTTTTGACTTATCTGACACCCAAGCTGAGGCTATTTTGGAGCTCAAGTTGCGGCATTTAGCTAAGCTTGAGGAAATGAAGATTCGTGGCGAGCAAGAAGAGCTGGAAAAAGAGCGTGACCGCCTGCAGTTGCTTCTGAGCTCGGATGCCCGATTGAAAACATTGGTTAAGAAAGAACTTAAAGAAGACGCTGAAGAATTTGGCGATGCCCGTCGTTCCCCATTAGTTGAGCGTGAAGTGGCAAAAGCAATTGACGCCAGTGATTTGGTGCCAAGTGAAGCTATTACCGCGGTCATGTCGCAGCAGGGTTGGATTCGTGCTGCAAAGGGTCATGAAATTAACCCTAGAGAACTTAACTATAAGTCTGGTGATGGGTTTGCTTCATCCGCCAGAGGGAAGTCGAACCAACCTCTTATTCCAATGGATTCTACTGGCCGAACCTACGCTCTGCCTGCGCATAAGTTGCCATCTGCAAGGGGGCAGGGAGAACCATTGACCAGTAATCTGACACCCCCGATGGGAGCATCCTTTACGTCGGTGGTTATGGGTAAAAATAGCGATCAGTTTGTCATGGCCAGTGATGCTGGCTACGGTTTTATCTGTACCATCGAGGACATGATTACTAAAAATAAAAAGGGCAAAGCCACGTTGAGCGTTCCCAAAGGCGCTCAGGCATTACCGCCTATGCCCTTGAATAGTATGGAAACCGACTTTGTCGCCGTTGTTACCACCGCGGGCTACTTAACCATTTATCCAGTCACCGAGCTTCCCGAGTTGGCAAAGGGCAAGGGCGTGAAATTGATTAATATCCCAGCTAAGTTACTTAAAGAACGTGAGGAGTATGTTCTTGGAGCTACAATTTTCAAAAAAGGTCAGCATGTGTTGGTGCACGCCGGAAAGAGATATCTGCGTTTAAAAGGACAAGATTTAGACGGCTATATGGGAGAACGTGGTAAGCGAGGACGGAAACTGCCTAAGGGGTTTCAGGCTGTAAAAGCAATCACCACCGAGAAAGCGTCAGCTACTCAAGATGATATTTTGATCGATAAGTAACGCCGAGCTAGTAAATAACCAATTCAATTAACATCGACAGGCATCATTCTAGCGAATTGTGCGTTAAAATCACGCTTAATTCGCTCGATGACATGTCGAGAGTCGGTGTTTCGATACACGCATTTTTCCGTGCCACTTTTTTGAACATATTTGAATGTAGACGCTATATTTTTATGTCCAAAATGTCATATAGAGTCGGCTCAGAGTAAACCCATTCATTACTAAACAATCCTCATGAACAAGTTACAACAACTCCGAGATATGACTGTTGTGGTCGCAGATACAGGCGAACTACCAGCAATTGCTGAATACAAACCTCAAGACGCAACCACGAATCCAAGTTTATTGTTGAAGGTGGCCCAGGACCCTAACTATGCGGAAATAATCGATCGAGCGGTGGCCAGTGCCAATGGCGATTTAACCGACGCTGTTGACAATTTTGGTGTGGATATCGGGTGTGAAATATTAAAAATCATTCCAGGACGAGTTTCCACTGAGGTTGATGCTCGATTATCGTTTGATACTCAAGCCACTCTCGAAAAGGCCAGAAAGCTGATCGCGCTGTATAAAGATAGAGGGGTAGAGAAGGAACGCATCTTGATAAAAATAGCCTCCACGTGGGAAGGAATTAAAGCGGCGGAACAATTGGAAAAAGAAGGCATTAATTGCAATTTGACATTGCTGTTTAGTTTTGCTCAAGCGGTGGCTTGTGCGGAAGCGGGTGTGTTTTTGATCTCTCCTTTTGTCGGAAGAATTCTTGATTGGTATAAAGCCAGTACGGGTAAAGAAAGCTATCCAGCGATGGAAGATCCTGGTGTGGTGTCAGTAACGCGCATCTACAATTACTATAAGCAACACGGCTATAAGACCATTGTGATGGGAGCGAGTTTTCGTAATACAGGCGAAATTGAAGCGCTTGCAGGATGTGATTATTTGACCATTGGGCCAAACTATTTGGAGCAATTGAGAAATGACGACGGCCAATTAGAACGTCGACTGTCGGCAGACGATTCAGGTGAAGCACAGGAAAAACTAAGCCTTAATGAACAAAGCTTCCGTTGGATGCAAAATGAAGACGCAATGGCCACTGAAAAACTTGCGCAAGGTATTCGTGCATTTGCGGTTGATCAAGGAAAATTAGAAGACTTAATCGAACCTAAACTATAAGGCTTCGAGAGATCGAGATGAAAGCGGCTTTGGTCAATAGCCAAGTATTTGTTCGCCGCTTGTGGCTGCCAGTTACCCTTTTGATATTGGCGGCCATTACCTTTTTATCACTCACCCCGATCCCTGAGTTACCCGATGTGCCCGGAAATGATAAAGCTCATCATTTGATATCTTACGGTCTTCTGATGGTCCCTGCGTTTTTGGTTGGGTATGCAAAAAGGGTTCAGTTGATGTTTGTATTTTTTCTTTGGAGTGGGGCAATTGAGTTAGTGCAACCCTACGTGAACCGCTTTGGCGAATGGGCAGACTTGACAGCAAACGGAATGGGGTTGTTGATTGGCGCGTTTGTCGGGATGATTCTTTCGCGGTGTTTAATGTCATCAGAATGATTTGGCGTGTGACGGTCTATTTAATGAGGTGTTGATTAATGGCGTTTGAACGAATTATGGGTTTATGGGTGAGCAATGATGAGAGGTACCAGCAATATCGTGCCGGGATGATGCCGATTTTAAATCGCTATGGCGGTGCTTTCGGCTATGACTTCAGAGTGTCTGAGGTGCTGCTTTCCAAAGTGAATGAGAAGATCAATCGAGTATTCACGATAGAGTTTCCTGATCAAAAATCGATGGATGAGTTTTTCTGTGATCCCGCGTACTTGGCCGTTAAGGAGGCTCATTTTGATGCGTCTGTTAAAAGTAAGACCGTGATTTCACTGCATGAGAAGATTCAAGGAAGTGCGTAGGAGGTTTTATCTGGGCAAGTTTGGTCAAACACGCTTACTATGTTGAGTATTAGCATAGATTGTTGTTTACGTTCACTTATCGGTTGAAGCTCATGATTTACGTTTTACTACTAAATACTTTTGTTGTGGCAGCTTCAGTGCTTCTTCATTATGAATTTTTACATCGTATTACGCTCATCATCCCGAGTATGAATATCAATCACCGATACCGAATTGTGGTCGGGGTATTCGGTGCATTAGTAGCGCATGCGCTTGAAATATGGATTTTTGCGTTAGCGTATTTTTTCATGATTCGGTCCGGTGGTTGGGGAGCGTTAGAGGGTAGCTTCGACGGCAGTGTGATGGATTGCGCGTATTTTTCGTTTACCGTCTACACGACTCTTGGGTTTGGTGATATACAACCCATAGGTGATTTAAGATACCTTACCGGCATTGAATCGCTAACTGGACTGGTGTTGATTACGTGGACGGCATCTTTTCTATACGTTGAAATGCAGAGGTATTGGAGAGTAGATGAAAGCACCTGATTTAACGTCATTTTTGTATCTCGCCTCTTAAACACTACCGTGCTCGGAAAGACTATGAATAATGCAGTGGTATTGGTTGACGTCCAGAATATCTATTACACAACCAAACAAGCTCATCAATGTAACTTTGATTACAACTATTTTTGGCAGCATATTTGTCGTGAGCACACGGTATTCAAAGCAATCGCATATACCACTGACCGCCAAGATGAGAAACAAAGGCAGTTTCAAAATATTCTTCGAGCCATTGGGTTCGAGGTAAAGCTTAAACCTTATATTACGAGGGCAGATGGTTCATCAAAAGGGGACTGGGATGTTGGAATTACAATTGATGCAATTGAATATGCGCCTAACGTAGATACGGTTATTCTTGCATCGGGTGACGGAGATTTTGCACTTCTATTGGAGAAAATAGAGCGTGACTTTGATGCCACTACTAAGGTCTACGGCGTTGAGCAATGCACTGCACAATCGCTAAGGCAGGCCGCTGGATGTTTTGTTCCCATTGCTGGAGAGTTTTTATTGGGTCGGCGCTAAACGCAGGCATCTATTGATGGTCAGCAAAAATGTGGCTCTATCGGGGCGTAAAATGAAAATAGATTTTTTAGTTGTAGCGGGATTACTGAGTTTTTCAGCATCGATAATGCATCTTGCGATTATTGTGGGTGGTCCCGAGTGGTACCGCTTCTTTGGTGCCGGTGAGGAAATGGCTCGGATGGCTGAACAGGGGCTCTTAAAGCCGAAGCTCATCACATTCACGATAGCCCTAATTTTATTTGTATGGGGGGCCTATGCTTGGTCTGCTGCAGGCCGGTTTCCGGCATTCCCGTTTGTAAATATCGTCTTAATCGTAATTACCGCAGTCTACTTTTTGCGTGGTATCGCTGGGTTGATGGCTCCTTTTATTGATCATCCGCAATTACAACAAAATAGCACCGTATTTTGGGTTTTGAGCTCTCTAATTTGCCTCGCATTTGCCGCGGTGCATATTAAGGGTATGTTGAACCTTTGGTGCACAGATTAAGCGTAGTTGTGGCGAGAAAGGAATGTATAGGTGAGGCTTATACTGAGTCCGATTTTGCTGGTATGGTCGAAACCGAGAATCACTGGATGTGCTTTTTGTGATCCCGTTCCCGATTGATTGACGTTCGTCTGCCCTGATCGTTTGCCAACTTCATAAACACTAAGTCTAGTGAGCTATTCGAACGCGTTATTAGTACTCAATGTGTGATGGTCATTCGCATGTTTTTCGCATGTTTAATGAAGATATTTCGGTAGTAAGCAGGGTCGATTAATGTTTTCTGGCTAGTAAAAACGCAGCGAAAGCACCAATTAGGCCCATCGCTGAAATACTTCCGAAATAAAGTGCGTACCCCAGTTTTTCAGGGAATTCCGTGACTAAATATGAGTTTAAAATGGGTAGGTAGATGTGCGGCGCGTATCCTATCAATGAAATAAACCCGATGGCGAGCCCCATTGTCTTAGTTGAGACCCCAGAGTGTTCAATTGTTGCCCAGTAAAGACCTCGAATTCCAAATGAAAACAATCCCATGGTTAGAACCACCGCTAATACGATTAGCTTTCCGGTAGCAACGGGCAAAAGACCAAGGCAAAGTAGGGCAGTGGAGCAGGCTATCATCAAATAGGCTAAGGTTTTTTCTAGGTTTAAGAGGTCTCCTGTAAAACCGGCAATGGCCGCGCCTATCGGGCGCATCCACAGGTTTGCGGCAGTGATGGCGCCAACGGCAACAGCCGTCATGCCAAAATTATTTTGGAGATACGCTGAAAACGAATAGGTCGCCCAATACAATTGATAGCCTGTGAGAATGCATACGGCGCAAAGCCAAACGCCTGGCGTTGAAAGCAATGTTTTGAGCTCTTGTGCGGTGCCTTGTTTGGTAGCGTCGTGTGACGTTGCCGACGATGGGGCATGATCAGTCAAAACAAAATAGCTAACCGGGGCTAAGATCAGCATAAAGCTGACGTACATCCAGATAACTTTTTGCAGGCCTTGTGCCGTATCTTGTCCAACAGAGGTTGTTGCATAGGCGAAAATTGCGACGGCGATCGTTGCCAATATTGCCTCAATCAACCCTCGACCACCCTCCAAAATGCCAAAGAATCGCCCTTGTTCATTGTGTTCTGCCAATACTGCCGTGGCCTTAATCAGGGCGGACCAGAATGTGAGTCCCGCTGCGATGCCCCAACCAGCAAAAATGACTTGCGTTGCCGCGAATGATGGAAATGTGGAAAACCACGCGCCCAGTAATCCAGCCATGAGCAATGATAAGGACATCAGGACTCTAGGTGAGACTCTGTCTGCGAGCCAACCACTGGGTATGTAGGTTATGGTATAGATCACACCGAGCATGGCGTAATTTTGTCCGAGCTGTGCTGACGTAATTCCGAATGCGTCTAATAAGCTAACTTCGAAATTCTGTCGAAGGTAAATCAGTGGATATATGTTACCAGCCACGACAACCAGTACTGCGAGTTTTAGATAACGCTCCTTCATAGAGAGCTTCGCTTGCTTACCGGCAGAGCTGGATTGATTCATTTATTATTCACTTATCTTAGTCAGTTAATTCACTGAGGGTTTATTGACATGTTGCTCACAATACCAGAAAGTACTCACGTATATTATTTTTCAATTTTAGAGAAAGTTCATGGCAAATCTGTTGCGCATTGTTTTATTGAGTCTCCCCATCACATTCGTCACGTTTTCTTGCTTTGCACAGAAGGGCCTCAAGCACGCAAACCCTCAGGAAGTCGGAATGTCTGTAGAGCGTTTGGAGAGAGTGGCTAAGCTTGCTGAGCGGTATGTGGCGCAAGGAAATTATTCCGGTGTGGTCACCATGATCGCAAGGAAAGGAAAGGTTGTGCATCTTAATGCGGCTGGAAGTTTTGGGGTTGATGATCCTAAGCCTATGCAAACTGATACCTTATTCAGGATTTACTCAATGACGAAGCCAGTCACAGCTGTGGCCGCTATGATGCTTTATGAGCAGGGAAAGTTTCGCCTTGATGACCCAGTTCACCTTTATTTGCCAGAATTCAAAGACCAAAAAGTCTGGGTTGATGGAAAGGAAGTTGCTGCAAAGTCGCCCATGACCATGCGGCAACTGTTTACTCATACCGCAGGTCTGACGTACGGGTTCACTCCTGATAACCCTGTTGACATTGCCTACAATGAACAGAAAGTTCTGGACTCTAAGGATCTTGCCGAGTTTGTCGATAAAGTTGCAAAGTTACCTCTTCGGTTTCAACCGGGAACTCGCTATCACTACAGTGTGTCAGTCGATGTGTTGGGTGCTGCGGTTGAGCGAATGAGCGGTGTAACACTGGATGAATTTTTCAGGAAACGAGTGTTTGAACCCTTAGGTATGCAGGATACGTTTTTTAATGTGCCTGCCGAAAAAATGTCACGGCTTGCCAGTGATCAGTATTGGGACAAGGACAGTAAAAAAATTATGACTGTGCCACCGAGTTCCCAGCGCAATTATAAAGATAATGGTATGTACAGTGGGGGTGGCGGACTTGTTTCTACTGCCAGTGATTACATGAAATTTGCTCAGATGGTACTCAATGGCGGAACCTTTAACGGCGTGCAAATTTTGAGCCCTAAAACAGTTGAATATCTCAGTCTTAACCATTTGACGCCGGCTGTACGGGCTGAAGGAGCTAACGCTTATCCGGGGTTGTCTTTACATAACGGGCAGAGTATGGCACTGGGTTTTGGTGTGGTAACCCATCCAGCGTGGATGCCTGCAATTTCCAGCAAAGGAGAGATTTCTTGGGCCGGAGCGGCTGGAACAAAGTTTTGGATTGACCCTAAGGAGCAATTGATCGCGATAGCCTTAGTGCAGCTTTACCAGGCTCCGTGGCCTCTGAGATACGATCTTAAAGCGGCAGCCTATCAAGCCATCAGTAAGCTTAATTAGTAGCGCTCTACCGCGCGCGTGCGTCCAAGTTTTGAATTCGTTCAAAGCGTCTTGAGTGGATTCAGTAAGCTTCGTACATTCTTCTGTCAAGTGAGGCTATAATTGGTTAATTACATTCAATAAGATTTTACCCATGAAGTTTTATCAATACCCTAAGTGTTCAACCTGCGTAAAAGCACGAAAGTATCTGGAATTGAATCGGATTTCGGTTGATTCCATTAACATTGTGGAGCAAGCTCCCAGCAAAAGCGAGTTAGAACTCATGCTGGCAAGTTACGATGGAAATATTCGTAAGTTATTTAATACATCAGGCATGCAGTACCGAGAATTGAACATGAAAGATCGGCTGCCAAGCATGGAGGTTGATCAGGCTTTGGACTTGTTAGCGAGCAACGGCATGTTAGTGAAAAGGCCTTTTTTGTTAAAGGACGGTAAGGGCATTGTTGGGTTTAAAGAATCGGATTGGGATTCATTTCTAGGGTAATGTCAGTCGTAGACAACATAGTTTCTGCTTTTGAAGGTGTTGCATCGGTAGCCAGCGGGCTTCAGCGGTGGTTGAGCTACTTTTTGTTGTTCTCGGTTTCGGCTTCAGTCTTTTTAGCCTTTCAAGCTTATTCGGTAGATTCTGCCCTTTGGTGGAACATGATCAAATGCATTGCGATCTGTCTACCTGCGATAATATTACTGATAGTCTGGCATGTGCTTGGGCAACTAGGCGATTCGCCTGAAACTGTTAAGACGGTCATTGAAGATAAAGATCGTGTGTTTCAGCATTTTTCTGGCATGAACTTTGATGAGGCAAAAAGCACTAAGGGCGCTTATAGAACATTGAAAACGCTGGCGCAGCAAGATGGCTTAGAGGAAGTTATGGAAACCGTTAGTGGTATTACTCTGCTAATAAATCCTGTGTTTGTTGTCTTTTCTGTGTTAGCGGTGTTTGCCTTAATGGGCTTAATGCTAATGGCGCTAGTCGTAATGGTGATTTAGATTTTGCTCATGAATATTCTCCATGAAATAGGTGTTCAGAGTTGGCGTTTAAGAGGGCGCACCGCTGTCTCTTCGGACCAAGCATTGGCCGTAGATGATGAGCCTTTAGAATCCAGTTTAATCGGGCAGGGTGACGAGATCTCTAATTCCCAACGGGCAGGTGAGAGCACGCAAGGGCGAGCAGATAGTATGAGCTTAATGAGTGCGCTGGAAGGTAGTTCGGATGACCACTCTGGTCAATTAGGGTCTTCATCAGATCTTGTGGTCAGAAGTGCCGGTGATGCTGGGCAGGAACAAGGCCCATCAGCGAAGAGTGCTGAAATCAGTGAGCCAGAGTCGCCATTGAGTAGTGTCGGCCTTGAGAAGGCTAAATCGGTTGCCAATCAAACCGGTAAGTCCAACGACGATGTAAATGAAATAAGGATGCCGGTTTTACGGCCGGCTCCGGTTCCACTCGATAGCACGCCTGCCGTGGACCTAACGTTTGATAAAGAGGCGCCGGCTCAAGAACAGAGGAACGATTCTGAAGAAGTAAATGCATTAGCTGCGGAGGCCTCAGATGGCGCGCCTGATTATTCTGATGCATTTATTCCGGAGCCAGAGGATAGTGACGAATACGTTGATGTCGGCATAGTGTTGCCGGTGGAGGCGTCGGTGCCCGAAATTGCGTACAAAGAAGCTGACCCCGCCGTTACGGAGTTGGCGGAGTTAGATTGGCGTACATTACAACTCCGTATTAGTAATCGACAAGCTTGTCCATCATGCGGTCAAGGTCACTCTATATTAGGGGGCGGAGATGTGTTGGCTGATTGGGTGTTTATTTCTGATGCTCCAACTTCGTCTGAAATTCAAGCAAATCAGCTTTTTCTAAAGAGGGCAGGCCAACTTTATGAAGCGATTTTACACGCTACTGGCTTGAGTCGAGAGCAGGTTTACACAACAACGGTATTTAAGTGTGCGCCACCTGACGATTTATCGGTAAGCCCTCAATGCAATAAGTTGATACACCGTCAAATAGAATTAGTGCAACCTAAGGTGATCGTGACACTGGGTGAGCTTTCAGCGCAGTCTGTGTTACGAGCCAATGAAACTCTGGAAACACTGCAGTCTCGAGAGCATCGATATCACGCCAGTGACTGTCGTGTTATCCCAAGCCATTCCTTGCAGCAACTCCTGGCCGAACCGGTTTTGAAAGGCGTTCTTTGGAAGCAACTTCAAAGCGTATTGTCACAATCCGCTTAGCCACTCAGACGAACTTAGTGCAAATTTTTGTCGTCAATGACTAGCTCATGGAAAAATGACAATGAGCAATGAATTACAGGAATTTTTAGTGAGGGACATGGTCAGTGCCGACCTTCAGGATGTATTGCAGGTAGAACAAACCGCCCATATTTCGCCTTGGGCTCGACTTTCCTTTGAGGAATCGCTTACGAAAGGAAATATTTGCCGAGTGATAGTGTCTACAAAGGGAATTTGTGCGTATCACGTCATTAGCCAGATTATGGACGAGTTGCACGTTCTCAATATTGCTTGTGCGCCTAGGGTTCAGGGTTTCGGCCTGGGACACCGTTTAATGCAAGACATTATTGAGATAGCGCAAGCGCGGGAATTGAGTAAGGTATTTCTCGAGGTCAGAGCCAGCAATGCTATTGCTCAAAGCCTTTATCATAAATGGGGCTTCGAAAAAATTTCGATAAGAAAGCAATATTACAGGGCCAGTCAAGAGGCTGGTAAAAGAGAAGATGCCTGGGTGTACTTAAGGCATCTTTGATTATACTAACGCCTATTTAAGAAACACAGTTAACATTTGATTCAAGCTTAATACGTCGCCAGACCTAAGCCCGTTCCAGTTCATCAACTGATCGAGTTTTACTTTGTATTGACGAGAAATAGACCAGAGTGTGTCTCCTGCTGATACTCTGTGTGTGACCTTCGAGTTTTTGGCTAAGTGTGTCGAAGGGGCTGAAGAACCTCGAATGGGTATCATTAGGTTGCGTCCAGCTCGAATTCTATTGTTTGATAATTGATTTGCAGACCTGAGCCCTGCAACCGAAACGCCGTAAATTCGAGCGATCCCACTTAAGGTGTCACCATTCTTGATTTTGTGGTTTCGGTAGTTTACCTGCCGCGTGTTTTTTACCGCCAGTCTTGCGTAATCTACGCTTCGATCGGCATTCAACGGTATGAGCAGGCGGTGCGGGCCTTCGGGGGCCGTAGCCCATCGTTTGAAGCCTCGATTTAAGTGCCTTAGTAGTTGGCGGTCGACGTTACTTTGCTTGGCAAATTCTACGAGGTCAATTTGTCCTGGCAGCTCGATCACCTCAAAGTATGGCTTGTTTGCTATCTTGGGTAATGTAACGTTGTATTTTTCTGGGTACTGGATGATGTGTTTGAGTGCCACTAATTTGGGAATATAGCGTCGAGTCTCTGTTCGGAGCTTTAAGCTAACGTAATCCGTTTTCAATCCTTTGCGTTTGGCTTTTCTGATCTCGCGCCGTAAGGTTCCTGGCCCGGCATTGTAGGCAGCAAGGGCAATAAACCAATCGCCATCAAACATTTTGTGTAACTGTTCTAGGTAGTCAAGAGCCGCAAACGTCGAGCTGTATGGGTCATGACGGCCGTCATACCACCAGTCTTGGCGCAAACCAAAGCCTCGCCCTGTATTGGGAACGAATTGCCATAAACCGGCGGCTCGTGACCTCGATACTGCGCCTGGATCAAAAGCGCTTTCAACCGCTGGCAAGAGTGCCAGCTCCATGGGTAGCTTTCGTCGTTCGATTTCCTCCACGATGAAAAACAAGAATGGCTCGGCTTTTGCAAATAGGTTCTTTAAATAAGTGTGATGAGAAGAAGCCCATTTTTCATGCTTGTTTACGTCCGTTGTATTTAGTTCAGGAAAACTAAATCCATTGCGAATTCGACTGATGACGTCTAGATCGGCCGGTTCAACAGGGGTGGCTGGAATGTTGATATCATCAACCTTTATATCGCTCTCCACATCCGGCTTCAGCGTTGGTATCAGTGGCGCATCAGGCGCCGTTCCGGCGATATCCTCAGTGGCTGAAGCGCCGGATTTAGGGAGCTGGTCGGTTGCCAAATCATCAGAACTCGTTGATTGGTTCTTTAGATGGCCGCAGGCGCTCGTGCATAAAATGAGAGCGAGGATTAATAAGGCTTTAAAATTCATCGGCGAATAGTAATGATAGAGCATAATTCAGTCAATGATTGGGGCCTGAAATTCATGTACCATTAACCAATGGAATCACTGTAAATCGTATTATTTTGAGCGGTATTAATTCAAAACAACTTAGCAGTAGCGGCACTTGGGCATCTACTCACTACGGGCGGTCTTTCTTTGAACTCGAGAGATCACGGCTGGAATCGGGTATGAGGCAAGCCATTGGACCGTCTACGCTGCAGTTGGGGAGCATGTTAGACGAGACGGTAGTATCCGATTTGGATTTGCCGTACGTACTGAAAGTGCAAATGGGTCCGCTACCGTCAGCCCACTCGATTGCTGAGGCGAACTTGGCCGCTGATCCTGCCTTTCTTCCGTTTGTTCCAAGCAGCTTTAGTACGGTTCTTTTGCCTCATGTTTTAGAGGCCCATTCGTTACCACACCAAGTGCTACGGGAAGTTCATCGAGTATTGCAGGCCGAGGGCTATGTGGTTATCACCGGATTCAACCCAAGTAGTTTGCTCGGATTACAGCGTTGGCTGCGACCTAAATCGGCGTCTGCAGGTCGTTATTATACGCCTGGCAGAGTAATTGACTGGTTGCACGTCTTGGGGTTTGACGTGGTTGCCAGTTCAAATTTTCAGTATGCACCTCTTACAAGTAGGCCGAAAGTCAGGAAATTGGTGAGTTTTTTCGAATCTGTTGGAGATCGTTGGTTGCCCATGTTCGGGGGGGGATATATGATCACGGCGAAGAAGAAAGAGTCTGCTGGAACAATGATCGGCAAAGTGAGGTTTCGCAAACCAAGACCTAAATTGGTGGCGCCTGCGACGGCCAAAAGTACCAATCAGCGCAATTCTGAAAAGTAAGTTTAATCTAATACTCGTTTTTAATATGTCAGTTAAAACCCCTGTTCAAATATATACAGATGGCGCGTGCCGTGGTAATCCAGGCCCTGGAGGGTGGGGTGCGTTACTGATCTACGGCGAAGCCGAAAAAGAAATATTTGGTGGTGAGGCAAACACCACCAATAATCGAATGGAACTTACCGCCGCGATAGAAGCGCTAAAGTTGCTGACGCGTTCTTGTGAGTTGACCCTGTATACTGATTCTCAGTACGTCAGAAAAGGCATGTTGGAGTGGATTCAAGGCTGGAAAGCTCGGGGTTGGAAAACGGCGGCAAAGAAGCCGGTGAAGAACGATGATTTGTGGCGATCACTTGATGAGCAAGTCAGTCGCCACCAAGTAAATTGGGTATGGGTTAAAGGCCACGCTGGCAACCCAGGCAATGAAAAGGCCGATGAACTGGCTAACCGAGGTATTGATGAGCTTTGAGGTTATATTATGAGTGATTATGATCGTCAGATTGTACTTGATACAGAAACAACGGGTTTAGAGCATCGCCAAGGGCACCGGATTATTGAAATTGGTTGCGTGGAACTCGTTAATCGGCGTTTAACAGGTAATAATTTTCATGTGTACCTAAATCCAGATCGAGAGATCGACCAGGGGGCGATCGAGGTTCATGGTATTACTAACGAATTTTTGGCTGACAAAGCTAAATTCGCCGATATCTACCAAAAAATGATGGAGTACTTGAGTGACTCAGAGCTGATTATTCACAATGCGGCGTTTGATGTTGGGTTCTTAGACGCCGAGCTGAATCGAATACCGGATTACTCGACGAGGATTAATGATGTTTGCGGTGTTCATGACACGCTTATTCAAGCGCGAAAGATGTATCCAGGGCAGAGGAACGACTTAGATTCTTTGTGTAGGCGCTATGAGATAAACAATAGTCATCGAGAGCTTCATGGGGCTTTGCTGGATGCCGAAATCTTGGCCGATGTTTATTTGGCCATGACGGGTGGGCAGACCGCATTGACGTTAGAGGCGAGCACAAGTGCGCTAGAGGGTGGAGGCAAATACCAAAATATCGATTTTGCGAGTTTGAACTTGCAGAGCGTTAAAGTGCTGGATGATGAAGGAAGTGAGCATCAAGAATGGATTGAACGCTTGAACCAAAAAGTTGAAGGAAATTGCGTTTGGGAAAAGATTGGTCAGAAATCTAATGTTCAGACTCCCGACTCAGCTGTGCCAGAAGACATAGCTCACTGAGGTCTTGTTGATCAATATGTCTGTCATCAGCGACAAAAAAGACCTTTCCGGTCTTAATTTATCAGGCTATACGCTCATCGGCGGAGATTTAGCGAAAGCTAAATTATCTCAAGCTAAGCTCCGTGGCGCTAATTTGTCTGGCGCTGATTTATCAGGTGCCGATTTATCAGAAGCGGACCTCACCGGAGCCGACTTATCTGGAGCAGACCTTTATCGAGCTAAGCTTAGTGGTGCTCGTTTAAATGGGGCAACGCTCACTCATTGCGATTGCACGGCAGCGGATTTCACCGAGGCTAATTTGGCTGGTGCTCATCTAAGCTCTGCCAAACTGCCCAGTGCCGTTTTTGATCGAGCTCAATTGTCGGCTGCAAATTTCACTGATTGTGATTTGTCGTCGTCTAGTTTTTTGAATGCCAAGCTAAGTGGCGGAATCTTCGTGCGAGCAAATCTAACCGACGCAAAGCTAGATGGTGCTAAGCTTTTCGGGGCTCACCTTCAAGATGCCAATCTTACGGGGGCCTCACTCAGAAACGCAGATTTAAATGCGGCGCATATGCGCTTTGCACGACTCGAGGGAGCTGATCTGCTTAATGCATCACTCTCCGGCGCTGACATGAGCCAATCTCTGTTGCTCAGTACGAATTTTGAAACCGCGAACTTAAGGCAGGCATCTCTAGCGGGTGCTGACATGCAGAGTGCAATGATTAACGGCGCTAATCTGGCCAATGCTAGATTGAGCCGGGCGGATTTAACAGGGGCTTCAATGGAAGAGAGCAATTTGTGGGCGGCACGATTGTCGGGCGCAAATTTTAATGATGCGAATATCAAAGCGGCAAATCTTAATGCGACGGGCCTAAACAAAGACTTTGCTCTGGCTGAATTTAACGATTTGAAGTTTTCCGCTCTTACGCAGTGGGATAATGGAGTGTTTAAACGCAGGAATGTCAGCGCAGCACACGCGAAAACAATTGAAACTGAACTTAAAAAACGAGGATTCTTTTCTCGATTGTTTGGTTAGCTTACGTGCGAGCCTCGGGCGAGAGTCTTACACAAATATGTTGAAAACAGTGTTAAAGCAGGGTGATTGGTTGCTGCTGTCTGATTTGGATCAGGCTGCAATGTGGAGTGATGTTTCCAGCATCCCTACTATGATAGAGCAGTTCGAAGCTTTTCCAGAAACCTTGAAGGATAATCATCGGAGTGTGGTAAGGCGTGGTGTTCTATTCGGCTTTGATGTCGTCGTCAAAAGACCGATCGATAAGAATCGCCGTATTTGGGCGCGCTTATCGAGCTTACTTGTAGAAAGTGAAGCGGTTGCAACAATAGCCAATCTGACTAAGCTAGAGAGCGCTGGAATACCAAGCGTTAGGCCGCTGTTTGCCTTAGAGCGCCGCCGATTTGGGATGGTGGTGGATTCTTGGATGTGCTATCAATATCGTGAAGGAGTGCCTTGCGGTCCAGAGGGGCGTGCCGTCGTCATTGATATGCTACAGAGAATGCACCGGGCTGGGTTTCGTCATGGTGATCCGTCCTGGAATAATTTTTTAATTGAGGACGAAACTGAACTCTTCACGATTGATACAAAGGCCAGACCTTGTCGAGGCGAGTTTGATGCCACAACCGATTTTTTGTTACTCAAACACGCAAATAAGTTATCTAACTTTGATATTGGCGACATAGCAACGGTAAATCAAAGTTCCATCGGGTATTGGATTGCGGTCTGGTATATGAAAGTGAAAACCTTTCGTTCATTTCTGAAATCTAAAATCAAAAAAAATCGGCCGAAGAATATTTGATTCTCCGGCCGATTTTGGCAAAACGCTGTTATTGCTCCTCGTGCTTGGCCGAGGAGTATTTTTCTTAAAACTGGATCAAAATTGCCGCACCACCCACGATGCTTAATACGATCGTATATGGAAATGCCATGTAAACCATCTTCATATAAGACAATCTTATCAAGGGGGCGAGCGCCGAGGTTAAAAGAAACAGGAATGCCGCCTGACCGTTTGGAGTAGCAACGCTGGGAAGATTGGTGCCTGTGTTGATGGCAATGGCCATAAGTTCGAAGTGTTCACGAGTGATCACGCCGTTTTTAAGTGCCGCTGCCATTTCATTGATATACACCGTGGCAACAAATACATTGTCTGAGATCATGGACAATACGCCGTTGGCGATGAACATCACAATCGGTTGTGTGTCCGTATTCATGCTTAAAACCAAATCGGTGACAGGCTGAAATAAATGCTGTTCGTGTATAACCGCCACAACCGCGAAAAATACCACGAGCAGTGCCGTGAACGGCAAGGCCTCTTCAAACGCATGCCCAATTTGATGCTCTTCAGTAATTCCATTAAACGCGGTAAGAAGTACGATGATCATTAAACCGATCAGTCCGACTTCAGCGATATGGAATGCGAGGCTACCCACGAGAACAATGCCTATAATCGATTGAATGACCAGCTTGGCTTTGTCATGGCCTGTCCGACGAGCTTCTTGCTCAGCGTCAAATTCAGAAAGCACTGATCGAACCTCACTGGGTAACTTACTGCCGTAGCTAAACCAACCGGTCATTTCCAATAGAAGGCAGGTCGCTAAGCCCGCCACCAATACTGGCATGGTGACTGGCGCCATTCGCCAGAAAAATTCCATGAATTCCCAACCTGCTTTTTCAGCAATCAGAAGGTTTTGCGGTTCCCCAACTAAGGTGCAAACGCCACCTAGTGCGGTGCCAACAGCGCCGTGCATGATTAAGCTTCGAAGGAATGCTCTGAAGTCTTCTAAATCCTGTCGGCTGTATTCGTGTACACCATCGTCGCCAGAATGATCATGATCATCAGAGAACTTCTTGCCAGACGCTACTTTATGGTAGACGCCATAAAAGCCAACACCAACACTGATTAGCACGGCGGTTACCGTTAGAGCATCAAGAAACGCTGACAAAAATGCACCAGCGAAAGAAAACAGTAGCGAGAGTAAGACCTTGTTGCGTATCTTAATTAGTAACTTCGTGAAGGTATATAACAAGAGATCACGCATGAAATGGATGCCCGCAACCATGAACACCAGCAATAATAATACTTTTAGGTTTGCTTCGATTTCATGGTAGACCATCTCGGGGGATGTCATCCCTAATGCGACCGCCTGTAAGGCCAATAGACCGCCAGGTTGTAAGGGGTAACACTTTAGGGCCATCGCGAGCGTAAAAATAAACTCGGCTATCAATAACCACCCGGTCGCAAAGTGGAATCCAGAAAACCATAAAATGGGGTTAATGATTAAAAACACCAATATCGTGTTTTTATACCAGTCCGCCGAATTTCCTAAGAAGTTTGAGCGAAATGAGTTAAAAGTCATCTGAGACATGTCTAGATTTGAAAACCTTTGGTTGTTGAACAAAATTATACGTATGCACAACGATGCAATATCGTAGAGCGTATTCGTGAAGAGAGATGCTCAATTTGTGAGCTTATATATGTATTGTGAATTTAGTGGTCACTGTCCTCTATCCTCACGGATGATAATATCAATACGCCAATGGGAGAACAATCATATTTCTTGACTCTGTATTAGCTCATTGTAATTCCTAACGTAGTTGAATGGGATGTCTTTAATGACGATAGGTCGGAATGAGGCTCAGGAATTTATAGGGTTTTTTCTGTCACTCAAATACGTGAATTAGTCGAGCAATCGGATCGATAGCGCTAATTTATTTTTTTTTGTAAAAAAAATAAATTAGCGCTTGACCAAATGTAATGCTGAGCATATTATGCGCGCTCCTTCGAGGTCTGGGGCTATAGCTCAGCTGGGAGAGCGCTACACTGGCAGTGTAGAGGTCGGCGGTTCGATCCCGCCTAGCTCCACCAAGTTTTCGCTAAGTTCGCTGTGCGAACGGAAGCAAAGCTTCCCGCGCTGACGGCTCAAAGCTCATAATTGTGAGTGAAAACTTCGGTAAGACCACTGGTGAAAGTGAAGGAAAATTGGACATTAAAAAGAGTTGTTTTTTATTTTCAACTCAATATAATGCGCCGCAGACGTCCCCATCGTCTAGAGGCCTAGGACACCGCCCTTTCACGGCGGTAACAGGGGTTCGAATCCCCTTGGGGACGCCATTAAAAAAGCCTTAGCACGTTTGCGTGTTAGGGCTTTTTTAATGGTTGTTCAGAATGTCATGCAAGTTCGATTGGCCACGTTGTCTTCATAAGCTTAATTACGGATAAAACTCTCGATCACAAGGAAAGTAGTAGCTCCCCAGCTATGTTGTCCAAGGGTGGCCCATTTGTTGATCAATGTGAGTAAGGGGGAGTGCTTAGGGTATGCTAACGTTTGCGATTATCATGTGTGAACCTAACTTTGGATAGAAAGACATGAACAACAAAACGTTATCCACTACGGTGGCAGTGTGTACTTTTGCGGCTCTGATCTGGTTTTTCAGGCCCAGCGAGTACGCGAATCATTATGGCGTTTGGTCGTTACTTCCTGCCTTCGTTACCATCGTATTCTGCTTTGTTGTCAGGAATGTGGTTTTAGCCCTATTTTTGGGTGTGGTTGTCGGAGGCTTGGTTTCCGGTCAGCTTAATTTAGTGAAGGTGTTTTTAATTCCTAGCTTGGGAAGTGAAAGCTACGCCCAAATGTTGTTGGTGTATCTTTGGGCGCTCGGCAGTTTGTTGGGATTGTGGAATCGAAACGGCGGCGCTCGCTATTTCGCCGAATCACTCGCTAAGCGGTTTGTGAGCTCCCGCACCTCAGCGAAAGTGTTCACCTGGGTGCTGGGCGTTATATTTCATCAAGGAGGCACAATTAGCACGGTGTTGACTGGCACGACGGTAAAGCCCATGTCTGATCGTCATAAAGTTGCACACGAAGAATTGTCGTATATCGTCGATTCCACAGCGTCTCCGGTGGCAACAATTTTACCGTTTAATGTTTGGCCGGTTTATATCGCTGGAATAATAGCCATTGACCCGCTCTCTCAGTTGGTGCCGAATCAGGCTGCCGCCGTTAAGCTATATTTCATGGCCATTCCATTCAATTTTTACGCTTGGATTGCTGTCAGTATGACTTTGCTTTTCGCGTTAGGTAAGCTGCCTTTGTTTGATAGCTCTATGGCTCGGGTTGTAAAGAGGGTTGCCGAAACTGGTGAGTTGGATCGTCCTGGTGCACAACCCATGGCGGCTGCCGAGCTGACCGAGATAAAAACGCTAGATGGGTACGCGCCGAGCATACTGGATTTCCTTTTGCCTATAATCACGCTGCTGGGTTTTTGTGTGGTGCCGCTCTCTTTGGGAAACAGTCCTATGGTCTTTGAGGGGTTTGGCATGGCCGTTGTGGTGGCATTCTCCCTAACCTTAATAAGAGGTATGCCGCTTAATGAGGCATTTGACGCGATGATTTCGGGTATCAAGGGAGTAACAATAGGGGCTTTAGTGCTAGGTTTGGCAGTTACGCTAGCTAAGGTTTCGGAATACCTCGGTACTGCAAACTTCGTAATCGATTCGACGGCAGGCTTTTTGGTTCATTTTCCGTATGTGTTTCCGAGTCTTATCTTGGTGGTGTGTATGTTGGTGGCTTTTTCAATTGGTTCCTCTTGGGGCACCTATGCCGTGGTATTCCCGATTGCATTGCCGCTTGCCATCGTGCTTTCTGACGACCCTACCTTCATCTTGTTATGTTTTGGCGCTATTGTTGGTGGCTCGGTGTTTGGAGATCAATGCTCGCCAATTTCCGACACAACCATACTCTCTTCTCTTGCCTGTGGCGCCGATGTGATGGATCACGTGCGCACGCAGTTGCCATTCGCCCTTACCGCGGCAGCGGCTTCAGCAATTTTATACCTACTTGTGGCACTTTGGGTGCTGTGATCAGAAAGGTGTGATCGAGGTCTTATAAAAGACTGGTTGGAAGGCATTGCGGATAGCCATTTCAGCACGCTAAACTACCCACCAAACAAACCATAAATTCAGCGACTTTAAAAATAGTATTATTTATAATATAATAAGACCAGACGTTTGATGGTTTACCCGTCAAAGTCATTCTCCTCTTCTAACGTGTGGTCTTACACTTAGAATTTGCGCGGCATGCATTGTGTGAACTATAGAGTGTGTGCCGCCTATTTTTTTTCGCCCAGCTAAAACTAATGAATCTACGTAATAGTAATATTGAACGCCTCAAGCGGCCGAATCATGTCTACGATGCCTTGGTAATCGGTGGCGGTATTAATGGGGCAGTCTCTGCGGCGTCTCTGTCCGCTAAGGGGGCTAATGTCGCTTTGATAGATAGAGGCGATTTCGCAGGAATGACCAGTTCGAATTCTTCGAATTTGGCGTGGGGAGGCATTAAGTATTTGGAGTCGCACGAATACTTTTTAGTGAACAATCTATGTAAAAGCCGTAACCATTTGATGCGTAGCTACCCGTCTACGGTGAAAGAAATTCGATTTTTAACCACTATCGCGAAGGGATTTCGATTTCCATCTTGGTTTGTTTATTTAGGCACATTATTTTATTGGTTGATCGGTCGCTTTTTCACGGAAGCGCCTGATTATATGAGTGTGAAAACCATTAAAGAGCGCGAGCCTGCCATTAACACTAAAAATGCGGCCGGTGGCTTCGAATATTCGGATGCCTACCTGTACGACAATGACGCCAGGTTTGTATTCAATTTTGTTCGATCAGCGATGAATCACGGCTGTGATGCAGTGAATTACGTGGAGTCTACCGATGCTGTGAAAAGAGATGACTTATGGAGTGTGCAGGCTCGTGATTGCATTTCTGGAGAAACATTTGAAGTTAAGGCAAAAGTCCTCATCAACGCTTGTGGGCCGTATGTTGATAAGCACAATGAATTGGCCGAGCAAAAGACAGAACATCGACATTTGTTTTCTAAAGGTATTCACTTGATCATTGATCGAGTGACAAAGGGGAATCGAATTTTGGCGTTTTTCGCAAGTGATGGTCGATTGTTTTTTGTCATACCCATGGGAAATAAAACGTCCGTCGGTACGACAGACACTCAAGTTGACAGCCCGCAGGTAGAGGTCACAGGGGAGGATCGTAAATTCGTATTGGATAATATTAATCAGTTGTTGGACTTGGAGAGCCCGATTACCGAAAGTGACATCATAGCAGAGCGGTGTGGAGTCCGACCTTTGGCGCAGAAGGGTGGAGACGGAGTAGCCGATTGGGTGAAATTGTCTAGAAAACACGCTGTGGATGTTAATAGAGACGATCGGCATCTGAGTATTTTTGGCGGAAAAACTACCGATTGTATTAATGTCGGTGATGAGATTGCCGAACTCGTTAAGGAGATGGGAGTGGCGCTACCATACGAAAACTATAAGTGGTATGGGGAAGATGCGGATACGGTTAAGGACAAATTCTACCATCAAGCAAAGCTCATGAACCTTGATGACTACACGGTGGAGGGCTCGTCGGAGCCGCTGACTCAGCGTTTGTGGCGCCGATATGGTGGGAATGCGATTGAATTGCTGGAAGATATTCGACAAGACCCTCGTCAAGCCGAAAGGCTAATGAAGGATGCTGAGTATCTTCGATGCGAGATTGAGCACACCGCCAGATTTGAAATGGTAACCAAACTTGAAGACTTTTTGCGTAGACGTTCTAAGATTACTCAGGTTGTGCGTAATGAAGATATCGTTGATGCCCCGGGGTTGAAGGAGGCGTGTAAGATATTCTTTGGCGATCAATGGCAGGAAAAGCTGCAAGAATATAGAGACTCGATCTAATAACCTGAAAATCGAGTCGTCTGGATGGCCATTGAAAGTGGGTGCCCTAGAGGCTCAGTTTGAACTGAGCTTCCTCTAAGCCCTTAAAGTTTGTCTTATAGATAAACAGACTGCCCGCTAATTCCTCTCTAGGAGACATCTCGGACCAAGCTGTGGTGACGAAAAGCAAATCCAAATCACGTCCACCAAAGGCTAGGCAAGTAGGCTGGCTGGTTGGCAACGTGAGCTTTAAGTCTTGAGCTCCTTGAGGGGAGTAACGAACAATTTGACTTCCGCCCCATTGTGCATTCCAGAGGTAACCTTCTGCATCGACGATTGACCCGTCGGGGTAGCAGTTTTTCTCCGTGCTCACCAATGTCTGGGCTTCCCCAAGAGACGCTTTATTGGTATCAAATGGGTAGCGATTAATTGTTTGGGTGACGGTGTCGGTGTGATACAAGATGTTACCGTCTGGACTCCAGCACAAGCTGTTTGTAATAGAGAGGCCGCTCAGCGTTTTAGTCACGTGCAAATCGCTGTCTAAGCAATACAAGCTGCCTTTGTACGTGGCGGCTTTCTCATTCTCGACCATGGTTCCTGCCCATAAACGGCCTTGACGATCGGTCCTTCCATCATTGAAGCGGGTGCCTGGATTGTCTTCTTCTAGCCGCGTTATCCATTTGAGTTCATCATTTTCAGGCCAATAGAAAGCAAACCCAGATTCAAACGCGCAAATTAGCTTGTTTTGACCCTCTACTGGAGCGAAAC
The DNA here is from genome assembly GCF_040366405.1 of Arenicella sp. 4NH20-0111. NCBI lineage: Bacteria > Pseudomonadati > Pseudomonadota > Gammaproteobacteria > Arenicellales > Arenicellaceae > Arenicella > Arenicella sp. 4NH20-0111. The sequence continues at coordinate 80,544 of NZ_BAABWF010000010.1, forward strand.
AGCACAGTCTTTCCGGAGTGCTCCAATTTTCCAAGTTCTTTGATACAGGGTCATAGCGATATAGCTTACGTTGCAATATATCGGTCCACCATACTCTTTGCCGGTGAGTATCCCAAATTATCCCTTCGCCGAGCTCATTGCTAACGTGTATCGTATCAATCAGTTCCAAATTCATGTCTTTGCGCCTCCCAAGGCGCCGGTGATCGACTCAACGATTTCACTGGTTCGTTGATAGACTTCTGTGGCAGTTCGTCCGGCTTTATAAATTTCACTTCCGATGCCAAACCCGCTCACGCCGGCATCGAGCCATTCGCTCGCATTGTGCGCGCCGACTCCGCCGACAGCAAGAATGTTCGTGTCGGTTGGTAGAACTGCTCGCACAGCCTTGATGTGTCCGGCTCCGTAGCTGCCTGCGGGAAACAGTTTTAAATATCGAGCGCCGGCATGATAGGCCGAAAAAGCTTCAGTGGGGGTGGACCATCCAGGCATAGGAATCATATTGAGTTCAATGCAGCGTTTGATGACTGCGGTGTCCGTATTGGGCGTTACGGCGATTTTGCCTCCAGCATCAGCCACTCGCTGTGCGTCCTCAGTGGTTAGCAGCGTGCCGCATCCGGTGATGCATCGCTCTCCGAGTGCAGAACTTAATTTTTCGATGCTTTTGAATGGTTCTGGCGAATTTAGCGGCACTTCGATTATGCCCACGCCTGCCTCTACGATAGCCGTGCCGATTTCCTCAACTTGATCAGGCGTGACGCCACGAATAATCGCAACTACGGGGATTTTTTCAAACCATGATTCTAACAATGTACTCATTTAATGCTCCTCGATTTCCTAATTTATAGATTCTTGGTTGATTTCGCGAAAGATACTGTCAAAGCCTGATATTGCTATTTCGTCAGGATCGCACTGTTCTGATGCCAGACCGAGATGATCCAGTGTTAACTTGTAGTGAGATGTAAGCGTCGGTTCGCCAATGATTGTGATGCCGTCGCACTCGCCAAATAGGCTATTGGCCCCGATGGTGTCGGCGCCGATGATCAAACCGGATAGATAGGATAACGCGTCCTCCTCACCTAATTCTCCCAAGACTTGCTTGGCGCGCGTGCTAAAGAGGGCGTGAACCAGCTGGGCCTCACCCATGTTCTCAATGGCATCCACACCATCTAAGAAGACACGTTTATTAAAGCTGAATGAGCTTTGAGATGATATGAGAATACTGTGGTTACGCAATAAAGCAAAAAGTTCGCCTGTGAATGCCGTCAAAAAGCGTGTGATCATGCCATTTTCCGAGAGAGCCCACTTGTTGTGAGTGCCGGGAAGAGCAAATAGCCTGCGTCCAGATCGTGCGTTTTTAGACTGCATCCATCCTAGTAGTTGAAGTTCTTCTCCACGCATCACGTCTGGATGGTTCAGTGGGTTGCTGGTGCGAAGGCCGGCTAAGATTGAAAAGTCCGTGCCTCTTGCCCTAAATTGAATACGACCTCGGGCAATCTCAGCGACGGAGACTGGGCTGTTTAAGTAAGGGGCTTCTTTCCAGCCGATGGTCGACCCAACCATTCCAGAGAGTATGACGGGTATCTCTGAGTGTTGATCAATCCATTCTTGAGCAAGATTGAAAAATCGCTCTTCAAAATCGCCATTAATTTGGCTTACACCTGGGCCGAAACGAGTATCTAGAATTTTAGATCCTGATTCCGAAAGTTCGCATAAATAGAGCCTTAAATTGCTGGTTCCCCAGTCGCCTGCGATAAATCGTGGTTGAGAAGTCATTAGCTATTGCCTGTGATGGTTATGAAGGTCGCCCTTCTGTTAATCTTATCGCAATTGGGGGGATCAATTGGTTTGAACTGGCGTCCTATAATTATAGTATAAATATGATTATATTGTATTATTCGATGTAAACTCAACAGAACTAATAACAGACATAGAGAGCAACACCATGAAACCTATTTTAGGAACTTGTTATTACCCGGAGCATTGGGACGAAGCGTTATGGCCGGAAGATGCATTAAAAATGTCTCAATTGGGGCTCAAATTAGTGCGTATAGGTGAATTCTCTTGGTCGCGCATTGAACCCAAACCGGGAGAATACGATTGGGCGTGGCTTGATCGCGCAATTGAAGTCTTAGGTGATCAGGGGTTAAAGGTTGTTATGGGTACTCCCTCGGCAACGCCACCTCGTTGGATGCTGGATCGTTACCCTGATATGTTGGCGGTCGATGAGGACGGCCAGCATCGAAAATTTGGATCCAGACGTCATTATTGTTTTAGTCATGCACCTTATCGTGAGGAAGCCGCAAAGATAGCAGAGCTAATGGCTGAGCGTTATGGGGGCAATCGGCACGTGCATTCTTGGCAATTGGATAATGAATATGGTTGTCATGACACAATTTTGTCGTATAGCGATGCAGCACGAAAAGAATTTAGGCGTTGGCTTAAGGCAAAGTATTCAGACATAGCGGTGTTAAACGAAGCTTGGGGTAACATTTTTTGGTCAATGGCATACTCAGAATTTGAGGATGTGGATCTTCCCAACCTCACCGTAACTGAGCCTAACCCCTCGCACGTGATGGATTTTAGGCGTTTTTCAAGCGATCAAGTTGTTGTCTTTAATAAGGCACTCGTTACGGCCGTTAGGCGGTTTTGTGATAAGCCGTTGATTCACAATTATATGGGACGCATTACCGAGTTTGATCATTATAAAGTTGGCGATGACCTCGATATAGCCAGTTGGGACAGTTATCCCTTGGGGTTCTTAGTTGATCGATGTGGTGCGAGTAAAGAGTGGCAGCGGCGTTTTGAGCGTCAAGGAGATCCTGATCTGCAAGCGCTTCATCATGACCTTTATCGTACGGTAGGGCGCGGTCGTTGGTGGGTCATGGAGCAGCAGCCGGGCCCCGTTAATTGGGCCCCTTTCAATCCAGCTCCACTGCCTGGAATGGTAAGGCTGTGGACCTTGGAGGCTATAGCTCATGAAGCGGAGGCTGTGTGCTATTTTCGATGGCGGCAAGCGCCTTTTGCTCAAGAACAAATGCATGCTGGGTTACTGAGGCCAGATTCTAAAGAATCCGCTAGCTACCCAGAAATTGAAGCGGTCATAAAAGAAATTTCAGAACTTGGTGATATTGCCTGCTGTCAGGCTGATGTGGCATTAGTGTTTGATTACGAATCATGTTGGGCTTGGGAGGCGCAACCCCAGGGGCAGGGCTTTGACGCGTTTGGGGTTGTGTTTGAGTTTTACAGAGGTTTACGTAGGCTTGGTCTTACGGTAGATATCGTTCGTCCGGATGTCGAGACGCTTGATGGGTACAAATTATTGTTGGCTCCAGGCTTGTTCAACTTGCATGATCGATTGCTTGAGCAAATTGACCGTTTCGACGGTGTAAGTATGCTTGGGCCTCGTACGGGATCTCGCGACCAAAATTTTAGAATTCCCACCCCACTTCCTCCAGCATTAGATGGATTTGATTGTACCGTTGAGTATGTTGAAACTTTTCCCAAGGAGTCTGCGAGAAAGCTGCAATCGAATGGGAGTATTCACACTTGGTTTGAGTCGTTGCAAACCTCGGAGTCTGTCTTTGAGTTCCTAGATGATGGCTCGCCTGTATTAGTGGGAAATGGGAAGAATTTTTACCTCGGCGCTTGGCCAGACGAGCTGGCAATGCAATCGATATTGTTAAGGTTGGCGGAAAAAGCACAGCTTTCGACGGAAGTTCTGCCTGAGGGTGTTCGTAAGCGAGAAACGCAAAGTCACGAGTTTGTTTTCAATCATAACGCTGAAAGTGTGATGTTTCGCGATGAGCTCTTAAGCCCAGCTGAGGTTAGAATTAGATTAAAGAAATGATCACCCTGGGTTCGTACAATCAAATGCAGATCGCGGGAAAGTCCTTCCTTGAACCTGCTTAGCGGGCTACAATTCGACCCTAAATATTTTTTGATTTAACAGTGTGATGAAAGTAGAAACTACAAAGCTCGATGGCGTTCTTTTAGTGACACCACAGGTGTTTGGTGATGACCGTGGCTTTTTTATGGAAACCTATAACCAGCAAAAAGCCGAAGAACTTGGTTTGCCTGCTAACTTTGTACAGGATAATCACTCGAAATCAAGTAAAGGCGTACTGCGTGGGCTGCATTATCAAAGCCCACAATGGCAAGGTAAGTTGGTACGAACCGTTCAAGGTGAAATTTTTGATGTCGCCGTCGATATCCGAGCAGGTTCTTCAACCTTTGGCGACTGGGTTGGTTTCTATCTGAATGATGAAAATAAACAACAGTTGTACGTTCCAGAGGGCTTTGCACACGGATTTGTTGTTACGAGTGACACCGCCGAGGTAGTTTACAAGTGCACATCATTGTATGAACCTTCGCAAGAAGGGAGCGTTCTATGGAATGATCCTGACATTGGCATTGTGTGGCCCACGGATGCGCCGCTATTATCAGCAAAAGATCAGATCGGTCAACGACTACAGGATTTACCGACTCTGTCGGTTTAGTTTACATGGCGAAAATTCTCATTATTGGCCGGAATGGCCAAGTTAGTACGTATTTACAACGGCAATTGGCCGATGGTTATGATGTTATCGTAGCGGGTCGCGATCAATTAGATTTAAGTGAAGTCGAGTCAGTTCACGCAAAGCTTGTCGAAATTGCACCGGAGATTATTATTAATCCTGCGGCGTATACGGCTGTCGATGCGGCTGAGGATGATGCGGAGCTTGCGTTTGCTATTAACCGTGATGCGGTGGCTGAAATTGCGCAATACTCCAAGGAGACGGCGACGCCCTTGATCCATTTTTCAACGGATTACGTTTTTGATGGATGCGCTGCATCTGCGTATCTAGAGTCAGACGTTGTCGCACCTACAGGGGTTTATGGGCAAAGTAAACTTGAGGGTGAGCAGGCCGTGATCAAGAGCGAAGCCCCGGCGCTGGTGTTGAGAACTTCCTGGGTGTATTCAAACCATGGGAAAAACTTCTATAAAACAATGTTGGCTCTCGCTGAGCAGCGTGAGCAACTGTCTGTGGTTAATGACCAAGTGGGTGCACCTACGTATGCAGGCAGTATTGCTTCCGCAACTAAGCAGCTGGTCGATATAATCATAGAGCAGGGCGGTATTTCCAGAGAACAGGCTGGCGTGTACCACTTTTCCTGTCAAGGCCAGACTTCTTGGGCTGATTTCGCCAAGGCGATTTTCGTTGAAAATGAAATCACCAGTGTCGTGGTTACCGGCATTGCATCATCCGAATATCCGACGCGAGCTAAGCGACCAGCATTTTCTGTATTGAGTACGCAAAAATTGCTCCAGACTTTTGAGGTTTCATTGCCCCACTGGGGTACTGCACTCAGTCAATGCGCCGCAGACAAAGAAGGAAATGCTTAAGTACTGGGGGGTAGTCGTGACGGCGTTGTTTCACATGATTGCTCAATGCTCATGAATGACCTTTATGATGAAGATACCGCAGCCGATATATTAAGCGAACGCGGACCGTTCGCTTCTGCGATCGCCAACTTTTCTGTTCGCGATGCGCAGGTGCAGATGGCGGCGGCAATCGAGCAGGCGATCGAAAATAAGGAGACGTTGCTGGCCGAATCAGGAACTGGCACGGGGAAGACCTTTGCATATTTGGTGCCAGCACTGCGTTCCGGAAAAACCACTTTAGTTTCAACCGGCACCAAGCATTTACAAGAACAGTTATTTCATCGGGATATACCCTCTGTGGTTAAGCATTTGGGACTGAGTGCTAAAGTGTCTCTCTTGAAAGGGCGAAGTAATTACGTTTGTCTGCATCGTATGTCGGCGGCACGAAGCGATGCTCGAAGGATGGATAAGAATCAATTACATGAGCTCGAAGCTTTGGCCAACTGGCTTCCTCGGACTAAGTCCGGCGATATCGGTGATTTGAATGAAGTTCCTGAAGACTCACGACTGTGGCCAGCGGTTACGTCGACGGTCGATAATTGCATTGGCAGTGAATGCAGCTATTTTGAAGACTGCTATGTTAATAAGGCGCGTAAAGCAGCATTAGAAAGCGATGTGGTGGTGGTCAATCATCATCTATTTTTTGCCGATAAATCCCTTAAAGAAGACGGGTTTGGCGCTCTGCTGCCGGAAGTGAACACGGTGATATTTGACGAGGCTCATCAAATACCTGATATAGCGTCTAACTTTTTAGGTAACAGCTTCAGTTCCTGGCAAGTCATGGAGCTGGTGGCCGATACTCGAGCGGCCGAGCTCAAAGAAAAGAGTTTGATTAGAAACCTCATTCCAGATGCCGATGCATTAGATAAACTAACTGCGGATTACAGGCTTAGCTTAGGGCTGAATGAGCGGCGAGTTTCTTGGGATGATTTGATCGATGAAATCCCTAATTTGCTTAAGAAGCTAACTTTATTAGCCGCAAAGTTGACTGATTTTTCGGACTTACTTGAAGAGGCTGCGGTTGCCGGAGAAGCTCTAGGGCGTTGTCATGAGCGGTGTGTCGAACTCGCACAGGAATGTGAGAGATTAGCAGCGAGCGATCAGAACGACGACGTGGTGCGATGGGTCGAAGTCTCGAGACGAACGTTTCGTATCCATGAGACACCGTTGAATATCGGGAGTGAGCTGTCGCAATATTTTGGAAACGATCAACAGGCGCGTATTTTCACTTCGGCCACTTTATCGGTTGATGGAGATTTCAACCATTTCCAGCACCTAATAGGATTAAAAAAGGGATTTCGTGAAGAAACTTGGGATAGCCCATTCGATTACTTCAATCAAGCGGTATTATATGTTCCGGAAGGTATGCCGGTACCGAAAGATGAGGGTTTTTCTGACGCGTTGTTCAATGAAGTATTGCCAGTGATTACGGCAAGCGCCGGTGGTGTCTTTGTCTTGTTCACCAGTTTTAGAGTGATGCAGCGCTTCGAAGAGCGCCTAATTGAGCAAGCAGAGCAAGGAGGTGAGAAATTTGAAATACTCACTCAAGGCGACACTAATAAGCGTGAATTATTGCGTGAGTTTGTAGAAAAAGACAAGTCGGTTTTATTGGGTACTATGAGTTTTTGGGAGGGCGTCGATGTGCCAGGCGATGCTTTACGCTGCGTAATCATCGACAAACTGCCGTTTGAATCTCCGTTTGATCCTGTCATTAAAGCTCGGTTGAACTCAATGCAAGAATCGGGTGACAACCCTTTTATGAATTACCAAGTGCCAAGAGCCGTTATTACGCTACGCCAGGGCGCTGGGCGTTTGATTCGGAGTACCCACGACAAAGGGGTGCTCATGATCTGTGATGGACGCTTGCGAACCACTCATTATGGTCGTGTGTTTTTGAATAGTTTACCTAAGATGCGTCGAACGTCTGATAGACAGAAAATTTGTGCATTTTTAGAACGTTTGTCTGCGACGACCGAGCAGGGGTGATGGTATGAACTTGGATCCAATTATTTTGGCTGTTGATACGGCCACCGCAGCGTGTTCTGTTGCTATATCTCACGATGGTGCGACGCACAGTGAAGTGCAAATAGGGAGTAATATTCATTCGGCGGTGCTGCTTGAAATGGTTCAAAACGTAATTTCTGAGGCTCAGCTAAGTGTCCAAGACATAGACGCCGTTGCCGTGGGGCAAGGACCGGGCTCATTTACAGGGTTGCGAATTGGAGTAGGAGCGGCGCAAGGTATTGCCTATGGAATAGGGGCGCCGATGATCGGCATTTCTTCTTTAGAAGCGTTGGCGCATGAGGCGATAGGCTTTGGGGCTCAGAGCATTATTGCGGGTATTGATGCACGTATGGGTGAGATCTATTGGGCTGAATATCGCCTTAAAGATCATGAGCTGTTGAATGTTGGTGACATTACAGTGTCTGGCCCTGAACGTATATCAGTAGCTGGTAGCAGCTGTGTATTGGTTGGGAACGCCTGGAGCGAGTACTGGGACCAGCTTCCCGCTGCTGTACTAAACATTGCTCATCATAAAAATGAAATCACGTATCCTAATGCAAGTGTTTTGTTGCAGTTGGCGCGGGCTAAATATGATCAACAAAATTTGGTGTCAGCGATGGATTTTAAGCCAGTTTATGTTCGAAATGACGTTGCTAAAAAGTCCAGTAAGCCGCTACCCGGGAGAAGAGTTTAAAAAATTAGCTTCTAAGCAGGACGGACAGCGAGAATAAAATCAACAGTTTACGTCAAATTCATCTGACTTAAATTCCTTGTCATCGATCAAAAGTTTTAACTCCCATTTACCGATAAATTCTTCCAGGCCAGCCGCCGGGTTTAGCCATTGAACAACACCAGCACCTTGGCCTCTGGAGAGCTCTAGCCATGCCCATAGTTTCGTTGAAGGCTTATCTCTTACAAAAAAGTCGTAAACCGTTCGCTCGCGTGTGTCTCCGCTCGGGTCAACCCACCTGAATTCAATAATGTGCTTGCCTTTCTTGAAGCCTTTTACGTCTGTCACTGCGTAAATTTTATCAAGGCAATCAAAGCTGTCTTTACTCTGATCCTGCGGAAAGCCGAGCTCATCAGATAAGGTGAACCGAAGAGAAGCAGACTTAGGTAGTTTGCTCTCGAAATTATTCTCCGAGTGCGCGCCTGAGCTAACGCTCAGACCAAGCACCATCACAACGAACAAAGCCATCAAAATCCTGATGGCTTTGTGACATGATGAAGCGACGACGTGCATCATTCGAACTAACTAAAATTAATTTCTAACTAGATTCGGTTTAAAGACATAACACCGCTGCCTGTATTGTTGCTGCAAATATCGCCATCAGTGACGTACGTGCCTTGTAACGTTGCGCCGTTGTTTCCGATGTTAAATTGCATATTAAGGTTGCCAGTTACTCCGGCTGACGTTGTAACAGCGCTTGAGTTTCGCCCGCCGCCCAAATCTCGGTTTACCGTACCAACGGTGCCAGTAGTTGACTCACGGACGGTAATTGATTCTGTTGTAACAACTTCAGCCCCAGCATCATCTAGTTCTGTTCTGGTAATCGTTGTTGTCGTGGTGAAAAGCTCGCCAGCCTGTGATGCCGTAAGATCAAAATTAAAGCCAGTTGTTGTGCCAGTGACCGTGGCGTTACGTAGGCAGTTTGATCCATCAGAGGTGAAAATGATGTTACCAGTCACAGCTCGAGCTGTGTCTTCAGACAAATTGAGAGAGACTGAACCGCTTTGGGTGCCTGGCGTATTTTGGAAGGTGCCTTGGTAGCGATTTGTAACGCTTGCCGGAATGGGAGCTTCGCTTGAGCCGCTACTGCAGCCCACAAGAGCCGTAGCGAATGCTGGTATCAGAAGGGCGATCGCTAATTTATTCATAATATGCTTTCGGTTTGGGTTATATGTATTTGTTATTTCAGCGAATATATCTCAAAAACTTACCTGCTAGCAAGCCCAAGAATGGCATTGGTTCGCTTTTATGATTATTTTACATCCGTCCTGAAGTGTCCATTAAAAGTGATTGCAGTCTTTAAACTTTAATAATGCGAGTGTTTATGACAGTTTTGTGATGCGTGCCACGCGAACGGAAGTATCTCGTGTTTGAACTATTTCGATCACGTAGTTGTCGAGCTTAAAGCAGGTTGCGGCTTCGGGTATCGCTTCTAACTGCTCTGTAATTAATCCATTGATGGTCTTGGCGTTACCAGAAGGCAGAGACCAATTGAGCTTACGGTTGAGATCTCGAAGGTTGGTGCTGCCTCTAACTAGGTATGAGCCGTCCGGCTCTAGATCAATATCATCGTCAAGTGCCGGGGCGATACTGGTAAATTCACCAACGACTTCCTCCAGAATTAGTTCAAGTGTGACGAGCCCTTTAATATCACCATACTCATCTACGACAATACCAAAACGCCTTCGACGATCTTGCAAATTGGTTAACGCATGGGTGATCGACGTGTTTTCAGGAATGAAATAGGGCTCCCGGATCATGCCGAGCATGGTCTGCTTATTAAATTCGCCCATTTGAGAAAGGTAAAACATTTTGCGGATGTGGGCGATGCCTATGATATTGTCGAGACTGCCCGAAAAAACGGGCACTCTGGTGTGGTGAGAGGTGGCGAGTTGCTCAACGACTTCTTCCCACTCATCTTCAAGGTCTATTGCTTCCATTTCCGCTCTCGGAACCATGACGTCTTCAACGGTCACTTTTTCCATGTCCAAAATACGCATCAGCATCGTTTGATGAGAGGTGTCGAGAAGGCCCCCAGATTCGGCGACGGCCGCCCTTAATTCCTCATTACTTAGTGCGTCGTTTTGTTGTGATACTTTGATTCTCAGCAGTCGCAACAATCCATTTGAAAAAAACTTTACCAACCAAACGGCTGGAGATAGTACATGCTGCAATCCAAGCAGGATCCAGGAAGCAGGGAATGCAATAGCCTCTGGGTACAAGGCGGCCAGAGTCTTGGGAGCTACTTCAGCAAAGATCAAGACAACAAACACTAAAACCAGCGGAGCGTAAGCCAGACCCACGTCGCCAAAGAGTCTTAGGCCGATCACCGTTGCTAAAGTTGAGGCAGCAATATTGGCTACATTATTGCCGAACAAAATTGTGCCTAATAGTCTGTCGGGCTCGGTAAGGAGCCTGAGCACCAATTTGGCGCTTCTATTGCCTCTATCCGCTCTGGTTTTGATGCGGTAACGGTTGACGGCCATCATGGCTGTTTCGGAGGAAGAGAAAAAGGCCGATAACAGTATGAGCAGTGCTAAAGAAAGGAAAAGGATCCCTGTTGGAACTTCGTTCAATGTGTATTCACACCCATGATAGTCAAAATTTACTCGATGATCCGAGCTGTAGGCATTGTATCACTTCAAGTTTGGCCTTGTGTATAGTAAAATTCGCCACCTGATTTGAGGCGATGTCAGTATTGTACGCACCGGATTAACGGTCTAATTTGACATAGACAATGTGTTTTTTCACAAAACACGGAAAAATTAACGATGACCGTCATGGTTTTTACGGACGCGCTGCAAGCCCCACCGTCGAAGTTCCAACGATTTTAACAACAAATGCCGAGGATTTATTGTGTTAGAAGCCTATCGCGCCCACGTCGCTGAACGTGCAGAAATGGGAATTGTTCCCAAGCCATTGGATGCAACTCAAGTTGCTGAGCTTATCGAGTTATTGAAGAACCCACCGGCTGGCGAAGAAGAGTTCTTGATGGATTTGTTCACCAACAGAGTGCCTGCCGGCGTAGACCAAGCCGCGTATGTTAAAGCAAGCTTTCTTGCTGCTGTGACCACTGGCGAAGCAACATCACCATTAATTTCGGATGAGCGAGCCACTGAAATCCTGGGCACTATGCTGGGCGGGTATAATATCCAAGCCTTGATTAATGCATTGGATAATCCTCGATTGGCTGACGAGGCGTGTGCGTCTTTATCTCACACATTATTGATGTTCGACGCGTTCTATGATGTAAAGGACAAAGCCGATGCGGGCAATGCGCACGCCAAGAAAGTGATTCAATCTTGGGCAGACGCCGAATGGTTTACGTCCAAAGATGCCGTTGCTGAGAAAATCACAGTCACGGTTTACATGGTACCAGGTGAAACGAATACGGATGATTTATCTCCTGCGCCAGACGCCTGGTCACGCCCGGATATTCCTTTGCATGCATTGGCCATGCTGAAGATGCCGCGAGACGGTTTTGATGTTAACGGCGACCCTCTTGGCAAAATTGAAGAGCTGAAGCAAAAAGGACATCCGGTGGCCTATGTGGGCGATGTTGTCGGTACTGGTTCTTCTCGAAAGTCAGCCACTAATTCTGTTTTGTGGACCATGGGCGACGATATTCCTCACATTCCAAATAAGCGTGATGGTGGGTATTGTTTTGGTAACAAGATTGCCCCAATTTTCTATAACACCATGGAAGACTCTGGAGCTCTTCCAATTGAAATGGATGTTTCGAAGATGGAAATGGGTGACGTCATTGATGTCTATCCTTATGAGGGCATTGTCAAACGTCATGGTACTGATGAGATCATCTCTGAGTTTGGCCTCAAGACTGATGTTCTTTTGGACGAAGTGCAGGCAGGTGGGCGTATACCTTTGATTATCGGCAGAGCTTTGACCGCCAGAGCCCGTGAATCATTAGGGCTTGATGCGTCTGATTTGTTCCGCAAGCCAGAGCCTGTAAGTGATTCTGACAAAGGCTACACGCTAGCTCAAAAAATGGTTGGTAAGGCATGCGGTCTTGATGGTGTGCGCGCTGGACAATACTGTGAGCCGAAGATGACGACGGTAGGCTCTCAAGACACCACCGGCCCGATGACTCGTGACGAGTTAAAAGATTTGGCCTGTCTTGGTTTTTCTGCCGATTTGGTCATGCAGTCGTTTTGCCACACAGCGGCTTATCCGAAGCCGGTAGACGTAACAACACACGCGAACTTACCTGACTTCATCATGAATCGAGGCGGCGTTTCCTTAAAACCCGGTGACGGCATTATTCACTCATGGTTAAATCGCATGTTATTGCCAGATACCGTGGGTACCGGTGGCGATTCACACACGCGCTTTCCTCTCGGGATATCTTTTCCGGCAGGTTCGGGGTTAGTGGCCTTTGCTGCTGCAACAGGCGTGATGCCGTTAGATATGCCTGAGTCTGTGTTAGTTAAGTTTACCGGTGAGATGCAACCTGGCATCACATTGCGTGACTTAGTGCATGCAATTCCTTATTACGCCATTCAAGGTGGTTTGCTTACGGTAGAGAAAGAAGGTAAGAAGAATGTTTTCTCAGGACGAATTTTAGAAATTGAAGGCTTGCCAGATTTAAAAGTCGAGCAAGCATTTGAGTTGGCTGATGCGTCAGCTGAGCGGTCTGCTGGCGGTTGTACGATCAAGTTAAATGAAGACTCGATTGCTGAATACATTACATCCAATATCACTATGTTGAAATGGATGATTGCCGAAGGTTATGGCGACAAACGAACTATCTCTCGTCGCATTATTGAAATGGAAAAATGGTTGGCTAACCCTGAATTGATGGAAGCTGATAGTGATGCCGAGTATTTTGAAACCATTGAAATTAACATGAGCGACATTAAAGAGCCAATCTTGTGTTGCCCCAATGATCCAGATGATGCCAAAACATTGTCGGAAGTTCTGGGTGGTAAAGAAGTGAGTATCGATGAAGTGTTCATCGGATCTTGCATGACTAATATTGGTCATTTTAGAGCTGCTGCTAAGCTGTTCGACGAAATGGGCGAGCCAACCCCGACTCGTACTTGGATCGTACCACCGACTAAGATGGACGAAGCTCAGTTAACCGCAGAAGGGCACTACGCTACTTTCGGACGAGCTGGAGCGCGAACGGAAATGCCAGGGTGCTCTTTGTGCATGGGTAATCAAGCTCGGGTAGCCGCAAATTCAACGGTTGTCTCGACTTCAACACGTAATTTTCCAAATCGCTTGGGTGATGGCGCAAATGTCTATCTAGCCTCAGCGGAGCTGGCAGCTGTGGCGGCAGTCAAAGGGCGCTTACCGACCGTTTCTGAGTACTTAGACATTGCCAAGAACATTGATACTGTGGCCGATGACATTTATAAATATTTAAATTTCAATGAATTACCGAAGTACCAAGATATTGCCAATGAGGTTGTAATCGAAGCTTAATGTTTCATTGGTGAAGTATTAATGCCCCGATTGGCTTTGTCAGTCGGGGCTTTTTTATGTTGAGAGAGACAATTGTCTTGTTTGACAAATTTTGTTTCCACACGAAATTAAGTCTGGCATGCTATAACGGCTATTAAGTTGATAACGCTATAGATAAAAATGAAATATAACTCGTTCTTTTTCGCCATCATTTTACTTGCCGGTCTAGTGTGTAGCCAAGCTAAGGCTGGCTTCCCTGATGACTTCTCAGACGTTCAGTGGATAGATCCTGATATTTCTTCTTGGGCGCAAACGTCTAGCATCACGGTAAATGTCAGTGGATCAACGTTGCAAGTCAATGGCAGCAAAAAGGATGTATGGCCGCGGCGCTTCCATTCTGATTTGAGAAACGATTGCTGTAATCGTTCTCTTTGGATATTTGCAAAGTATCAAGGTCAATGGTATGCCACTACGTTCGAATATATGCGCTTTGGCCAAGTCAATAAACAACGTGAAGCCGTGAGTGGCCGACAAATCAAACGCTCACCATTTTTTAGGTCCGGGTTTGACTGGGAGCCAGCTGATGGCGAGGTTTATGGTTTCATGACCAGCGGAATGGCAAGGTTCAATCTAAATAACGTGAATGTCCGTGAGCGCAGCAATGTGGCGCTTTACAAGTGGGGTGTTGGCCCAACAGACAATATTGATTTCGAAGAAGTGCCTAGAAATGCAAGTGGTGGCGTCGGTGAAGAAGAGCCGGAACCGGAGGCAGAACCTGAGCCCGAACCTGAGTGTACTGAACCTGAACCTGTGGCCGAGCAAGTGAACTCTCATGTATTTGCCGGGACAGCATCTGGAACGCTAACAGTCACCGGTGAAAATAATTCCACCTCGCCGTTTAATGACAGCGTTGAGATTAACGTAAGTGATGACCGTTCATTGTCGTTCACTGTTTCAGATGAGACGTTTACGGCTCAGGTTGCTCAAGATGGTTCTTTTTCGGGGCAGTTTACGTTTGATATTGGCGGTTTGGGTATTTGCGTCGTAAATATTGATGTTACTGGGGTAATCAGCGGTTCAAGTGCTAGTGGGTCTGCTTCTGGAGAAGATTCTTGTGCCGGAAACAACGCCAACTTCACGGCCACATTCACTGCCCAATCGCAAACCACACCTAGCTATTTAGATCAACGGACGACCACTACGCCACGTTCAATTTGTGGTAAAAAAGTACCAATTATCCCAATACTAGATTTGATTTTGACTGAAGCAGAAACTGAAGCAGAAACTGAAGCAGAATAAGCTAAGACCTGCTGAGGAAGAAGGCGGAGCTCTTCTTTCTTAGCAGGCAATGTTCTAAGGTGTGGGCTTTTGATGGTAACCAAAAAATGGTCGTTCAACGTAAGAGTAGGTAAGCAATGCCATTGGGTACGTGAACAGAAATGAGCCGATCACAAAAGACCAGCTTCGTTCCCCCGGGGGGTCGGTTCCAATGAAAAGCCTTTGGACTTCTGAGAACAACTCCATTCCCAGGCCGTGTAATAAATAGAAGCTAAACCCAATAACCCCAACAGAACGAAATAACCAGTTTCCAATGATTAGCCTAAAAAAGGATTTTTCACTTAATAGGGCTAAAACAATGATGGCTCCTGACAGCGCGCACTTGACCCAAAATTTGCTCATCCAATACCAAATCTCCGCAATGGGCTTAATGGGCGCAGACCAGATGATTGATAAAATCGTGATCACCAACGCAAGGGTGCCGACTAGGTTCATCCAATGCTGACGTTCATTGATCCATTGCTTAATTTCTTTGCAGTAGTCGTAATATAGATACGAGAATGCGACACCCAAAAGGAATGCGTAGAGGAAGAATTCTTTGCTGAACCTCCCATTATAGAACGGCTTCCATTCCTGTAGATAGCGATACGCCAGAATTCCGAGTATGGATAACACGATGATTGGTGCGAGTCGATGGAGACATTGTACGGCTGATGTAAGGATAAGAACAATAGGGAGTAGCATGTAAAAAGCGAAGATTTGAGTCATGGGCCAGAGGTGTCCATCACCCTCGAGGAACAGGAGGTGCCGAGCCAGTGTTTCAAATTCTAGTGTCACGCCGAATACCGCAAAAACATAGAGGTAATACATTGGAAGAATTCGACGTAAACGTTTGGTTAGATAGTGTTCAAGATCTTTCACTCGAAATATTTTGCGTCCGTCTGATACAAACGGTTTAGTGAGTAAGAACCCACTTATCACAAACAGAAGAGATAATCCGAGTTGAACCGCCTCAAATCCAGGTGCGGTGTGGCTAAATAGAACTAGAATTGCAGCAAGTCCTCGAACCCCGTTAATGGCATCAAACTCGCCTGAACTTGAAATGTTTTGTCCAAGGCTCATGTCCTTGAAGGCCGGAAGTAGCCTTACGTTGGAGTTTTTAATTAGAAGCCAAGTACCGATAAAGAACAGCGCTGAGAGCAATAGAGGCGCAATGCTTGTTGGGCGTGCTAGCACCTGGTTTGACACAACCGAGATGTGTTTTCCAACGTATTGGCGAGGGTTATCTGAGGCGCTTTGATCGGAGCTGAAGAGGCCACTTATATTGTCTTGCGTGAAGTAGTATGTTTCTAAATAAGGGAAGAAAACACGAATTCTGGAGAGCGTAATTAACCCAACCCCATTGTGGTTAAACTCTATTTCCAGTCGATTTACGTGCTTGTTAATATAACCAGTCCCGACCCTTTGCAGGTCGGCTTTGCCGCTGACCTCGAATGTGTCGAGATGCTCTTTTTTGCCATTTACCAGAATGTTGCTAATTTTTACCGTCGTTTGGTTGGGAAAATATCCCAGAAGTTCAACTCGTTGAGCTGTGAATTGGAGCGTACTGTGTATAAAACAATAAACAACGACAGCGACAGATGCGCTCAGGATTAACTGAATACTTGGCTTTAATAGGTCGACTGTGTTTCTATGCATGCGAGCGCAATAATGAGTTGGTAATTAACGTAAGGATGTTGTTGGTGTTTAAAGGCGCCTAATTCTAACGCTGAGTCAATGCAAACAGCAATGAGCGGAGCACTTACCGTTGGCAAGGTACGCCATTTGATCAGCGAATTCTCTCGCGAAAAAACGTGTCGATATCCTGCGCGACGTCGTCGGCCTTTGTAAACCATGGGTGCAACATCGTGACCATATCAATATGCGACGGCTGTTTGTAAATCACTTTCTTCACATCGACCCCTTTGGCGATCATTCGCTCGTGCAACCCATCGGTATTGTACCGTCCGACTTGGGTGTCAGACTCGGAGTGAAGCAAGATCGTCGATGGTTCGCTGCCATCGATGTAGTTAAAAACGTCCATCAAAGGGTACCTAGACTCCGGGCCAAATACCGCTTTAGTGACTTCCCAATCAGGAGTAAAGCTGTACGGCCCAGCGATGCCTGCGACGCCTCTTATATCCGACTCAGTCAATCCCACAGAAGTGAGGTATTGTTGGTCGGCGGTAAGAATAGCCACCGTATGCGCTCCAGCAGAGTGGCCCGCTAGGAATAGATTGTTGCTGTCGCCATTATGGTTTGTAATGTTGTCTTTAACCCAAGCCACCGCACTTGCGACGTCACGCGCGAACGACGGAAATCGAGCATTGCTATCAGGGTATTTGATGTAGTCAGGTATGACGACGGTATAGCCTTTGCGAATGAAAGCATCTGCGGCGAAACGATATTGATCCTTTCGGCCATGACGCCAGCTGCCGCCATAAACAAAAATGATGACGGGAGCGTCGTTACTGGCTTGCGCCGGATAGATGTCTAATTTTTGCCATGGCTCTGCCCCGTATTGTATGTCGTGTATAACGGGGTGAGGATTAGCCATTTTAACGGCGGTATTTAGTACCCACATTGAGCGGTCTCGATCGCTGACTAATAGTACAAGCGCAAATACTAAAACGATAACGCTGCCGATGAAGACGATAAAGGTTCTCATAATAATCAGAGAGTACGCTTATTAGGCTACTCAAATTCAGTGTGCTCGCTTAATGGCGATTACGTAAAAGGGATGCGGTTTATATAAAAGACTAATTTTTCAGTTCTGGACGATACTCTAGGTGTCTAGCGCGTTCTTGTCTATGGTTGAAGCGACCGCCAAGCCAAACGGATATTGAACACCACGCTACACCAAGCACTATGCTGATTCCCGCAACGCTAGCAGCACCAGCCGCCGTCGCCGTGACGGCTTTGTATATCCATGCGCTCGAAGCCCCTCCTGATCTGAGGACGGTTGTGTCAATAAAATTCTTGGCTTTGTACTTTTCTTCTCGGCTGACTACGCTAAAAAGCATTTCGCGCGCAGGTTTCATGATGGCGTAATCTCCCACACGTCTAAAGACTTCAATAGCGATCATGATGGGAAGCAGAGGTACTAGAGCCATAAGGCCGAAACCGATCGTGATACCCAGTGGAACCAGTAGTAATATGAATCGAAAACCGAGCCAAGATATCAGTCTGCTTGTGATAAACAGCTGAAACGCTAAAACAAGTACGTTCACCGTTAGGTCAATGGTGGCAAACAACTGAGTGCGTTTTTCGGGAACAGAGTAGGCGGCTTCGATTAACTCGGCTTGTCGGATTTGCACAAACGTTATGCTGACTGCGTATAAAAGAATAAATACACAAATGCCGGTTAAATAAGGCGAGTGTCTAATCAGTGTTAGGCCGCCGAGTACGGAGCCGCCCAATTTTTTATCGGCGACGCGGTGTGCGGTATTACTTTGATCATAATCGTCGTTTTTCCAGTTGATCAGCCAGGATATAAATACTAATGACAAGGCTAAAACGGCGGCGGAAATTAACAGTAGAGGAGCTAAGCCTACTGACTGCACTAATGATCTGGTAATAACTGGCCCACATATTGCTCCAGCCGTGCCACCTGCGGCAATAAATGCAAATAGGCGTTTAGCTTGCTCTCTGCCAAAGACATCATTCATGAAGCTCCAAAAGAGAGAAACGATGAACATATTAAATACGTTTACCCAGACATAAAACGCCTGAGTTACGATTGCCGGGCGTTCTTCCACATTGAAAAGAAAAAAGAACACGACTAAATGGCTAGAAAAGAAGAACGTGCAGTAGGATAGGAATTGCTTGGTTCTAAAGCGCGTTGTCACCCAACCAAAGACTGGAGTGAGTGCCAATAAAGTGATGACCGTTGCCAATAATATCCACTGGATATTAGCGACTCCGTTGGCTATGGCCATTTCGTCACGGATGGGGCGAATGATGTAATAGGCGCAGAGTATCAGAAAGAAATACGCGCATGATGCTATTAGCGCTTTTGCTTCATTCGGCTTAACAGATACGAAACGGTTTAAAAAACTCATGGTGCTCTTCGCTCAATTGTTCAATTTTCGGTGGGACAATACATACCCTAGGGGAGCTGATCGATAATGCAGGCCACCGTCTGCTGCAAAGTCTAAAAGGTTGTAGAGATAAGAACCAGCGTTGATTTCAACTCTTCACTGTTTCTCGAGGTGCGTGCTGGGGTATTTAACAAGAAGGTCAATGAAACCAAACAAATGTCTCGTAAGCCATTATTGGACGATCAAAAGCGCGTGGATTTAAGTAATAGAATGTAAAAATATGCGTTAAATTCAAATAAAACGAACGCTCGCTCCATTTATTGTGCTAGTCTCTCGCCATGACTTCCGCGATCGACCTATCTCAAGACAAATTAGATTCTAAAACTGCGTTTGCGTCTGGGCCGGTTCAATTGAATTCTTTTGCTTCGTTTCTTGAAAGCTTTCCGCTTCAGGGTGAGCAATTGTATCGAACGGTTTTCGACCGGCATGCGGAAATGATTCAAACTCAGAAAGCCAGATTTGCAGTGGCAAATTTAGAGAAAATTTTGACGGCGACGTTCGAGGTTTCTGCTGTCTCTGGATTTGACAGAATGTCATTACGAGATCTGTCACGGCAGACCGGAATGAGCATGGGAGCGATATATTCTTGCATCAGCAAGAAAGAAGATATCGCACTGATGGTCGCCGACATCGTGCGCTTGAGCAGCGAATTAACTCAGCAACACGCGATGCGAGCAAGCTCCATATGGGAGTCCTTTGAGCAGAGTATTCGTTATCACTTGTATGCGAGTACGTTGCTTCAGCCATGGTACTTTTTCCTGTATTTTGAGACACGCAGTTTGTCCCAGATGCAGCAGGAAGAGTCCAAACAAA
The DNA here is from genome assembly GCF_040366405.1 of Arenicella sp. 4NH20-0111. Classification (NCBI taxonomy): domain Bacteria; kingdom Pseudomonadati; phylum Pseudomonadota; class Gammaproteobacteria; order Arenicellales; family Arenicellaceae; genus Arenicella; species Arenicella sp. 4NH20-0111. The sequence continues at coordinate 100,354 of NZ_BAABWF010000010.1, forward strand.
TGGAATGGGACGCGATCGACAGTTTTGAACGCTTGATTCTGGCTGGCGTAGATGCGGGCGAATTCCACACTAACGATCCGAGGATGGTGGCGAATACTATCGTGGTATTGCTGGAGGACTGGTACCTCAAGCCTTGGAAAACAAAGTCCCTTGAGATAAACGACGAGGGTCGATATGAGCTGCAACTGAATGAAGTTGAAAGCAAAATTAATAATTACAACCAGTCTATTATTGAACTGGTGAGAAAGCTGTTGGCGAAGGGTTGAACCTTCGGGTAATCCGCCAACCCAATTTGATTTATCCATACGAGACAGAAAGATGAATTATAAAGTCCCATTGAAAGACATTAAATTCGTAGCAGAGCGCGTGTTAGACATGCCGACTCACTATACTAAATTTACGAAAGGCCAAAATACGGACCCTGAAACACTGGAAGCTATATTTCAAGAAGCGGCTAAGTTTTGTGAAAACGAAATCGCACCCTTGAATAAAGTCGGTGATGAAGAGGGTTGTAAGTTTGATAACGGTGAGGTGACTACACCCACTGGATTTAAAGCGGCCTATGACAGTTTTGTCGAAAACGGCTGGCCAGGGTTGACGGGGCCGGTTGAATACGAAGGCCAAGGTATGCCGGAGTCAGTAGGGTTAGTGATGATGGAAATGATGATCGCCACGAACCACAGTTGGTCGATGTATCCAGGCTTGAGCTCAGGTGCGATTAAAACGGTTTATACACATGCTTCAAAGGATTTAAAAGATCGTTTCATGCCACCGATGGTCGCCGGTAAATGGACGGGCACAATGTGCTTGACGGAGCCGCATTGTGGTTCAGATCTTGGCTTATTAAAGACATTTGCCGAAGACGCTGACGGCGATGGTGTTTACAACATCACTGGAAGCAAGATCTTTATTTCTTCTGGTGAACACGATATGGCGGACAACATCATCCACATCGTGCTTGCGCGGCTTCCGGGTGCTCCGGAAGGGATTAAAGGGATATCGCTATTTTTGGTCCCTAAGTTCAATGTTAACGACGATGGTTCTTTGGGCGATCGAAACGCAGTAACGTGTGGCTCTATTGAAGAGAAAATGGGGATTCATGGTAATTCGACGTGTGTCATGAACTTTGACGGCGCGAAAGGTTATTTGATCAGTGAGCCTCACAAGGGTATGCGTGCGATGTTCACGTTCATTAATGAATCACGCTTAGGCGTAGCGATGCACGGCCAGGCGCACTCTGAAGTGTCTTTCCAGAAGGCATTGGCGTACGCTAAGGATCGAGTTCAATTCAGAACGAAGCCGCGAAAAGATGAGAGCAAACCGGCTGATCCTATTATTGGTCATCCAGATGTTCGCCGAATGCTCTTGACCCAAAAAGCCTTCGCAGAGGGTGGACGTATGTTGAATATGTTCTGCGGGCAGTTAGTTGATATTGAACAGTCGCCTGACTTTTCTGAAGCTGAGCACGAGCGTGCCGAAACGTTGCTGGCCGTTTTGACGCCGATAGCAAAAGGGTTTTTATCTGAAAGCTCATTGGAAGCAACTAACTACGGCATCCAAGTGTTAGGTGGTCATGGTTTCGTTAAAGAGTGGGGAATGGAGCAAGAGGTAAGAGACGCTCGTATTTCTCAGCTTTATGAAGGTACGACAGGGATTCAAGGCCTAGACCTGCTGGGCCGTAAGATACTTGGCTCACGTGGTAAAGTACTAAAACCACTTGTCAAAGAAGTTGAAGCGTTCATCAAAGAGAATCGTCGCAATAAGTTTGCTAAACAGTTAAAACCATTTATGGGAACGTGGGAAAGTTTGACGCGTTCGATTGGAATGTCTGCGATGCGCAATACAGACGAAGTCAACGCGGCGGCGGTTGATTATTTAATGATGGCTGGCTACGTGACCGTTGCTTATTTCTGGGCAAAAGCGGCTGTTGCTGCTGAGCAAGCAATCAGCGAAGGAGCTGCAGAGCCTGAGTTTTATAAAGCTAAGATTGCCACCGCTGATTTTTATTTCCAGCGCATCATGCCAAGAGTTTTGGCTCATGAAGCGGCCATTAAAAATGGCATGGATTCAATGATGGCCTTAGACGAAGAGCATTTCGTTTTTGTTTAAACCTTTGGTTTAAATCATCAAGCAAGAAAGCCCGCACACGTTGCGGGCTTTTTTTGCGTGGCCTTTATTGGGCGTGTCAGGTCGGATTTTTCGCTGCTCAGCATATTCTGCGGGCTTTAAAAGGAATAATCGACAATGATTTGGCGACCTATCTGCTACCCTTATTCTCTAGATATCTTTAAAATCGAATAGCCGACCATTGGGGGAAGGTGATTTCGATAAAATATTATTATGTTAGATAAAAGAAAATTAGCAGGGGTAATCACCACTGTCGCGATCAGTGTCTTGGCTGTTGATGCCGCGTTTGCCGGTAAGGTTGCGGCAATAGGTAAGCCGGTTCGAGTTACCGAGAATGGTGAGCAAGTTACTACTAGATCCGTGAATTGTGGCGGTAAATCCAGACGCGTATTGCGTAAGACTGAAAGTGAGACGGCGTGGTGTGGAGTTAACGTTTCATCACCGTGTTTTAGTGATGTTCGGCTGGCCGCCCGTAGCGCATGTTCATCTAAGATTTTGGCTGATGCTCCAGATACCAAAAAAGCGGAACAAATAGCAAAAGAAGCTGAGGCGAAAGCGGCAGAGGCAGAGCGTGTTGCCGCTTTAGAGCTAGAACGAAGAAATGCTTATAACAAGGAGTTGGCTGAAATCGACTCTAGGCGAGAAGAGATACAAGTTAAGCTCGCTGAAATAGAAAATCAAAAGCGATTACTGCAGCAACAAAGCTCCTCTAATTAGTTGCGGACAGCCCGTCGCGGACAGCTTGTCGCGGTGGGTTGCTAATGAGGGTTTTCGCAATATGAGATCGTTCGTTTTTTGGTGTGAAACTTATTTTACGGCTATTTTGAGCGTCTTATTGCCATTCTGGTTCTTGCTTGTCACTATGGTTTGTCTTTATGGGCTTCGTCAAAGTAAAGATCAACGCGGTCTCTCCTAGTTACGGCGCATCAGAAAGATCTGAGTGTAGCGACGGAACGAGTAGCCTATTGTTTGCCATTGGCCACGCTGCAAAATTTGCTTGTGCGGTTAGAGTGTAAGCAGATCCCAGTCGGCCATTCGCTCGCGTCGCAGCCAGTCCAAAAGCACTTGCTGCACCCCCTTTTTCTGCAATAAACGGGCCTGAACCGACATCGCCCCATGAATATTCTCTCGCATTATAAGTTCGGCCATATTCACCCACACCGTCGATGAATAGATTGGATTCGACGAAGTGTTTTTTACAGTGCTTGTACGATTACTTTGCTTGGCCATAACTCAGGCGCCCATATAAGCATGTAAGTTACTCCGACGCCCCTTGCTGGCCCTTAGCCTTCTCCCGTTTTGGCATTCGCTTGATAGCCGGCAGGTCAGTTGACGGATCAACTCGGCTTTTAGTAAAACCTCTTAGCGAGCGTTCTATTTGGTTTATTGCTCTAATCGCTTCATTCATGGTAGGCGTGAGTGCGCGGGTTGATTCCTTGAAGATACCGCGTAGGTGTTCGCGTATTAAGTTTCTTAATAGGCCTTAACGGTCGTAATGCTGATTTTGGGGTTTGCATACCTATTCATTGCAATAGTGCTACTCATTCTTCTTTTTCATAAGATATATTGTAATTTTATTACATTTTTGGGGTCTAAGTATGAAAGGTAGAATTACATTCATTGGAGTGATCGTGTTTGTGGGGTTAATGTTTCTTGGCGTTGCGTCGGCGGAGGTCGGCGGCCTGTCATTAGAACGAGAGAAAGTCGCCGGTGTGCAGAGGTATCTAGAGGTGACGGTTACTTGCTCTGATGGTAACGAAGTAACTCGAATTCGCAAAAGCACCAAGCATGGCGCAAAATGGTGCTCTATCGATGAAGCTGGAAGCTGCGATAAAAGTAAGTATGCTCTGGCGCGCGAATTATGTGCCAGTTCTGGTGGTGAACTCGGTTCTCTGGCGGCAGAAGAAAATCAGTCAGATGAGAGGGCAGTATCGCTCAATGATCAAAGAGCGGTTCTAAAAACAAATATCAGAAAGCGAGAATTGCTGGCCGAACAAATGTTAATCGAGGAGCAGCGAATTTCGATTGAGCAGCGCAGGCTGGAGTTAGTTGAACTTGAGCTTTCGCTAAAACGAACTCATGTCGCCGCTTTAGGTGAATAGAGGCGACCGAAAATACACCCATAGGAAGCCTGGGTGAGACACATGGCTTCCTATGAACGAGATGAGGGGCTAACTTTCCACAAACGCTCTTTCTATTACGTACTCAGCAACTTTGCCTCGAATGGTCTCCTGAAATCCGCGCTCATCAAGAATTTCACAAAAATCTTTGAGCATCGAAGGCGAACCACAAATCATGAAGCGATCGTCCTCTACGTTAATGGGTGGGAGTCCTAATTTTTTCTGCATGTCTCCTGACGTGAGAGCATCGGTCAGGCGTCCTTGAGTATGAAAGTCTTCTCGTGTCACGGTAGGGTAGTAAAGCAGATTGCCTTTCACCATTTCGCCAAAATACTCATTCTCAGGCAATTCATTGATAACATCCTGATAGGCGAGTTCTGATACTTCACGAACTCCGTGCGTTAATATGACCTTATCAAATCGTTCGTAGACTTCAGGGTCCTTTATGACGCTCATAAACGGAGCCAAGCCTGTGCCCGTGGAAAGTAGGTATAAGTGCTTCGCGGGCTTAAGCGCATCGGCAAGTAAAGTGCCAGTTGGTTTAGTACTGGTTAACAGAGTGTCGCCAGGTTTTATTTTTTGTAAGCGCGATGTCAATGGCCCGTCTTGCACTTTGATGCTAAAAAACTCCATGTGTTCTTCATAGTTTGCGCTGGCGATGCTGTAGGCTCTCATCAGAGGTTTGTCGTCAACCATCAGGCCAATCATGATGAACTGACCGTTTTGGAAGCGAAAGCCGGGGTCGCGAGTTGTGGTGAAACTGAATAGTGTCTCGTTCCAATGATGGACAGTTAAGACTTCTACTTCACGAAATTTTGATGCCATGATAACTTCTCTTGCCGTTGCAAATCCAAATAGGCAGTTGCCGAAAATTAGGTTCGCAACTTGCCGATTAAACTGGGCGAAAGATTATAGCGTTGGTGTGGCTTTGTCCACATTATCCTGCGATATTCTTAGAACACTTTGCTATATCTTATATAAGAATATTTATAAGCTGTCCTCGCCACAGCAAAAGCGTTCGAAATCAATCAGTTGTTAATGAGTAATGGCGGATAATTCACTAAGGGCGGTGATTAGAGCTAATGCTAAGGTTGTGTGAGTACCTTGAATTAAGTAGCATCTGAGTATGACTGAATTTTCCCATTTGAACGCGTCAGGCGAAGCCAATATGGTTGATGTTTCTGATAAAGAAAGCACTCAACGCACGGCAGTTGCTCAGGCGGAACTATCCCTTAGTAGCGATATCTTGCAAAAAATTCGTGAACACACCATCGCTAAAGGCGATTTGCTAGCGACAGCCCGAATTGCGGGGATACAGGCAGCGAAAAAATGCGCTGACCTTATACCGCTCTGCCACCCGTTACCGCTTTCGAAAGTGACCATCGAAATTGATGAGTATCACGATGGCGATGAAGTGGGCCTACGTGTTCAGGCTCTGTGTAAAACGACAGGCAAGACAGGGGTTGAAATGGAAGCGCTCACGGCCGCTTCGATCGCGGCATTGACGATCTACGACATGTGTAAAGCGGTTGATAAAGCAATCGTAATTAGTAAGATCAGGTTAATGGAAAAGCAAGGCGGGAAATCCGGCTCGTGGGTTAGAGAACATGATTAAAGTACTGTTTTTTGCAAGCCTTCGCGACGCTGCAGGAACCGATGATTTTACGACTTGTGCAGACGGTATCGCTGATGTCAGAGACCTCGTCAAAAAGATGCTTGATGAATTGCCGTCGGCATTAGGTGATGCGCTCGAAGGCGAAACGGTGATGGTTTCTGTTAATCAAAAGTACGCCGGCTGGGATGCCACGCTCAATGATGGTGATGAGGTTGGGCTCTTGCCTCCTGTGTCCGGTGGATAACAGGTGCTTTGAACAATGAACCAACCTTATACAAGCCACATTTATATTTGTGAATCTGATTTCGACATCGCCGAGCAATATAAAGCCGCATGTGAGGCGGCACCTCACTCGGGTGCTGTCGTGTTTTTCGTTGGATTGGTGCGAGATATGTATTCAGGTCGAGACAACCAGGATTCAGTAGAGTATCTGGAGTTGCAACACTACCCGGTAATGACGGAGTCTTTGTGCGAAGAAATCGTACATGATGCGCATCAACGTTATAGTTTCGAGCACGTGAGGCTAATACATCGTGTCGGCAAGCTTTATTCGAGCGAACAAATCGTGATGGTGGCGGTTGCCAGTCAGCATCGTGAAGGAGCATTTTTGGCGGCACAATTTGTTATGGACCACTTAAAAACCAGAGCCACCTTTTGGAAAAAGGAAGTCGGTACTCTCGGCGCTCAATGGCTAGGTGTTAAAGACAAAGACGAAATCGCCGTAAAGCGATGGGATTGACATTGTGACATTCATATTTGGAAGACGTATAAACAATGAGTAAAGAGAGAAAATTTATCCCCTTAAATGTCGCGGTTCTGACGGTCTCTGATAGCAGAACCATGGATACCGACACGTCAGGCCAATATTTGGCGGACCAACTTCAGATCGCAGGGCATACTGTCTGTGCAAGGGAGATCGTGATCGATGACGTTTACCTATTGCGCGCTCAAGTCTCAACCTGGATTGCAGACAGCTCTATACATGCCGTGATAACAACAGGTGGCACTGGGTTTACAGGAAGAGACAGTACCCCCGAAGCGTTGATTCCTCTTTTTGATAAAGAAATAGATGGGTTCGGAGAGCTGTTTCGTCATATCTCTCTGCAGGATATTGGTACTTCCACCGTCCAATCTCGGGCTGTTGGTGGAATGGCAAATAAAACCGTGGTGTTTTGTCTCCCTGGATCAACTGGCGCTTGTAAAACTGGTTGGAACGGTATTCTGAAGGAGCAACTCGACAGTCGTTATCGTCCTTGTAATTTTGTGTCTCACACTGATGCTGTTGAGGCAGATTGAACAATGATTCTTCATGACGCTCAGAAACGTTTAAGGCAAGCTCGACCATCTGACTTGGAGATAGAAGATGTGGGGCTTCTGGCAGCTTTGGGGCGAGTAGCTGCCTGCGATATAAAATCGTTGATTGCAATTCCTCCTGCCGATAATTCTGCGATGGATGGATTCGCCGTCAACGCAGCAGAGATGCGCGAAGGAAGTGAGTATTCAATTTCCCAACGTATTGCGGCCGGTCAGGCGCCCACACCCTTGGAAGAAGGAACGGTGGCTCGCATCTTTACCGGAGCGAACATGCCTGACGGCGCTGATGCTGTGGTGATACAAGAACATTGTGATTACACTGAAAATACGGTGAAAATTAATCGTTCGGCGGAGCCAGGCAGTAATGTTCGCCCCCTCGGTCAGGATATTCAAATTGGGGCGGTGGTTATTAACAAAGGCCAGCGCCTTAATTCTGTGGATCTCAGCCTTTTGGCCTCAATCGGTGTTGCTGAAGTGCCGGTCTATGAGCGTCTAAAAGTTGCTATTTTTTCGACGGGTGATGAACTGGTCGAGCCAGGAGAGCCTTTACAAGAAGGGCAGATCTACAATTCCAATCGCGCTCTACTTACCGGATTGTGTCGTGAGCTTGGTTATGAAGTTATTGACTGCGGTATAGTTAAGGATACGCTTGAAGAGACGAAGTCAGCGCTATCGAACGCAGCTAAGTGCGCGCACCTAATACTCAGTAGTGGAGGCGTATCGGTAGGCGAAGAAGACTATATTAAGCCAGCTATAGAGGAATTAGGCTCATTGGATATGTGGCGGGTGCAGATGAAGCCCGGAAAACCCGTTGCCTATGGTTCTATTGAAGGGACACGCTTTTTGGGTCTTCCAGGAAATCCGGTTTCATCATTTGTTGTTTTTCAACTCTTAGGTGTACCGTTAATGCAAACCTTGCAGAAACAGAACCAATCACAACCATTGACCTACATGGTCGAAGCGGGATTCGATAAAAAAGTCACGAGTCGAGAAGAGTACATACGAGTTAAATTAGTTCGACGCGCTGATGGTGAATTGGTCGCGGATCGCTTTAAAAATCTAAGCAGTGGGATTCTGTCTTCGCTCTCTTGGGCTGACGGACTCGTTCGACATGAGATTGGAGAAAAAATAGAGCGTGGCATGAAGGTGGCCTATCTACCAATGACTCGGTCAATGTTATGACGTCTAACTCGCAGGATACCTTTTTAATAGATAAATTTGGCCGGCAAGTTCGCTATTTGCGCCTGTCTGTGACCGATAGGTGCAATTTGCGTTGTACCTACTGCATGGCCGAGGATATGACTTTTCTGCCTAAATCACGTGTGCTTAGTCTAGAGGAAATGGAGGCGGTAGGGCGGGCCTTCGTAGCCTTGGGTGTGGAGAAAATTCGTTTGACCGGCGGTGAGCCCTTGGTCAGAAAAGGCGTGGTCGACTTGGCGTGTCGATTAGGGCAAATAGACGGACTCCGTGAGCTGGTTATGACGACAAACGGTGTCTTGTTGGATGAGTATGCGCGCCCATTAAGAGACGCGGGCGTGCGGCGGTTAAATATTAGCATAGACAGCTTGCGAGCTGACCGTTTTAAGGAGCTAACGCGTTTTGGGGTTGTAGATGATGTCATACGTGGTATCGACGCTGCTCGAAAAGTAGGGTTCGAAAAAATTAAACTAAATGCCGTTGTTCTAAAAGGCATTAATGACGACGAAGTTCTAGACCTTGTGCAGTTCGCCATTGATCGAGAATTAGACATATCGTTTATTGAGGAAATGCCTTTAGGTGAAATAGACAGCCATGAACGAACAGAAACCGCAATGGCTAACCTGTCGATTAAAGAATTGGTGGATCGTGAGTTTGGTCTGACACAGTCAACGTTTGTTGATCTCGCATCGGGGCCTTCACGCTATATGCAAGTTGTGGGGGCAAACACTAAGGTTGGGTTCATTTCGCCGATGACGGATAACTTTTGTGCTAGTTGTAACCGAGTTCGTGTCACAGCCGAAGGCCGTTTACTGCTGTGTTTGGGAAATGAACACTCCTTGGATCTCAGGGAGGTGCTCAGAAGCCGTCCGGAGGACTTGAAGAGCGAGATAGTTAATTCAATGCAGCGTAAGCCTCAAAAGCATGAGTTTGATCCGCGCGACATCACCATCACTCGACACATGAGCGCGACCGGAGGTTAACATGACACCCGTTGTAAACCACCAATATAAGTACTTGTTTTTGTACTCTGCAAAAGTTGGGTGTACGTCTTTGAGGCAGCTCTATCTCGCGCTGCATTTTGACGAATTGACCTCTGAGCAACAGCAAAAGCTTGACCGCTATCATAATATCAATGAAATTCAGCCAGCTGAATTTGGTCGGGACTACAGTGATTATTTCTCATACATTATTACTCGAAACCCATACCCAAGAATCGTGAGTGCGTATCTTGATCAATACGTCTACGCCCGCAGTGAGGCTGTAGAACGCATGTTTGACGAGTTTGCCAACGGAGCCAGACCTAATAATTTTGTGGAGTTTTTGGATACTCTTAAGGATATTCCAGATGAATGTCGTGACTCGCACTTTCAATCCCAATCATGTTGCGGGTTCGCTCCTCATATGATCACTAAGCAAAATAAGAAGTTTCGTTATTTTGGAATTAGACCTGAGGGGGCTTTCGCGATTGATTTTTTTGGTGACATTGGTGACTTTAACGAACATATGATTAAAGTCTATCGTCGTATTTTTAAAAGCGATCAGAATAAGTTGAAGCAAGCGCTTGCAGCGCTCGAGCAGTTAAAAAAGCATAACTCTTCGTTTTATGGCTCCGCGGACTTCAATGATGCGGCGCAACTGACGGTGTCCGAACTGGACGAGTTGGTTTTTGCTCCTAAGCCCCAAGACTTCTATCGGTCTGAGAAAGTGGTTCAACTTGTTAATCAAATCTACCAACACGATTTTCTCAATTTTGCTTACACCGAGGGAGACATTCCAGTTAAGCCGAAGTCGAAGGAAATCGAGCTTGTGCCCGAAGATTTCGATTGGAAAATGTACATTCGCTTGAACCCCGACTTGCCAGCCGATGAAATTTACAATGAGCGAGGAGCGGTGCGTCACTTCTTGGAATTTGGGCGATTTGAAGAGCATCTTAGAGCCTTTAAGATTGAGGCTCCTGAAGGGTTTGACTGGCAACGTTATCTGTCTCTGCATGCTGATTTGAGAGAGGCTGGAATTAATTCAGAATCTGCTGCAATTGAACATTACATAAGTTACGGCATTCGAGAGCTGAGGAAATTTTAGCTCCTGGCTCTTTATGAACAACCCAGTCGTTACCGGTGTTGTCGGCCTAAACACAACCTCCTGGGATTGCTTCCCCTGAACTTAATAGGTACTAATATTATGTCCATATATGAATTTTCCGCGACTGACATCCGAGGTCAAGTCGTCAATCTAGCAGACTACAAAGGCAAGGTTTTGTTGGTTGTCAATACCGCCAGCAAATGCGGGTTCACCCCGCAGTTTGAAGGCTTGGAAAATTTGCACAAAGAAATGGAGTCTAAGGGGTTGGTCGTCCTAGGATTTCCTTGTAATCAATTTGGTGGACAAGATCCGGAAGGAGAAGGCAAAATCGAAGAGTTTTGTCAGTTAAATTATGGCGTCTCATTTCCCATGTTTTCAAAAATTGATGTTAATGGAAACGATGCTCATCCGCTGTTCGATTACCTAAAAAGTGAGGCAAAAGGCGCGCTTGGTTCGAAAACGATAAAGTGGAATTTCACAAAATTTTTGGTGGATCGGGATGGAAATGTAATTAAGCGCTATGGGTCTGTAGATAAGCCTGAGGCAATCGGCAAAGACATTTCCAAGCTGTTGTAGAGTCTTTGCCAATGCGTGTTTCGCTTTTTTTCTTGTGCGGTACCACGCAATTAATCGGCATTTATGGAGCCACATCAATGAGTAGTACTTCAGCATCTGTTGTGGCTTCAATCGTCACTTCGATCTCATCCGTGATCTCCGCTGCGTCGCCTTTATTCAGTGTTACGCCAGCGATGCTTAATTGGCCTTGTGATACGAGCAGGTATCCAAGCTTGTCCACTTTTTGAGTGACACTTTGGCCTGCAAGCAGCTTTCCTGCGTAGATATCGGCGTCAGCATGAATGTGCATGGCCGAAGAATCTGTGCCGGAAACCAATAGTTCTAACTGATCGGTTTTTGCGTCCGTTGGGAATGCGCGGTTTTCCCAGTGAGGCGTGATATTTTTTTTGTTTGGCTCTATCCAAATTTGATATAGAGTCGTGCTCGTAGTGCCATGATTGTGCTCCGAATGGCGAATTCCAGTGCCCGCCGTCATGACTTGAATGTTTCCGGCGGTTGTTTTGCCTTGATTACCTTGGTCATCTTTGTGTGTGATTGCGCCGCCACGGACAAATGTGATTATTTCCATGTTTTCGTGAGGGTGCATCTCAAACCCTGTTCCGGCTGAAATTACGTCATCATTGACCACTCGAAGCTTACCAAAACCCCGTCTATTCGGATTTTGGTAGCTACCAAAACTAAAGTGATGACGCGCGTTTAACCAACCAAAATTGGCATGACCGAGCTCTGTGAAATAGATGGGATTTATCATGCGGTGTCTCCTATTTTTCTATCTATTTTTACAATGTCAGGCCGTTCTTTAGAACCGTTTTTATATTGAAGTCGTCGTTGCCGCGCACGATCACCGATACCGCTAAAACGATCAACAGAACAGGGAATTCCCAGCCTCCGCCCTGATTGCTAAATAGCCAACCATTGCTGGCGTGAACCCAGCTTGCACCGAACAAAATAGGCAGACTCAGTGCCGCGCTTATACGGGTTAATATTCCTAAAATTAGCGCGACGCCCAATGCGACCTCCCCCGAAATTGTAAGGTACGCAATTATCGATGGTAAGCCGAGGCTTTCAAAAAAGGCGACTGTGCCAGCAGGAGTAAAGATAAGTAATTTAAGTAGGCCATGAGAGAGAAGAATTGTACCAAGGCTTGCTCTAATAATAAGTGACGCTAAATCAGATTTTGAATGTTTCATTTTTAAGTTCCTGATGTTTTATGAATATCGAAGCGACATTTTATTTGTTTATTCAAATTTGATAATGCTAATATTAATTTAATCATTAGTTCCATTTAGTTGGTAGTATGGATAAGACAGCGCGGATACAAATTTTTGCTGAGGTTGCAAAGCAACGCAGTTTCGCTGGAGCAGCTCGCAGGTTGGGAATGACGGGAGCTGCTGTCAGTAAGCAGATACAAAATTTAGAGTCAGATTTAGCCACGAAGCTTTTGAATCGGACGACACGACACGTGTCGCTAACCGAAGAGGGTGTTATCTACTTCAGAGTTGCTGATCGTGTTTTAGCAGATTTGACTGAGGTGGAAAATCAGCTACACGAAATGCGAGAGATTCCAACAGGCAGGCTTAAGGTGAACGCTCCGAGTTCATTTGGAAACCAGTATTTGGCGAAAATAATTGGCTCATTTGCCGCCCAATTCCCTAGAGTTCAACTCGACGTGGAGTTTGATGATCGTTGGGTTGATGTCGTCGGTGAAGGGTTTGATGTGGTTATTAGGATTGGTGTTCTCGAAGACTCAACACTTATTTCTCGCAAGTTAGCTGACTGTCCAATATGGTTGTGTGTGGCACCTCTATGTCTAGAGCGAGAGGGAGAAGTAACGTCGGTCGAACAGCTAAAGTCATATCCTGCTGTGACGTACTCCAAGCATGGGGTGAGCGAGTCCTGGCATTGTCGGCAGAATAATAAAGAAACCAGCGTTAAGCTAAATCGTGTTCTTTCAGCCAACACCGCAGAAATGCAGTTAGAGGCCTGCATGGCCGGGGTGGGGGTGGCATTGCTGCCCGCCTTTGCAGCGCATAACCACTTACGAAACGGTGATCTTATTCGAGTCTTACCTGAGGCAGAAACCATTCCTTTAAGAGGAGTGTATGCCTTGTACCCTCATAATCGCCAGCCAGCGGCAAGAGTGCGTATGTTTATCGACTGGCTAGTTGATAAACAATTGGGGAGGCTGTGGGGCGATTAGTTGGATGAGATTGAGCTAAGTTATTGCGAAAGACAGGGCTTGTCCGACTTCGTCGCCAACGCAAAATACCGTGTGCCAGCAACAAGTGGCTGTATCTCCCTGAGGAAGCAATATTGCATCCCCCTTGTTTAGTAACCGGCCGTGCCCGTTGTTGGATAAGTATTGTCGGAATTCCTGGGTTTCATTAATTAAGTGGATTAACGCATCATTGGCGAACGTGTTTAATGCTTTGCTTATCGAATGTTCGCTTTGTGCGAGTTGTTGAAGTTCGGCCTTTTGCTCATCCGACAGGCTGGTTGGCAACGGTTTGTGTAGCACAAAGAAACTAATTTCTTGAGCTAGCTCCGCGTGCGGGAGTGCCAACCAATATGTGCTTCCACTGACCTGACAGTAGACTACCCCTGCATGGCCGCGTTCAAGGTCATGATGAAAATAGGCTCCACCATGGGGCGCGTTGAAGTAGAGAATTCGCTCTACGAATTCAGGGTTTTCGATGCCACTGGCCGAGCAGATATTGTCGATCAGTGCCTCGTTTCGGGTGATGAGTGAGGATTCTGGGAAGATGGTCTCCGCGAGCTCAGCGGCGGCCCGTTGACGAATTGGGTCTGCTGACACATCTTCTTCAAGGTCAACGCCAAATGAAAAGCGAAATCTGATCGACGCGTCCTCATCAAAAAAAGACAACCACGACACCTTCATCCACAAGTCTTCTGCCACCAGCATGTCGTTAGACTTTGCGTCGAACATGACGGCTTCAATTTCTTGATCGTCACCTTCGTTAAGCGCCGCGCCCATTGATTCAAATGAGCCTTTAAGTCGATCTGAATAGGGAGGGTTGTCAAGAAGTGCTTCACATTCTTCCCCTTCCAATACCGCCAGAACAAATGATTCTGTGGCCTGTATGTTGTCGGTGTGCACGTCCATCAGGTTTAAACAAGCTTGCTTTAATAAGATGGGTTTTCCGAGTCGCCAGTTTTTCAGTTTGTCTGAGTCATTCTCAGAGTCTGAAGGGAGAGCGCCCAGCATGAAGCCTCTACGATTTAGGGTTTGCATTTGTTTACACAAGGAAGGGGATATAAGGAGTATTCTTGAACCATGACTATAGATCTGAAAGGTTGAAAAGGAAAGAACGTGTGTTTGAGCTCAATGAGCCGATAGTGCGGGTCAGCGCTTTCCATCAATTATAGCAATCATTAGGTAAGCCGAGGGGACTTGGCGGTCAGGCGTATGCTTGATATTCGGGGAAAAGGCGCTGTTTGAGCATGTTTGTGCTCTTCAGCGCTTTTTTTTCGAAAAAAACATAGGTAATTCACCCATTTTCACTCATCGGTTCGGTCATGGAGTTGGTGAGGGGGGCGTTAATCTTGAGTGAAAAGCTGACTTGAAGGACTGATAAGTCAATTTTTCGACTAAGGTCGCATGCATTTGAGACCAAGGGGGGCGTCAAATTCTGGTAGATTGAAGTCTATTGATTTACGTTGGGGTGGAAATGAAAGTCAAACTAAGCGACATAAAAGTGATGGAGCTCAATTCTAAAGCCGTAATTCTGCTAACTCAATTTGTTCGGTTGGCTAGGTTACGGGATGGCGCGGATTTAAAGATGCAGGACCCCGACTTAGTAAGGCGCGTTTTTAAATACTCATCGATCACCGAAAACCCAGATCTAATTGTATTGTTTATGAAAATTAAGCTGCAAATTGAAAATTGCATGCAACAAGGGAATTTGCGCCCACACTACTAAGCAGGTCTAAGTAGCCGCATTCAATACGGATGTTTTATTCAGATAACATTTCACTGATAGCTTTTACAGTTGTTCACACACGATTTTAGAAAGAGCGTATAGACTGACCACCTACCAAAATCTTAATTGAAGGGGTGCGTCAAATTGAAAGTCAATCTTCGAGATATAAAGCTGTTTGATTTAGACAGTCATACCCTAGTAGTGCTCTCTAGGTTCGTTGTTCTTGCACGCAAGCATGAAAACCAAACATTAAGACTAAACGACAATAATGTGTTAGAGAAAGTTTTCGCGATTGGTTCAGCGACCGAAAATGCAAAGCTGAAGATACTGTTTTTATCACTGCGAAGCAGTCTGAAGGAAAAAGTCAGTGAATCGGAATTTAAAAAGTACTCCCTTCCAGCAGCGCACAAAGCCGTTAACGCCTCGAACGAGATTTTGAAGGCTTCGTAGTCAATCAGACTGCCTAATTAGGAACCTCTTATCGATAAAAAAGGGCTCATGAAGTGAGCCCTTTTTGAGTGCTGTTTGTGACTACATATTGGAGTAGCTTGGTCCACCGCCGCCTTCCGGCGCAATCCACTCAATGTTTTGAGTCGGGTCCTTAATGTCGCATGTTTTGCAATGAATACAATTTTGCCCGTTTATTTGGAGTGCTGGTTTGCCCTCATCTTCGCCTACTATTTCGTAGACACCTGCTGGACAGTACCTTGTTTCCGGAGCATTGAAGTCCTTCAAGTTAATTTCGATAGGAACTGCTTGGTCCTTTAGAGTTAAATGGCAAAAGATCTCTTCTTCATGGTAAGTGTTTGAGAGAAATACCGAGGATGGCTTATCGAAGCTCAATTTCCCATCAGGCTTTGGATAGGTGATTTCATCGCACTCTGACGCTTTTTTGAGCTGTGAATGGTCGGCGGTATTGTCTCTGAGAGTTGGCAGTATTCCCCCTAACACTTGGTCGATGTAGTTATATGTGCCCCCCAACCAAGGTCCAAACTTATGCAGGGCAGGTCCGAATGAGCGTGATTTCTTTAACTCTTTTCCTGCCCAAGACTCGCGAAACGCTTCGTCGAAGGCGCTTAACGTCTGGCCTCCTTCTCCTCCATTGGCGAAGTGGTTAAACAAAGTTTCTGCCGCGATCATGCCGGATTTCATTGCGGTGTGTGTGCCTTTGATCTTGGCAAAATTAAGTGTGCCAGCGTCACATCCAACCAGTAGAGCTCCGGGCATGCTCATCTTACCTAAGGCGTTCCAGCCTCCTTTGGTGATCGCGCGCGCGCCATAGCCTAGTCTCTTTCCGCCCTCAAGAACCGAGGCAAATTCAGGGTGATGTTTCATGCGCTGAAACTCGTCGAAAGGACTGAGATGAGGGTTGCTGTAATTGAGGTCAATAATAATGCCCAGTGTCACCATGTTGTTATCTAAGTGGTATAAAAACGAGCCTCCCGTTGTTCCTTTAGATAGCGGCCAACCTGATCCGTGGACTACTTTTCCGGTTTCATGGTTTTCCGGTTTCACTTCCCACAGCTCTTTAAATCCAATGCCGTAATGTTGGGCATCGGCCTCTTGATTGAGATCAAACTTTGCCATTAGCTCTTTTCCTAATTGGCCACGACACCCTTCAGCAAAGACTGTGTACTTAGCGTGCAACTCCATGCCGGGTTCAAAATGTGCCTTGGGGCTGCCGTCAGGGTTAACGCCATTATTTGGTGTGGCAACGCCCTTTACGCTACCGTCTTCGTTGTAGACTATTTCAGCACCCGCAAAGCCTGGGTATATTTCAATGCCAAGAGCTTCCGCTTGCTCACCTAACCATCTAACGATGTTTGAGAGACTCACGATAAAATTCCCATCATTGTGCATCGACGGTGGGATCATGAAGTTAGGAAACTTGATCGAGCCTTTTTCATTAAACATGTGCAGTTCATCACGTTTAACGGCGGTTGCTAATGGGGCTCCCAGTTCTTTCCAGTTTGGAATTAACTCATTCAGAGCTTTAGGTTCAATTACCGCTCCGGACAATATGTGTGCACCTACTTCGGCACTTTTCTCGAGTAGGCAGATGGCTAACTCCTGGCCTTTTTCGTCAGCTAGTTGTTTTAGTCTAATGGCTGTTGCCATGCCCGCAGGGCCACCGCCAACGATGACTACGTCGTATTCCATACTTTCGCGTTGAATTTCACTCATCATTGTTCTCCGAGTTTGTCGTTTGATTCTTAACGTTGTTGATTTTTGAGCTTCAAGAAGCTCTTTTTGTATTTTTGTCGCCCACTATTGAGGTTAGGCGTCTTTCTATTCGATCGCGTGCACGAATGATGTGCCGTTTTACCGTGACTCCAGCTAATTCTGTGTCTCTTTGTTCAATCGCATAGACTATTTGACGATGTTCTTGAAGCGAGTTTGTGGTGCTGGTGCTCGCGAACTCATGTTGGTAGCGAAACATTTTTATCAGAGGATAGAGTCTTCTCAATAAAGCACTTTCAATTACTTTGTTTTTAGCGCCACGTACTAATGTGTCATGGAAGTCGTAGTCGCTCTCCGCAGGAATGTAAGAATTTGAGTTGTCTCGCATGTGCTTACTTTGAGCATCTATAATGCGGTGCAGTTCATCTATCTCTACAGAGGTCATATTTGCCGCCGCCAGCGAAGCGGCCTTGCTCTCAAGAGCTTCACGAGTGTCATAGATTTCAAGAATCAACTCCATACTCAATGTGACAACCCGCGCGCCTTGCTGAGGGACATGAACAATCAGGTTCATGCCTTCGAGGTTTCGAATCGCTTCTCTAAGCGGTCCTCTACTAACGTCAAAGTCTTTGGCCAGCTTGGTTTCGCTGAGTTTACTGCCTTGAGATATCTCTCCAGTAATGATCGCGTCACGCAGGGTCTCAGTGATTTCACTGCTTATGGTGCCTGTGTAGCCGCCTAATTGTTCAGAATACGTACTCATAGTGGAGCAAAATATAGATTATTTTAAAATAATGTCAACATTTTGGTTCTTTAAGTCCATTTATTGGACGAATGAATCGTATTTTCTATAAAAATGTCGACAATTGTTGCGAATTAACAGTCTTTCCCCTAGAATTCGGAAACTCGAGGAATCGTACGTTCTAGTTGTCCGTCTTCCTTGAGTTACGAATTCTTATAATCTGGAGTAAGCAATGAAAGTTTTAGTCCCTGTAAAGCGCGTTATTGATGCCTATGTGAGCATCCGCGTTAAGAGTGACGGCACCGGCGTTGACACTGACAACGTAAAAATGTCGTTGAACCCATTTTGCGAGATAGCCTTGGAAGAGGCTATTCGTTTAAAAGAAGCGGGTACTGCTAGCGAAGTGGTGCTGGTAAGTGTTGGCTCATCTGAGATTGATACGGTTATCCGCTCTGGCTTGGCAATGGGCGCGGATCGAGCTATTCGTGTCGATGCAGAAAATGACGTAGAGCCTTTGGCGATTGCAAAAATTCTGAAGCATGTTGTTGAGAAAGAGGAAGCCGGATTAGTGATCACTGGTAAACAGTCTATCGATGGCGATAACAACCAGACAGGGCAAATGTTGTCGGCGTTATTGGGTTGGCCTCAGGCGACTTTTGCGTCAGAGGTTGTGCTTGAAGGTGAGTCGGCGAAAGTGACGCGTGAAATTGACGGTGGATTGGAAACGGTTGCAATTCCTCTGCCGGCGGTTGTGACAACGGACCTACGCCTCAATGAGCCCCGATATCCAACACTGCCTAACATCATGAAGGCTAAGAAGAAGCCGCTTGATGTAATTGCCGTGGGTGATACTGGTGTCGATGTTGCGAAAAGAGTAACTACTCTGAATGTAAGCCCGCCAGCCGAACGGACGGCGGGCGTTATGGTTGCGTCGGTTGAAGAGCTTGTTGAAAAACTTAAAAATGAAGCTAAGGTCATCTAAGCGGGGTAATGACAATGAGTAATTTAGTAATTGCAGAACACAATAACGAGGCGCTTGGCGCGGCTACGTTAAACACAATCACCGCGGCATCTCAGATCGGCGGCGACATTCATGTATTGGTGGCGGGAAGTGGCGCAGATCAAGTGGTTGCTCAGGCAGCGTCAGTGGCCGGGGTAAGTAAGGTGATACACGCCGATGCTGATCAATACAAAGACACCATCTCTGTTGAGCTATCCGCCTTAGTCATTGGTCTTGCTGGAGACTACAGCCATATATTGGCTGCGTCATCGACATCAGGTAAAGACCTTTTGCCTCGTGTTGCAGCATTGTTAGACGTCGCCCAGATATCGGATATTATCGCGGTAGATTCAGCAGACACGTTTAAACGTCCCATTTACGCTGGTAATGCGATAGCCACAGTGCAAAGCAGTGATGCTACCAAAGTGTTGACGGTCAGGCCTACGGGTTTTGATGCTGCTGCAGCTGAAGGCGGAAGTGCCGAGGTCGCCGTGATTGACGCATCCTCTGCTGTTGGCTCAACCTCGGTGGTTGGTCGCGAATTAACAGTATCAGAACGACCTGACTTAGGCTCTGCTGACATTGTCGTGTCTGGCGGCCGTGGGGTTGGTAGTGCAGAGAACTTCAAGATAATTGAGGCATTGGCTGACAAGTTGGGGGCCGCCGTGGGTGCATCTCGAGCCGCGGTAGACGCGGGCTATATGCCCAATGACTATCAAGTAGGTCAAACGGGTAAGGTAGTAGCGCCTAGCTTGTATGTTGCTGTGGGTATTTCCGGTGCCATTCAGCATTTGGCCGGTATGAAAGACAGCAAGGTTATCGTTGCAATTAATAAGGACGAAGAAGCGCCTATTTTTCAGGTGGCAGACTACGGTTTAGTTGCAGACTTATTTGAAGCTGTGCCGGAACTGGTTGACGCTTTGTAATAAGCTTTCACCTTAAGTGCGATTTTAAAGCCCTCTTAGTACTCTCTAAGGGGGCTTTTTTGTGCTCTTTGAATGTTGACGAGGTGCTTCTATCTACAGTGGGTACTTGATTTAAAGTTTGATTCTGAGGCGGTGAATCAATCAAAAATTATCGTATCGATTGGCGTGAGCCCTGCTAGTTACCTGAGCTATGGGTATGTGTGGGACGGCTGCGTAATTTTATTGAAAAAGCGACTGTGCCTGAGCTGCTTACGGAATGCATTGGGTGGGTATTAACTTCGTCTTTACTATTCATCATAAGATTCGAGTCAGCCCAACTCTTATACAAGTCTGGTTTGTAATTTTATTACATAAGTCTTTGAAAAATATAGTCAATATTTGCTTGGAAACTAAGGTAAATGGGTGGCTGTTGGGTATAATCGCCACTCCATGAAAAATCGTCAAATACGAATCTGTTTCGGTTTTGGCATCAGCAACGTACTCCCGTGACTGGGGTAGTAAAGAGAGGCTATTATGACTCGTGAAGTTAGTCAGCAATATCTGGTTAATTGGAATGAACGGCAAGCCCTTGCCGAAAAAATGATCCCACTTCTTGGTTCCTTGTACCGAGGTTCAAGTGTGGTTGTGCGGGTCTTCGGTCAGAAGATCGCAAATTCATCCACCATCGAAATTATCAAATCGCATTTACACGGTCGTGTGATAGTGGGTCAGGCACTAGACATGGCTAAAAGCTTCAAAATGTTGCAGCTGATAGAGCAAATGAATTTGCGGCCTTGCCGAATTGATCTCGGCAAATTATGTCATGAGTACCTGAGTCAGGACTCTGATGAGGACATGCAAGCGTTTTTGGATAGGCGCATCGAAAAATTGTTGGGTGAACGAACTCAATCTGATAATGAGTCTCATGATGTCGTTTTATATGGCTTCGGGCGTATCGGTCGATTATTGGCTCGCTTATTGGTTGATCGTACCGGTACTGGCGCGAAACTTCGTTTGCGTGGCGTGGTTGTTCGTTCCAAAGGCGATGTAAAGCAAGATTTGGAGAAGCGAGCTGAGTTGTTACGTCGAGATTCCGTTCACGGTGAATTCGATGGGTCTATTTTGGTAGACGCTGAGGCCGAAGCAATTATTGCTAACGGCAACTACATTCAGTTTATTTATGCCAGCAATCCGAGTGAAATAGACTACACGCATTATGGAATTAAAGACGCTTTGGTGGTTGATAATACCGGAATCTGGAAAGACGAAGATGGATTGGGTCAACATACCTCTTGCCCTGGCGTATCTAAGGCGCTTCTTACCGCGCCTGCTAAAGGTGAGATAAAGAACATTGTCTATGGAATAAACGATGACTTGATCGAGGCTGCGGATACAATATTGTGCGCGGCTTCCTGCACCACGAATGCCATCGTGCCGCCTCTGCAAGTTATCAATGATAAATTTGGCATCGAGAGTGGTCATGTAGAGACAATTCATTCCTACACAAACGACCAAAACCTTATCGATAATTACCACAGCGCTGAGCGCAGAGGTCGTAGTGCTCCATTGAACATGGTTATTACGTCTACCGGGGCTGCTAAGGCCGTAGCCAAGGTGCTGCCTGAACTCAGCGGGGTCCTAACTGGCAACGCAATAAGGGTGCCAACGCCGAACGTATCAATGGCTGTGATGAACTTGAATTTGAAAGTAGAGGTCACCGCGGAAGATCTGAATGAGACCTTTCGCCAGATCTCCTATCACTCTCCCTTGCAAGAACAGATCGGCTTTACGTACTCAACGGAAGTGGTTTCTTCTGACCTAGTGGGTTCTACCCATGCTGGTGTTGTTGATGGCGGTGCCACGATCGCAGATGGTAAGCGGGTTGTGCTCTACGTTTGGTATGACAATGAAGCAGGCTACTCTAATCAGGTAGTCCGTGTTATGCAAAAGGTGGTAGGTCTCTCTCTTGATTGTTTAGCCGGCTAATAGTCTGGCGTTAATGCACTTCCGGTCATTGGGAGTGTATTGAGGCTGTTTAGGGTAATGATTTGCAATTCTAAACAGCCTTAAGTATTCACGGATGAATGGTCTCTCTGCTTCCCCGTCGCATTGAGCTTTGATTAATGACCAGCTCTGCTCTATTTCTCTAATCGAGCCTTGGTTAATGACCGGGTCGGCAACGCTGTGTCCAGCATAATTGATTGGTTTGAGTGCAAAATCGTTATCGATCGCACTTCTTTAGGGCGCATCAGGAGTGTGAATTAGCTGATTTTTTCTTGTTCTTTGGTTTGGCACGATTCCTGCTTTAGCTTTGTTGTTCTCTAACTAGGTCTTTTATTTGAGAACGTTAGCCGGAGGTTTCGATGAGTCGCATTGCGAGTCGCATTGCGTTCACGATTGTATCGGTAATTGGCAATTAACAAACAGAGAAGAATGATGTTAAGTAAATTGATTACGAAATTAGCGGTTGGGTCAATAATAGCGATGGCGGCACTGAGTGTGAGAGCAGAACTCGGCGAGCCAGAGAAGGACGAATTGACGTTTGGGTTCATTAAACTGACTGATATGGCTCCTATCGCCATAGCCTATGAAAATGGCTACTTCGAAGATGAGGGTTTGTACGTCACCATCGAAGCTCAAGCTAATTGGAAGGTGTTGCTTGATGGGGTTATCGATGGAAAGCTCGACGGTGCTCATATGCTGGCTGGCCAGCCACTAGCCGCGACTATCGGCTATGGTACCGAAGCGCATATTGTGACTCCTTTTTCGATGGACCTAAATGGCAATGGGATCACCGTTTCCAATGAAATATGGGCGAAAATGAAAAAACACGTGCCGACCGAAGATGGAAAGCCCGTTCACCCTATAAAAGCTGACTATCTAAAGCCGGTGGTAGATGAATTTAAAGACGAAGGCAAGCCATTCAAAATGGGCATGGTGTTCCCAGTGTCTACTCATAATTATGAATTAAGATACTGGCTAGCTGCTGGTGGGATTCACCCAGGCTATTACGCTCCGCATAAAGGCGATACAGCGGGGACTATTGATGCCGAAGCTTTGTTATCGGTGACCCCTCCGCCACAAATGCCTTCTACGTTAGAGGCGGGAACCATTTACGGTTACTGTGTGGGCGAGCCTTGGAATCAACAGGCGGTGTTTAAAGGGATTGGCGTGCCGGTTATCACAGACTATGAAATCTGGAAAGATAACCCCGAGAAAGTGTTTGGTATGAGCAAGGAGTTTACTGAAAAGTACCCGAACACTACCGCGCGCGTGGTGAAAGCATTGATTCGAGCTGCGCGCTGGTTGGATGAAAATGATAATGCAAATCGTCCGGCAGCCGTGAAAATATTGGCACAGTCAAATTACGTTGGAGCAGACTACGATGTAATCGCGAATTCAATGACTGGAACATTTGAGTACGAAAAAGGAGATAAACGTGCGGTTCCGGACTTTAACGTATTTTTTCGATACAACGCGACCTACCCATACTATTCAGACGCGATCTGGTATTTAACGCAAATGCGTCGATGGGGGCAAATATCAGAGCCTAAAAGCGATGACTGGTTTAAGAAAGTCGCAATGGATGTCTACAAGCCGGAAATATACAAAGTAGCGGCGCAAGAACTGATATCTGAAGGTCTGTTTAAGCCCGAAGAGTTTCCAGATTTCGCCGTTGAAACGGGATTCAAGCCTGAGCAAACAGAGTTTATTGATGGAATATCATACGATGGTTCGAAGCCAAATGAGTACCTACAGAAATTTAAAATTGGATTAAAAGACGAGGTGCTTTAGCACTGATTTTAGGCCAGAGGGTCCGGTAAATGACAACGCAAGTAAATAGCAATGAGAATGAAATGAGCAGCGCCGCTAAGGCGCTGGGGAAGATGGTTGATGCTTTTACGTCGATCGACGTAAAAGACGTGATCTATCCCTTCCTCGGAATTATAATTTTTCTGTTCATTTGGAATGTCTCGGCGAGTCGTATAGACACATCGTTGGGCCAATTCCCTGGTCCGAAACAAGTGTATCAACAAAGTTTAAGTTTGATTGACGAGCATAATGCTGAGCAGGTTAAGAAGGCTGCGTTTTACGAGCGACAGGATAAACGCAATGCCAAAAAAGCTGAGAAAAATCCTAATGCGGTTATTAAAGTTCGAAAATACACGGGTAAAGAAACTTTTTTTGATCAAATTTTCACCAGTTTGAAAACGGTGTTATTCGGTTTTTTTATTGCGTCAGCTATCGCTATCCCGCTGGGTATCGCATGTGGCTTAAGTGATGCGGTCTATAAAGGAATGAATCCTCTGATTCAGATTTTTAAACCAGTATCACCGTTGGCATGGTTACCGCTAATTACCATGGTGGTTAGCGCGCTTTACGTCACCGATGATCCGTATTTTGAGAAGTCGTTTTTAAACTCGGCACTGACGGTTGCTCTCTGCTGTTTGTGGCCGACATTGATAAACACAGCGGTGGGTGTTGCGAACGTGGATAAGGACTTACTCAACGTAAGTCGGGTTATTCAGTTGCCTGCTCTGACGCATGTGCGGAAAATCATTTTGCCAGCTTCCATTCCGATGATATTCACTGGATTGAGGCTTTCATTGGCCACAGGATGGATGGTATTGATTGCAGCGGAAATGCTTTCTCAAAACCCAGGCTTAGGGAAATTTGTTTGGGATGAGTTTCAGAATGGATCATCAAACTCTCTTTCGAGAATCATGGTTGCTGTGGTGGTCATTGGGTTGATTGGTTTTGCTCTGGATAGGCTAATTTTGATGGCTCAACGCTTCGTTAGTTGGGACAAACAAGCAATATTGCGTTAGGAGATAGTATCGTGGCTAATAAGTTTTTAGAGATTTCTCAAGTTGGTATCGACTTTCCTACCAACAATGGAGTCTACACAGCACTTAATGATGTCAATTTTTCGATTGAGAAAGGTGAGTTTGTTTCAATTATTGGCCATTCTGGCTGTGGTAAATCGACAGTGCTGAACATTATCGCCGGACTTTACCAAGCAACTTCTGGTGGTGTGATACTCGAAGGCAAGGAAGTCAATGAGCCTGGTCCAGATCGAGCGGTGGTGTTTCAAAGTCATGCGCTCATGCCGTGGTTGAGTGTCTTCGATAATGTGGCTCTAGGAGTGGAAAAGGTATTTAAAGGTAAGAAGAGCAGAGCGGAGATTAAAAGTTGGATCGAACATAATCTTGAGTTGGTTAAAATGGATCATGCAATGCACAAAATGCCGCATGAGATATCGGGCGGAATGAAGCAACGTGTGGGTATCGCGAGATGTTTGGCAATGCAACCTAAAGTCATGCTGATGGATGAGCCCTTTGGTGCTCTGGATGCGTTAACTCGCGCTAACTTGCAAGACTCTGTGATGGAAATTCAGAAAGAACTCAACACAACCGTCGTGTTGATTACGCATGATGTGGATGAGGCCGTTTTAATGTCAGACAAAATTGTAATGATGTCCAATGGTCCTGCCGCTAAGGTTGGCGAACTATTATCCATTGATTTGCCTAGGCCTCGAGAGCGCGTGGCGTTATCAAAGAATGAGCAGTTTAATTTTTATAGACAACAGGTTCTGTCTTTCTTGTATGAGAAGAAGGGCGTGGTGAACTTTAGCGTCGCAAAACAAGAAAACAACAACAGAGCTCGAAAAACTAACGAGCCGATCACTGAAGAAGCTGTTTAGTGTTTTAATAAATGACTAGGCAGTATCTGACGGTTTATTCGACAAACTACAAATTACGAGAGAAGTAGCTCTATGAAGAATTTCAATAAACAAAATATACATAAATATGGTCTCCTGGCGCTATCTGTACACGCAGCGTGCGCTTCTGGGGTCTCCAATGCGAAAGAAAACGCAAATGCATTTTACGGTGATTTTCGTTTAAGGTATGAAAATGTATCTCAAGATAACGCTTTGCAGGACGCAGATGCGCTGACGTTGAGATCTCGTTTAGGATTTAAAACCAAAACAATAGACGGATTCTCAGCGCTTATCGAGATTGAGAATAATATTGAACTCATCGATGATTTCAGCGTGCCTCCGACGGGTGACCGAACCGGTGAGTTTTCTGTGGTGGCCGACCCTGAATCTACCGAGATTGATCAGGCGTTTGTTTCATACTCTAGTGACACATTTACAGCCAAAGTTGGCCGTCAGGTTATAACCTTGGATGGTCATCGGTTTGTGGGGCACGTAGGTTGGAGGCAGGATCGCCAGACGTTTGATGCCGCGGTATTTAGCTACACACCCGTTAAGGGTTTTCAGGTCAGCGCTTCATACATTGATAAGCGAAATAGAATTTTTGCTGATGAGAGGGATATCGACAGTAAGGATTTGATTCTTAATACCTCTTATAAGGTCGGTCAAGGTAAGTTAGTGGCGTACGCTTACTTGTTGGAGATGGACAATGCGACGGATAATTCATTGGATACCTACGGTATTAGCTACAAAGGAAGTTCGAAGCTCGGTGATAATAAAATACTGTACGCTGCCGAATACGCGACTCAAGAAACCAATGATGTTTTCGATACAGACTATGTTTTTCTAGAAGGCGGTGCCACGTTAGGTGGAATTACCGCTAAGCTTGGGTATGAATCGTTAGGGTCTGATGGCGGTTTGAGAGGATTTGCAACACCGCTAGCCACTCTGCATAAGTTCAATGGGTGGGCGGATCAGTTTTTAGCTACCCCGGCTCAAGGTTTGGATGACATTTACCTAACGTTGTCAGGCACCGTCGGTGGTGGAAAATGGGTGGCTACTTATCATGATTACTCCAGTGACGTAGCTCTCAATGGCGCCGATGACCTTGGTGATGAAATTAACTTGCTTTACTCACGAAAGTTTGGAGATGGGTTTTCAGGAGGCGTTAAGTTTGCTGATTACACCGCAGGAGATTCCAGCTTCAGTAAGGTGGATAGTAAGAAAGTGTGGATTTGGGCCGGTTTTAAGTTTTAGAAATTCATTCTCAATTATGTTCAAGAAAAGGCCTCGCTTGCGCGAGGCCTTTTCTAGTTTTAGAAATCAATTTAACTCGCAGGACATGGATGGCGTTTGCTGGTGCAAGAAAGTCGTTGTTGGGTGCATATTGGTGCAAATGTCCTGCGAGCGCTCTAAATAAGGCCTTGTTTTGCTGTTGAAAAAAGTTGGCACGCTGCTTGCTTTAGTTAACTTAAGTGAAGAAGTGCGATGCCGTTAAATCGGCTCGTTTTTTCGCTTTTTCATCTAACTCCTTAAGATGTTCTATTTAACGGCGGCTACGTCAGCCGCCGTTTTTTTTTACGGTAATATTATGAAAGTAGTTGTTGTAGGCAATGGAATGGTTGGACACCATTACGTAGAAACATTGGTCAACTCTGATGTTGATTCCCAAATTACTATCATTGGAGGGGAGACCAGACCTGCCTATGACCGAGTGCATTTGTCTGAAGTTTTTGATGGCAAGCAGCCTGACGATCTCGCGATGGGTACTAGAGAGCAATATAAGGATTGGGGTGTGGAAGCGCACTTCGGCGATTTTGTAAGTAAAATCGACAGAGATAACAAGCAAGTGGTGACCGAAGGTGGTCGCCGTTTTGACTATGATCGGTTGGTTCTCGCCACCGGCTCTTTCCCTTTCATTCCACCCATACCTGGCAAGGATCAAGCACATTGTCTCGCGTATCGGACCATTGACGATCTAGGCGAAATCAAAGCGTCTGCTAAGGGTAAAAAAGTCGGAGTCGTGGTTGGCGGTGGATTATTGGGTCTAGAGTGTGCCAATGCCCTGAAAAACTTAGGGTTAGAAGCTCACGTTGTAGAGTTTGCTCCTGGCTTGATGGGAGTGCAGTTGGACGAAGGCGGCAGTAATATGTTGCGAAGAAAGATTGAAGCGCTAGGCGTGAAGGTTCACACCGGCAAGGCCACTCAGCGGATTGTTGAAGGCGAGAATTTGCGATTGAAAATGGAGTTCGCCGACGAGACCGAACTTGAAACCGACATGATCGTTTTTTCAGCAGGCATTCGCCCATATGATCAGTTGGCACGTGACGCCGACTTAAAAGTCGGAGAGCGGGGTGGCATAGAAATTGACTATCAATGCAAAACGTCGGACGAGAATATTTTCGCGATCGGAGAGTGCGCTGTTTTAGGTAATTTTATCTACGGTTTGGTGGCTCCGGGATACCGTATGGCAGAAGCAGCGGTATCTCAATTAAGTAGTGAGAAAGTATCGTTTACTGGCGCTGACATGAGCACTAAGTTGAAACTGCTCGGTGTCGATGTTGGCTCGATAGGCGATTCAAAAGGAGTGTCGGAGGATTCTCAAGCCTTCGTTTTCAGTGACGAGCGAAACGATGTGTACAAAAGGCTCAATGTGTCATCTGATGGCAAAAAGGTGCTCGGAGCCACGTTAGTGGGTGATGCTGAGGACTATGACACTTTGTTGCAATATTACCTTAATGATATTGATTTACCAGACGACCCCGAGAGTTTGATTTTGCCTTCAATTGATGGAGAGAAACCAGCTTTGGGGGCAGATGCCCTTCCTTTGGGCGCTACTATTTGCTCCTGTCACAACGTGAGTAAAGGCGATATCGTTAATGCCATTGACGGCGGTTGTTCAAGCGTTGCAGACGTAAAAGGCTGCACTAAGGCAGCGTCGGGTTGTGGCGGATGTGCCGCTCTTTTGAAAAACGTTGTTGATGCTGAATTCAGTGCTCGCGGTATCGAAGTAAACACAGATCTATGTGAGCATTTTCCGCACACTCGACAAGAGCTATACACCATCGCTCAGGCGACGAAAACAACCACCTTCGATGAGTTAATTGCTAAGCATGGTCAGGGGCGTGGTTGTGATATCTGTAAGCCAGCCGTTGGCTCTATTATGGCTTCTTTGTGGAACGAACACGTTTTAGAAGCTGATCTTGTTCCTCTGCAAGATACCAATGACACGTTTATGGCGAACATGCAAAAAGATGGGACGTATTCTGTTGTCCCCAGAGTGCCTGGCGGAGAAATCCTCCCTGATCAGCTAATAGCTCTCGGTCAAGTCGCCAAAAAGTATGGCTTATATTCAAAGATCACTGGCGGTCAGCGGGTGGATCTTTTTGGTGCGCGACTCAATGATTTGCCAAGCATCTGGGGCGAATTGATCGAGGCTGGCTTAGAAACTGGACACGCTTACGCAAAGGCGCTTAGGACCGTAAAATCTTGCGTTGGCAGTACTTGGTGTCGTTATGGGGTTCAAGATTCAGTCGGTCAGGCTATTGATCTCGAGAATCGATACAAAGGGTTGCGTACGCCCCACAAGTTTAAAATGGCAGTCTCGGGTTGCACGCGTGAGTGTGCAGAAGCGCAAAGTAAAGACATTGGTGTTATTGCCACTGAGAACGGTTGGAATCTGTATGTGTCAGGAAATGGCGGTATGAAGCCGCGGCATGCGGACTTATTTGCTACTGATTTAGATACTCCGACACTGATTAAATACATTGATAGGTATCTGATGTTCTACGTGCGAACCGCCGATCGTTTGCAGCGAACCTCCGTGTGGCTCGAGAATCTAGAGGGCGGTTTAGAGTACCTAAAGGAAGTCATTATTGAAGATTCACTTGGTATATGCGATGAGCTTGAAGCGCAGATGCAGCATGTCATCGATACTTATCAATGTGAGTGGAAAACAGCGATTAATGATGCTGAGAAACTGAAGCGTTTCAGGCAGTTTGTTAATTCGGATGGTGAAGATGAAAATGTTCTTTTTGTTGAGGAGCGCGGGCAGCTACGTCCAGCTTCAGAGGCGGAGAAGAATCGCAGCCAATTTAAAGCGGTTGGCTAAGAAGACTTGAGTTTAAAAGGGCTAATATGAATACCTCAATAATATGTTCTAAAGACGATCTGATTGCTAACTCAGGCGTATGCGCAAAGATAGATAATCAGCAGGTTGCTTTGTTTTATGTCCCAGATACTGAGCAAAAGGTATTCGCGATAGATAATTGGGACCCGCTGGGTAAAGCAAATGTGATGTCGCGCGGCGTGATTGGAAATATCGGAGATGAGCTGGTTGTTGCCTCTCCGCTTTATAAACAGCACTTTTCCCTAATTACTGGAGAGTGCGTCGAGGAAGATGTTCAAGTTGCGACGTATAAGGTCGGGATTGACAATGAAGACGTCATTTTGCTTGGCGATTAACCTCAAAATTAGCGTGTAAATAATGCAAAAAAAAACGACCTGCCCCTACTGCGGGGTCGGGTGTGGATTGGACGTTGGCCTTGGTGAGGGAATATCAACGCCATTGGTTATGGCCGATAAATCCCACCCAGCTAATTTTGGGCGTATTTGCAGTAAAGGGAGTGCGTTATCAGAGACAGTTGATAAAGAGCGCGCACCGAAGCGACTAACTCACCCAATGGTTGATGGTCAGGTTATTTCATGGGACGGAGCCACCGCGGAGATAGCCAAGCGATTGCAGCAAACCATTGATAAATACGGTCCAGACAGCGTTGCATTTTATTTGTCTGGTCAGTTGTTAACCGAAGACTATTACGTGGCTAACAAGTTAGCTAAGGGTTTTTTGGGTACGTCTAATGTTGACACGAATTCCAGGCTTTGCATGTCGTCTGCGGTTGCTGCGTATAAGAGGGCATTCGGTTCAGACACGGTGCCGTGTTGCTATGAAGATTTAGAGCTCGCAGACTTGATCGTGCTAATTGGGTCAAACACAGCTTGGACTCATCCGGTTCTGTATCAGAGAATTGTCCAGGCAAAAGAATCGAACCCAAATATGAAGGTGATTTTGATCGACCCGCGCCGAACCGTCACCGCGGACATCGCCGACCTTCATCTCGCCATCACCCCAAGTTCAGACAACTTTTTGTTTCAAGGTTTGCTGAATTATCTAATGCAATCGGGCCGCTTGGATGAGGCATTCATAGCCGAATCTACAGAGAACTTTGAGCGTGTTGCCGATTCAGTGAAATACGCGGATATGGGGGCTGTTTCAAAATCTTGTGGTGTAGAGAAAAGCGATTTGGAGCGTTTTTTCAGTTTATTCGCGAATACCAAAAAGACCATTAGTTTCTATTCTCAAGGCATTAATCAATCATCGAGTGGCACGGATAAATGTAACTCAATCATCAATTGTCATTTAGCAACTGGAAAAATTGGCTACGAAGGAGCAGGCCCCTTTTCGATTACAGGACAGCCTAATGCGATGGGCGGCCGTGAAGTGGGTGGGCTGTCTAATATGTTGGCGGCGCATATGGATTTTGATGATGCCTCAATTGATCGAGTAAAGAGATTTTGGCGGGCGCCGACCATGGCTGAAACGCCGGGGCTTAAGGCGGTTGATCTGTTTCAAGCGATACACGACGATAAGGTCAAGTTGGTCTGGATTATGGCAACTAACCCTGCCGTTAGTCTTCCGGACAGCGAGTCTGTGGTCGCTGCGTTAAAGCGCTGTGAAACGGTCATCGTGTCGGACATCACCGATAATGACACGACTGAGTTTGCTGACATACTTTTGCCGGCCGAGGGCTGGAGTGAAAAGGATGGCACAGTGACAAATTCCGAGCGAAGAATTAGTCGCCAGCGAGGTTTTGTTAAAGCTGATGGAGTTGCTAAGCCGGATTGGTGGGCGCTAACACAAGTGGCCGAAAAATTGGGTTTTGGTGAGCATTTCAATTACAAGCTTGCGGCTGATATTTTTCGTGAGCACGCGAGATTGTCGTCTTTTGAAAACGACGGAACGCGAGACTTTGATTTGAGTGGTCTTGCTAATGTCAGTGATGATGACTACGAGCGCTTATCCCCTATCCAATGGCCTGTGAATTCCAGTAATCCATTAGGGTCTCAACGAATGTTTACGGATCGGAAGTTCTTCACTCAATCGGGGAAGGCGCGATTCGTGGCATCAAAAGCCAGTTTGGCTGATGCGGTCAAAGTGATTAGCGAAAATAGCCTGGTTCTCAACACCGGTCGCTTACGCGATCAGTGGCACACCATGACTAGAACCGGGAGTGCTCCTAAGTTGACGTCGCATGATGACGTGGCTTTTATTGAATTGAATCCCAGTGACGCAATGAAATTTGGCCTTAAACATCATGCGATAGCGCGTGTGTTTAATGCGCTTGGAGAGGTTTCATTACAAGTTAAAATTGATGATTCTATCGATTCTGGCCAGGCGTTCATGCCAATTCACTGGAATAGAAAGTACGCGAAAGCGTCTACAGCTAACACATTGGTGCGCCCTAATGTAGATCCGATATCAGGTCAGCCAGAGTTTAAAGCCTCCAATGTGTCGGTGCTGCCGCTGATGCATCGGTACTGGGTTCGTATGGTGAGTAAGCGTCCGTTTAATTCGTTGGAAAAATACGACTTTTGGTCTTTAAATCAATTTGAAGGAGGGTGGGTTGCCTTACTGGGGTTTGATGAGACGACGGATTGGAGGGCTGAGCTAGCGTCGGACGCAGGAAGCTACAGCGAGACGTCGAAGAATATCGAGGTGCTCGAGTATCGCAATTCACTTAAAGATCGTTACGTGGCGGCTACATACGCAGGAAGTAATATTGAAACGTTTCTGTTTCAGGGTGGGTGCGCGAGTGATCTACCAAGTAGAGCATGGATGACGGAATCATTTATGAGCTCGAGCGCCCTTGATACAGCAATGTTGGTGCGCGGCGAGAGTGACGGTAGAGATGAGTTAGTGTGTTCCTGTTTTGGAATCACTCATAAACGTATTCGTAGTGCAATTGATGAAGGCGCCAAATCAAGTGTTGACCTAGCTCAGACGTGTGGAGCGGGCTCGAAGTGTGGAAGTTGCAAGCCGGAGCTAAATCACTATTTCTCGAAATCGAAGTAAATTGTGACTGCGTAGTTGATCGCTTCGCCTTAAGAGATTCATGGCTGGAAATTTTACAACTGCACTCGGTCTCATTTTTGCTAAACTTGTGGCATGCAAAATGAGAAAAAAATAATAGAGTTTCTGAATAGACCGGGTGCGACGTCAGGTTCAGAGCTGGGCGCTGAGTTAGGCGTATCCAGAATGGCCATTCAAAAAAGGATTCAAGCCTTGGTTGAGCATGGCCTTCCTGTGAGCGCCGTTAGGGGGGTTGGGTATGTTCTTGAGGATGACGTGAACTTACTTGAGGTTGATGTTATTACACAGAACTTGGGTTCAGCTGTTAGACCCTTGGTGGGTGAAATAGAGGTGCAGCAATCAATCGAGTCGACGAATTCTCACTTGCTGTCGAAACCGATTGAGCTCGGTAAGGCTACGGTCTGTTTGGCCGAAACACAGTCAAAGGGGCGTGGACGAAGAGGCAATGATTGGCAGTCAGCCCCCTATCGAAACATTATGTTGTCAGTTAGTTGGGGGTTTGACCATTGGCCAGCAACCATTACTGGCTTGGGTTTAGCGGTTGGTTTGGTGGTAGCGGAATACCTGAATCTCCAATATTCGGCTGGTGTAACGATTAAGTGGCCAAACGACCTGCTGGTCGGCAATGATAAGTTGGGTGGCATTCTGGTTGATGTTGCAGGCGAATCATCAGGGTCTTGCAATGTTGTGATTGGACTAGGTTTGAATGTTCATCAGTCAAACTGGTCGGCCGAGTCTGGCTATGATTGGCAAGATCTGGCAGGTTTGGGTGTTTCGGTTAATCGGAATACGCTGGCTGCCGATTTAATCTCGGTCATAAGTGCGATGCTATCGCAGTTCTCAAAAGATGGCTTTTCCGTATTAACTGAGCGGTGGAACGCGCTAAGCAGCTACGCTGATAAAAAGATCAGAATTATCGGACCTGAGTCCGATATTGTGGGTGTGATGCGCGGCGTTGATGAGACCGGAGCATTGCTTATTGAAGTAAATGGAAGTATTGAGAGAATCGATGACAGCAGTAGAAGTGTTAGATTGGTTGACCTGTAATGATTATTTTGCTGGATGCGGGTAATACTCGACTTAAATGGGCTTCATTGCCTACCTTGGAGCACGAAATATCAGATCACGGGGTGATTGACTATTCGTCCTTGCCTGACTTATCTGGCATCCAGGCTAATAAGTCGATCGTTGAGTGTGTTGCGATCTCCAGTGTGGCTGGAGAAGAGCGAAATGGCCAGCTCATTCAGGCGTGTCTATCTGCTTTTGCAATAGAGCCAATTTTTGCCAAAGTAACTAAACATGCCGGTGGTGTGATAAATGATTATCTTGCCTTGGATCGACTTGGTGTGGATCGATGGGTCGCTGCGTTAGGGGTAAGGGATGTAGATGAAAGTGACGGAAATTATATTGTTGTTGATGCTG
Organism: Arenicella sp. 4NH20-0111; assembly: GCF_040366405.1. Lineage (NCBI taxonomy): Bacteria > Pseudomonadati > Pseudomonadota > Gammaproteobacteria > Arenicellales > Arenicellaceae > Arenicella > Arenicella sp. 4NH20-0111. Next base: position 134,448 of record NZ_BAABWF010000010.1, read on the forward strand.
GTACAGCGGTAACGGTTGACGTTTTGGATCGTGAGCGCGTTTTTAGAGGCGGGGTTATTTTGCCGGGAGCACGCTTAATGCATGATTCGCTGGTAGGCAAGACAGCAGGCATTCGATCTAAAATGAAGAGTGTTGGTAGCGTAATTGGAAGAGATACTAATCAATGTGTGAATGCAGGCGCCTATTATGGGTTGGCCGGAGCAGTGGAGAGGGTGATCGAGGAATGTGTGGATTCTGTTGGTAATGATTCGCCCTGGAAGGTTATAGTGTGTGGCGGAGACGCGCGCTGGCTGGCTAAATCTTTGAAAACTCAGTTGCCAGTGTCTGTCCAATCAAGTCTGATCTTTCATGGGTTGTTGTGTCTACTGCGTTCTGGAGAATTTAAGTGACTCGAATTTTATTGGTGTTGGTTTTGGCAAATATTGCCGTCTTTTTCTGGCCTACTCAAGCTAACATTGCGCCGCATATCTATTCCGAAAAGCCGGAATTGAATCCCCACTTCGTCAGGCTAAATAAAGAAATTGAAGAACGATTTTATAGCCAAGATAAGCGCAGTGATTTCGATCAATTTGATGCTCAATCGCAGTTGCCCAAGGTCGACACTGATGAGGTTCTGGCGCAGGTAGGCAGTAGTGTGTCGGGCTCTGGAGTCTGTTATCGCTTGGGGCCTTTTATGCATCAAGAGAGCTATGAGTTAGCGCAGGCTGTGTTATTTAACGCCAATGTTGATTATCAGAAGTCAGCTCGAGCAAGCCAAAAATCGGATGTCTACCGCTTGTTTCTTGGGCCATTTGAAAACAGTGCATTGGTGGCGGATGCTAGGCTAGAGCTTAAGCGTCAGAGGATCTTGGATCATTTTTCGCGAAAGCTCGAGAGTGGCAACTATATTATTTCGCTTGGTATATACAGCTCACAAGAAACGGCGGATACTGCTTTGCGTTTGTTTCAAGGGAAATTGAATGATGTAAAAATGCAGAACGAAACGGTGTTGTTACCTAATAGTTATTGGCTTCACTTTGTTTTGGGTCAGTCTTCATCAAAGCTAGAGAAGCTAAGCGATATCGACTGGGGTGAGAATTCGGTTAAACTCGGGCCGCATACTTGCAGAACGCAATGATTTAATTGGTTTTTTTAAGTAAATTTAAGCAACAAAAATAAAAACTCAATTTTTTATAATTTTTTTTGAAAGAAACGTTGTATTTGAACCCAACTCGACCTAAAATGCGCGACCTGAATGAGGCACAAGCCTGCATAGCTCAGTAGGTAGAGCAACTGACTTGTAATCAGTAGGTCGTTGGTTCGATTCCGACTGCAGGCTCCATTCAGTTGATGTGAAACGGCGTTAAAGTATTCGCCGTAGATATAAGGTGGGGTGGCCGAGTGGTTAAAGGCGACGGACTGTAAATCCGTTCTCTCTGAGTACGCTGGTTCGAATCCAGCCCCCACCACCACTTATTGAGTTGTCTTTTATTGTTAGTGGTGCAAGCAGTCAAGTTGATCTTCTTGTATGCTAATGGTTGATTTTGTTGCGGGTGTAGTTCAACGGTAGAACCTTAGCCTTCCAAGCTAATGGTGTGGGTTCGATTCCCATCACCCGCTCCACTCAATTTTAAGTGTGTTTTTTTGAAAGATGGGCCGAAAGGTTCATTTTTTATTTGAGCGTATCGTATTAGTCATATTGATTTGCCCACGTAGCTCAGGGGTAGAGCACTCCCTTGGTAAGGGAGAGGCCATCGGTTCAATTCCGATCGTGGGCACCATCTTGTTGGTTGCTAGAGTTGAGTTGATTGCTGCTTTGGCGAAGACAGGTTTACCTGGGCTGAATGTCTCGGGTTTGTGAAAATTTATAGAGTCGAAGAGTCTAGTTTGCTCTTTGGCTGGCTGCCGCAGATGCTCGTTGTGTCTGTGGCATTAATGGTTTCGACGTTTTGAGTCATATTTTTGACGCAATGCGTTGATAGAGTGCGGCCTTGAATAAAGTTATAGGTTTAGCGCGAAATGATTACCGGCTTGGTGCTTATTTCATTTTTGGATGAACAAGACTGGTTCGGTATCGTGTTTAGTTGGTAATTATTTAACGAAAGATAGATAGGTTGATAC